>PNJC01000087.1 GCA_002878215.1 Hydrogenobaculum sp. | reverse complement strand
GTGCTCTATGCACCGCTCTTTGAGAGCAAAAACGGTGAAAAAAGATTTAACAAACCTTATCAAAAACGAAGACGCTTATCAGTCTAACGATTTTATAAGTGAAAGGACAGCCTCAGACTACGTAGCAAAGTATCTTATAAGTTATATAACGATTGAGCTTCAAAACCTACCAAAAGATCACTGGGAAAATACAGTCAAGACATGGCTAAAAATAATAGCTTTAGCCAAAAGCCTACAAAACAATATGCAAAGAAGCATGTTTTATCAAGAAAACAAGTTTGACATGGTAATGGAAGGTATCTTAGAAGATGTAATACACACGATAAACGGATTCCAGTCTATAAACTTACTTTCAAAAGACTTTAAACCTTATGAACTTATAAAAAAATCCCTTGAACTTATATTAAAATATCAAAAGCATCAAGAATATCAACTTTTCGAAGAGCCCTTTAACTACCTTTGCAACATTTTTAATGTTAAAACCTAAAAAATCCTTCGGTCAAAACTTCTTAAAATCAAAAAATATAGCAAACTCTATAGTAGAGCTCTTAGATATAAAAGAATACGATTTAGTTATAGAAATAGGACCAGGTCTTGGGGCATTAACAGAGTTTTTATATCAAAAGCCCAAAAAAGAGCTTATCTTGGTAGAGCTTGACAAAGACATTTTTAGGCTTTTGGAAGAAAAGTATAAGGATGCAAAACTTATAAATATAGATGCTTCAAAGCTTGATTTATCAGCATACGAAAAAGCAAAAATCATAGGAAACCTTCCTTACAACATGTATGCAAACATACTCATAAACATGATAAACCAAGAAAAGCACATATCAAAAATGGTTTTTATGCTTCAAAAAGAAGTGGGGGAAAGGCTTGTCTCAAACTCCAAAGATAAATCCTGGCTTTGGGCTTATGTAAATACATATTTTGAAGTATCTTACGCTTTTAGCGTGCCTGGTAGATTCTTTAACCCTGTCCCAAAGGTTACGTCCTCTGTAATAGTTTTTAACAAAAAAGAACAAACCCCTTCTTTTCCAAAGAAAGATTACATGGAATTTTTGAAAAAGCTTTTCTCAAACAAAAGAAAGATGCTAAAACAAAAGCTAAGTATAGAAGATAAATACGCTTTTAAAAGAGCAGAGGAACTATCCTTAGAGGATATAGAAAATATCTACAACACGCTTTCGTGTCTTAACAAAAACGCTTTTACGTCCACACCGGCGTTATAACCACCTATGTGATTTTTGTCTTTGTAAAAGCCGTTAAACACCACTCTATGACAAGGTATAAATATAGGAAGTGGGTTTGATTTCATAGCGGTGGCTATCGTCCTTTGATGCAAATTAAGTCTATCACCAAGCTCCTTATAGCTTATCACTTGTCCAAACTTTACGTTTTCTTTGAGGTATTTATAAATATCTTGATATCTTTCTGGCATGTAAAACATATCAAAGCGCTCTATGTCTTTTTTATTTAGAAAATACTCATCAAATATATCTTTTAAATCTTTTGGTATATAATCTTTTTCATCTGATATATAGGGCTTTATATAAAAAATCTTGTCTTTTTTGAGATATATATAGAGGGTTATATTTTTATATCTATACAAAAACATAATTAAAAAGTATAAAAAGCGGGCATTGAAACCCGCCAAAGGACAAAGCTATGAAAAGCTCCTTCCTACCTTCCCTCCCAAGCATAACATTTTTATTAAAAGCTTAAAATACTGTTCTTAAAGCAAGTGTCCAGTCTGTGAAGTCTTTGAGTTGATTATTGCCGTTAGCTGTAGCGTTCTTTAAATCAGAGTTTGGAGATACTATTTGAGCGCCTAAAGATATATTTGCATTTCCACCATCTATGTAGTAGTTAAAGAATATATCTGTCATAGCTACTTTACCGGTTACAAAGCTTGTAACACCATTGTTGGTTACTGTATAATAGTTTTTGTTTTCATCGTTTTCATACCTTAACACAAGGGCTGGTTTTCCTATGCCTACGTATCTATCGTATAAAAGCTGTGTTTGAAGATAATATCCTTGGGCTTCCGGTTGATCTACCGTAGTACCTGCTGTTGCATAACCTAAGTCTTTCTGGTCAAGCCATGCCGCTTGGAAGTTTGGCACAAAATCACCAAACTTTTGTTCCCACA
>PNJC01000043.1 GCA_002878215.1 Hydrogenobaculum sp. | reverse complement strand
ATCAGTTGAAAGAATCATGAAGTTTTACGAATCGGCTATGACTTAAAGTCAACTTGTTAGAGGTTTATATCATTAAAATCTCTGATACAATCTTTTTCTTCGCAAGGTTTGTCCCTTGATACTAAAATAGCATTCATACCTGCTTCTTTGGATGCTTTTATCTCATCTTTTACATCGGATAAAAATAAAAATGCCTGCGGTTCTATTTCAGTAGCTGAAGCTATCTTTATATAAGAGTTTTTATCTTTTTTAGGGCCTACTGTTGTATCAAAAAACCCGTCAAAAAGATATGTGATATCTCCATATACCGAATATCCAAAAAAGAGTTTTTGGGCTTTTATAGAACCAGAAGAATACACAAAAATTTTGTATCCTTTTTCTTTTAGCTCTTTTAGTTTAAGATAAGCATCTTCGTATATATGACCTTTTAGCTCACCGCTTTTAAACCCCTCTTCCCAGATATGTCCTTGAAGCTCTTTTAAAAGCGTATCTTTTATATCTTTTTCAATAAAATCTTTGAAAACTAAAACGGCTGTTTCCAAATCTACTTTTTTTTCAAGCTTTTGAGATAGCGCATTGATTATATCTTTTATATGCTCTTCCTCCCAGTGTTTTTGAAGATAATCTTTTAAACGTATTTTTGAATATTCAAACATCACCTCTTTTACATAGCTTATAGAAGAAGTAGTGCCCTCAATATCTGTAAGTATTGCTTTTATCATAGAATGGCTATATCGTCATGGGTTGGAATTTTTAAAGATATGTCAGAACCCGTAAAATCTGCTACCCAGCCCTCAGGTATCAAGAAAAATCTTATAGCTTTGAAAAAAGGCTTTGAACCCATATCAAACCAATGCTTCGTATAAGCTGGCACGCTTATAAAATCTCCTTTTTCACAAAAAGCCACATAAACTTTATCATCTATATGAAGATAAAAAGTACCGCTTCCATCTACAAAAAACCTCACTTCAAAATCAGAGTGAGTGTGCTCTTTTAAAAACATGTTTCTTAACTCATCTTTTTTAGGATTTTCTGGTGTTAGGCTTACCACATCTAAAGATTTAAATCCAAACTCTCCGATTATTCTATCTATATCTTCTTTATAAGCTTTTACCACCTCTTCTTGCCCGGCATCCCAAGAAAGTTCGTTGTCAGCTTTCCATCTTTCAAACCTTACACCTAAATCTGATAATTTTTTTGATATTGTTTCATAATCTTTTAAAAGCTCTAAAAGTGTGCCATTCTCGTCGTAAGTTGCTAAATGACTCATAGGCTACTCCTTTGCAAATGCATACTCCTTAACTCGCAATCAAACAAAAAATCTAAGGCTTCAAGCTTTACGTATGCATCCATCGTATCTTTACCCCATGCGTAAATGCCGTGGGATTTTAGTAAAAATCCGTATCTTACTTCGTTTTTGTCTATAGCTTTTTGTAGTATATTAGATAAAGCTCTCATATCTTGCATATTTTGGAAAATAGGTATTTCTACAACACTTTCATGGGTGTCTATTCCGTCAAAGGCTTTTAAAAGCTCATAATCTTTTAATATTACTTTGTCTTCTAAAAACCTTGAAACAAGGGTAGAGTTTATAGTATGCACGTGAAAAACCGCATTTACATCGGGAAAGCTTTTATACACCATAAGATGAAGAAGCGTCTCAGCAGAGGGCTTTTTCTTACCTTCCAACGTATTGCCTTCATAATCTACTATCACAAAGTCTTTTTCGGTTATATGTCCTTTGTGAGTCCCAGATGCAGTTATACATACTCTTTTATCATCAAGTCTTACAGATAGATTGCCAGCAGTGGCTGGAAGCCATCCTCTTGCGTGAAACTCTCTTGCAATTTTTACAACATCAGCTACTTTTTCTTCCATAGGTTAAATGTTATAGTATATTCTTTATTTTTGGTATTGTCAAGCATCTATGCACTTGCAAAATTTGAGATAATTATTATATTTTATTTTAAGGAGGATAAAGATATGGCAAACGTAAATGCAGTTGGAGCTTATAACGCTTACAATGTGCATCACCACAACAAGGTAAACGAGCAAGCTAACAATCAAAACACGGCTCAAGCTACAACTGTTAACAAAAACAACGAAGCCAAAAACCAAAATACCCAAGAGCAACATAATCAAAACCTTCAAAACAATCCACAGCTTACAGCAACTATATTAAACTTATACAGATAAAGGTTAGTGGCTTACTTAGTTTGGGGAAAAGGAAGAAGCGGTTTAGCAGCTTTTAATCTTTTAAAAGCAAAGGGTTTTGAGGTAATAATTGGAGATGATAAAGAAGATAAAAACCTCTGGCGGGAAGTCTGGGGCAGTGTAGATACCGTAGTTTTATCCCCTGGTATACCACCTTCTCATCCTCTTTGGCAAGAGGCTATAAAATCTTCAAAAGAAGTAATAGGAGAAACCGAATTAGCCTATAGATTTTACAAAGGTAAAAACATAATAGCAGTGACAGGTACCGACGGCAAATCTACTACTGTGCACCTTATACATCATTTTACTTCTTTTAAAGAAGGTGGTAACTTTGGTACACCTTTTAGTGAAATAGTCCTTGATAACGATAAAGAGGATGTAGTGCTAGAAGTATCTTCTTTTCAAGGAAAAACCTTAGATACCTTTAGACCAAACGTAGGTATATTCTTAAACTTTTCAAAAGACCATCTTGATTGGCACCCAAACATAGAGGATTATTTGGCTTCAAAAAAGCGTATATTCAAAAATCAAACCAAAGAAGATCTTTTGATATTAAACGCTCAAAAACCTGTTTGCGATACCCCTTCTTTGGCTAAGAAAGTGTTTTTTGGAGAAAAGGGAGATTTGAAAGTTGTAGGAAACGACATATATTACAAAGATGAAGTGTTTATAAAAAATGTGTATCATCCTTCTTTAAAGGGTCTTCATAACCTTTACAACATTGCGGTTGCAAGTTTTGTAGCTTTTAGTATGGGTATAAGTTTAGAAGATATAAGAAAAAGCTTAGAAACCTTTGAAGCGCTTCCTTTTAGATACCAGTATCTTGGAAATTTTGATGGCATAGATATATACAACGATTCTAAATCCACAACGGTAAACGCTCTTATGAGCGCTTTAGAATCCACCAAAGCTCCTATTCTTCTTATAGCTGGTGGTATAGATAAAGGAGGGGATTTTTCTTCTCTTAGCATTTACAAAGACAAGATTAAGATGGTGTTTTTGTATGGAAAGGATAAAAACCTTATAAAAGATCAGATAGAATCATTTTTAAGAGTTTGTGTAGCGGATAGTCTTGAAGAGGCTTTAATAAAAGCTAAAACCGAGGCAAATAAGGGCGATACTATACTTTTTTCTCCCGCCTGTGCTTCTTTTGATATGTTTGAAAGCTATAAGCATAGAGGAGAGGTGTTTAACGCTTTGGTGAAAAAGCATTTTAGTAGTTTATAAAGGGTAGTTTTGGCAGTTTCTTCATTTTCACCATCTTAAAGTGCATACCCCATAGTCTTTTAAAGTAGTGCCCTATTATAGGCATTGGTAAAAATATAGCTTTTTTATTGTTTCTGTAAACAAGCCCCGCTCCTTTTGTGCCCATATCCATAAGACATATTATGCTCATATGCTCTTTGTAGGATTTTGGTGTGCCTTTTTCTTTCCCTTCTTTTAGGGCTATGTTATAAGCGCATACTCTTGCCATCGCTTCTGCAAGATGTCCTTGTTTTGCTTTCCAATCAGGTCCTTCTAACGCCGCTGAGTCGCCTATGGCATAAACATAATCAAAATCTAAAACCTTTGTGGTCTCATCTATTTTTATAAAACCAGCTTCATTTTTAGGCAAATCTGATTCTTTAAGGGCTTTGTGCCCATCTGTGGCTGGTATAAAAGCTATAATATCGGCTTCTATCTTTTCCCCGTCTTCTAATATCACACCATCTTTTTGAAACTCTTTTATTTTTTTACCAGTTTTTATGTTTATATTTAACTTTTTAATCATTTCCATGGCACTGTTGTAAGCTTTTTCCCCAAGCCTTATACCGGGCTTATCCATAGGGGCAAAAAACGTTAGCTCAAAGTTTTCTCTTAAATTTAGGCTTCTAAGATAATCATCTAAATTTAATAAAAGCTCAAAAGCAGGACCACCTCTTACACCAGATGGGTCTTTGGGATTGCCGCCAAAACCTACAGCTATTTTACCGAAGCCTTTTAAAACAAGTTTCTGGATGGCTTCTCTTAAATCTAAGGCTTGAGTGGGTTCTGAGCATATAGAATAAGCGTATTCCATACCTTTTGGATTTACTTTAGAACCGCCAAGGGCTATCACCAGATAATCAAAATCTTTTAAAGCGCCGTTTTCTTTTAAAATTACTTCTTTGTCTTTGGCTTTTATTGATAAAACCTCATCTTTAATAAATCTAAAGTTGTGTAGTAAGGCTAAGTTGTTTAGATTCATTTTTATATCGTTAAACTTTATCCTCTCTACTGGTACCCATATGGCAAGTGGGTAAATGTAATAATAATCTCTATTTGAAACAAGCGTCACGTCAAAACCGTATTCACTAAGCAAAGAAGCTGCTTCTACTCCTGCTATACCACCGCCTAATACCAATATCTTTTTCATAAAAGTTAATATAAGCTCACTTTTTTATTTTTTCTATGCTAAAAGCCATATACTTTTATTTCACAGTTAACACAGCTTTTTACCATATAATAGTTTGTGATGAACTTTAGAAACGTTTTCTTGATAAACGTGTTTTTTTTGATTTTTAGAGTACTTTATGTGCTTTATTATCCTATATCCTTAGACCCAGAAGAAGCTCAATATTGGGACTGGGCTAGGCATATAGATTTTAGCTACTATTCAAAACCGCCTTTGGTGGCTTATTTAAACTTTGTAAGCATGCATCTTTTTGGTATAAACAACTTAGCCGTTAGGATATGGCCTATTTTGTTTGCTTTTACAATCTTAAATTTCTCTTATTTTTTTGTTAAAAAAATATACGGTCAAAAGGCGGCTTTTTGGTCTTCTGTGATACCAAACACCGTAATAGGTTTTAACATAAATGCAATACTGATGACCACCGATGCGCCATTTTTGTTTTTCTGGGGACTAAGCGTTATAGCAATGTACGAAGCCCTTCACAAGAATAGGCTAAGAGATTACGTATACCTTGGCATATTTGCCGGGCTTGATTTTTTGGCAAAATACACTGCCGTTTTCTTGGTGCTTGGGTTTTTATACGCTTTTATCTATAAAAAAGATGCTCTTAAAAGCTTCAAACCCTATCTTTCAATGTTTATAGCCACTTTGATAGGTATTCAGGTGATAATATGGAATATATTTCATCACTTTGACGGGTTTAAACACGTTGGGGCCTTGGCAGGGGTAGAGGATGATGCAAGCGTTAAAGTGTTGAGAGTTTTAAATTTTTTAGGGGGGCAAATTGGGGTGCTATCGGTGGTTTGGTTTTTTGTGTTCTTATACGCTTCTTTTAAAAGCCTAAAACAAAAGGATCAAAAAGATATGTATTTTATTATTTTATCTTGGCCTATTTTGATATTTTTTGCTATTCTTAGTATAAATACAAACGTCCAAGCCAACTGGCCAGATTTTTCTTACTTTAGTGCTTTTATCTTGATATCCAAATATTTTGAGGCTTTTAGAAAAAAGATGCTTTATATATGCTTTTCTATGGTTATAACGATACTTGTAATGTTCACGCCAATTCTTGATATAATAGGTCTTGGTAATGTGTTAAAGCCTATACACGACCCTACAAAATTTTTAGTAGGATGGGACAAGCTTGGGGCTTTTGTATCAAAATTTTATAAACCAGGGGATTTGGTGTTTAGCGATTATTACCAGATAGCTGGGGAACTTGCTTTTTACATGAAAGACCATCCTGAGGTATTTTGCATAAACTTAGGCACTAGAATGAACGAGTTTTACCTATGGCAACCTCTTATGAAAAACTATATAGGGCATGACGGCATCTTTGTAAGCGTCCATCCAATAGACCGAAAAGTTTTATCTGGCTTTCAAAAACTAATATATCACACTACCTACACAGTTTATTGGAGAGGAAAACCTATAGAGACCTACTATATATATGTATTAAAAGGCTACAACGGCCATATAGAACAGGTGAAGACAAATAGCTATTGATAGTAGATGTGAAGTTTTTCGTTTTTAGATTATAATAATCTAAATTATAATAGAGGTATAATATGAGGTTTATAAATAGAGAAGAAGAACTTAAGACCTTGAAAGAAGAGTATCAGAAAGAAGGATCTTCCTTTGTAATAATATACGGAAGAAGGCGCACTGGCAAAACCACGCTTATAAAAAGGTTTATTGAAGGCAAAAAAGCTATATATTTTTTGGCAAACCTTCAGAGCTTAGATATCCAAATAGAGGAGTTCAAAAGTATAGCATACGATATTTTAAAGGATGAAATAATTTTGTCTATAAAGGATCTGAAAAGCGTTTTTAAATATATATCAAACAAAACTAACAAGCAAAAGCTTATAATAGTAATAGATGAATTTCAATATCTTGCTGATGTGGATAACTCTATACCTTCTTTGTTTCAAAGCATATGGGACGAAATTTTAAAAGATAAAAACATCATGCTCATTTTATGCGGATCTCTGATTGGTCTTATGCACAAGTTTGCGTTATCTTATAAAAGCCCTCTTTACGGTAGAAGAACTTCCCAAATACACTTGACCCCTCTTAGTTTTCCAAATTTTAAAAAGTTTTTCAATATAAACGATGTGTCAAAGCTAATAGAATACTATGCTGTATTGGGAGGAGTTCCAAGGTATATAGAGTTTTTTGATGAGTCAAAAGATATATACGATAATATTAAAAGCAAGATACTATATAAAAACAGCTATCTTTATGAAGAGCCAAACTTTATATTAAAAGATGAGGTAAAACACCCCATTACGTATTTTTCGATTTTACAGGTCATAGCTCAAGGGGAGCATAAAATAGGGAACATCGCTTCTAAGCTAAACATTCAGACCCATAACCTTACCTCTTTTATTGAAAAACTCATCGAACTTGATATATTAAAACGTGTTGTGCCTATCACTGAAGAAAACCCAGCTAAAAGTAAGAAGGGACTTTACTATATAAAAGATAACTTTTTCAATTTCTGGTTTAGATACGTATTTCCAAACAAAAGTTATTTAGAAATAGAGAATTACGATTATGTGTTGAATAAGATAAAGCTTGATTTTCATATATACACATCCTTTGTTTTTGAACAGGTAGTATTGGAATCTATTCATCTTTTAAATATACCGTTTGATTATCAAAAAATTGGTAGATACTGGGATAAGGATGTGGAAATAGATATAATGGCTATAAAAGATGACCAAGCACTTATAGGAGAATGTAAATATTGGAATAAACCGGTGGGGATAGAAGTTTTAAATGACCTTAAGCAAAAATCTAATTATTTAAAAAGCTATAAAATAAAATACTATGCGCTGTTTTCAAAGTCTGGCTTTGCCGATAATCTGAGAGATTTGGCTAAAAAGGATGAAAGTATAATTCTCATAGATTTGAAAGAAAGCACTCTTTGAAGCCTTAATAAAAATATCCTATTGATATGTAATATTTTATAGAGGAGTTTATGTTTGGTATCTTTGTGATGGGTTTTGCTACGTCAAATCTTACAGGGCCCACTGGCGTATATACGAATACGCCGACACCAACATCTTGTTTTATGTTTTTTGTAATGCCAGATATGTCGTTTGATACATTGCCAGTATCTGTGAAGAGAGCTAAGTTGAAAGGACTTTTAATGGGAAAATCTATCTCGTTTCTTAAAAACCCGTAATATTTTCCGCCTTCTGGAGAACCTATATCTTCAAAGTTATAACCCATCATGTCTTTAAGACCGCCCAAGAAAAATCTTTGATATATAAGACCGTCGTTTTCTGCTCCAAATCCAAATTTAAAACTATAAAATATTTTATCTATTATATGTATAAGATAGTATGTGTTTATATTAAAACTGTTGTAGCCAGTTTGTAGGCTTTTGGTAAAATTAACGTTGTCATAGCCTATTTTTGTAGGATTTATGGATTTGTTTTTGTAGTCTCTTATCAAGCTAAAGCTAACAGTCTCTTGGTTTGAGTATCCGTTGTCTTGTATAGGTGCATTGTAAACGTAGTCTCTTGTCTTGGAATAACCTATGCTAAAGGTATAATAATTTCCTATTCTTCTTCCTATATCAAGGTTTATGCCTTTTGATACAAAGTAATAGCTGTTGTGTATCTCAAAATCTCTTTGATAAAAGATATCTCCCAAATAATTTTTGGAAAATAAAAATTTGTCAGATATGCCAAGTTTGTAAGTGGCGTTTAAACTGGATATATTGTAGTTGAATATCGCCATTGCCGGTGTGCCAAATAGATCCGCCCACATTAAAGAGCTGTCTAACACCAATCTTTGCTCTGTGTTGTATCCGGCTTTTATTCTAAAAAAACCTCTTTTGCCTTCTTGAAGTTCTATAAGCCTATCAACCCTCTTTTGCTTTTTATTTAAAAATGTTTCCAAGTTGACCGCATCAAATATTGAACTTTCTTGTAAATTTTTTATCGCTCTTCTTTCGTCCTCTAAAGAGTAATACTTTGGTAGTGCTGCCATGTATTGTATACTATGTTCTAACGTGTGGTTGTAGCCATATATTACCGTGTTGCCGTTTTCGTACCTTTTGCCTAAGTTTATATTAAATGTATAAATGTATTTGTAATAGTGCTTACCAATAATTTTTAAATGCGCAACTGGTTTTACTTTTACGTCAAAATATCCGTATTTCTTAGCGGTTAATATGCTATCCTTGTAAAGATCTTCTATATCTTTTGCGTTGTATTCTCTTGGGGTTTTATAGCTTTTAAAAATATCCAAAATATGTTTGTTTTTTGTGCCTTTTACAACAATGCGTGATAGTATAATCTTATAACCTTTGTTTATACTTATATTTATGTTCGTTTGATAGTTAGGCAACTTCTCTACGTTGTATTTGTAGGAAAATCCATATATGTATCCTTCTTTTTCAAGTTTTTTGTGATATTGATTTATCAGCTTTTTCAACGCTAACATATTTAAATATTTATCTTTGTATCTTTTTTTAATAAAAGCCTCTAAACGTTTGCAGTTAGAAGATATGTTGTTTATGCTGTATCTGTTGCCCTCTTTTATGTAAAATGTTGCTTTTGTGTACTCTTTGTTTACTTTATATTGGACTTTTGCATCAAGATATCCCATATCTTTGTAAAATCTTAAAATATTTTCTTTTGCTTGTTGGAGTGTAAATATATCTATTTCGCTTATGTTTGCTATCTTTTTTAAGATCTTATTACTAAAAGCTTTGTTGCCTTCAAAAGAAACGCTGTTTAAAGGTCTTTGATAGACTTTGTAATAAACATCTACTACGCCACCTTCTCCAAGGGCTGCTTTCGTGAAAGGTATTGGATAGTTTAAAAATTTTGAAATATCGTTTATGAAAACCCCTACTATGTGAAATATGTTATGTTTTATATTCTGCGTTCCAAATATAGCTTTAAAGGGTCTTTTTGTAATCAATGTCTTCATTTTTTCTTGATACACAAAAACCCTTGAGTTTTTACCGAAGTGTTTTCTTACTATGCTGTATATTTTGTTTAGGTTTTTGATGTTTGCTATATCACCTATTGGAAGAGCATCGTTTTTGAATTTTTTTCCATTTACAAAAACATCCTTTATAAAATAGAGATCCCCTTCTTTTATATTGACGTATACGTTTAAATATCCGTCTTTGCTTTCTGTTATTTTATCTTCTACTTTTGCTTTCAGAAAACCGTTGTCTTTGTAAAACTCCTCTAGGAAATCTTTTATGAGCTTTTCTTTTTGTTCAACAGATACTTTTACAGGTGTGCCGGGTCTTATATTTGCTATTGGTATGAGGTCTACAGCGTGGTAAAACGTGTTTCCTGTTATTTTTACGTGTTTTATTATAGGATATCTTTCTATATATACAATAGGCTTATCTTCTTTAAAGCCCAACACTTTTACATCTTTTACATAATTTATATTTTTGATAATGCCTATCATCCTTTTGAGATTTTCTTTGGTAATGACTTTTGAAAAGTTGTTTTTTGCCAAAGGATAATTTGATTTTATTATAGCGTCTCCAAAAGCTTTGTTTATAAAAAGTAAAATAACTATTAAGACTAATTTTTTCATCCTTTTAATTATAATAAAAACTCAAGATTCTAAATATTTTAAAACATTTTTAAAATAATCTGGCATATCTATCTCAAAATTCATAGGTTTTTGGCTTTTAGGATGAAGAAAGCTAAGCTTGTAAGCCACTAGTAGAAACCTTTCACCTATTATCTCTTGGAGCGTTTTATCAAAGTAGGAGTGCTTATAACCATAAAGGGTATCCCCTATTATAGGATGTCCTATGTAAGACATATGGACTCTTATCTGATGGGTTCTTCCGGTGTATATTTTTATATCTAGAAGACTTGCGTTTTTTAAAGGTTTTTCTAAATAGTATTTTGTGATGCTTTCTTTTCCTTCTGGTGCCACTTCAAATTTTAACCTGTTGGTAGGATGTCTTCTTATGAGTGTTTCTATAGTTTGCTCTTTAAACCTTGGTATACCGTATACTATGGCTTTGTATCTTTTATCTATTTCTCTATTTTTAAACATAGAGGACAACATTTGGTGGCTGATGTCGTTTTTGGCTATAACCATAATACCATGGGTATATCTGTCTAATCTGTGGACTATCCCCGGTCTTTCTACTCCACCAATGACAGATAGATTTCCAAACTTAGAAAGAAGAGCGTTTACCAAGGTGTTTTCATCGTGTCCTGGGCCTGTATGAGAAGGCATACCAGAGGGTTTTACCACCACTGCTAAATCTTTATCTTCATAGAGTATTTCTATAGGTATATCTTGGGCTTTTACATCTAATTTTTTTGGTGGTGGTATTTCAAACTCTAGTATATCGTTTTCAAAGACTTTTTTTGAGCTTTTAAAAACCTTTTCACCGTTTATTGAAACGCCGTTTTCTCTTATTACCTTCTTTATATACTCCCTTGAGATGTCTGGGTATATTTTTGATATTAAAAGGTCGATGCGCTCGTTTGCTATGTCAGGGGTTATCTTTATCTGTGGCATCTTTTTTAATAAGTATTTTTACCTCGGTTGGTTCTTCTTCTAGTTTGAGAGCTTTTATAAAACCAATTATGGTGCTTTCTAAAGCCTTTGATGGGAAATCTTTTAACGTGATGGTTTTACCGTTTATCTTTAGTTCTATCATGTTATCTCTTCTTTTTTGGCAGCTATGCTAAGAAGCTGAAGCTGTTCTTTTAAAATGTTTAAAGATTGTATAGTCATAAAAAAACCGTGTTCTACATTTAAAATAGCTTTTGCAAAGTTTGGGCTTTCATCTTCTAAAAGTCTTAATTCTCTAAAAAGCCTATAAAACTCGTCAATTTCTGTACCGCATTCCAATAGCTTTTTTAAAACTTCTTTTGATAGTTCTACGGCTTTTGGTTTGGTATTCATGCTTTTGTTTGATTTGCCACGGATTCTATGGCTTTCTTTAATGTTTCTTCGTCAGCTAAGTATCTTTTGCTTTTTATGTTCAAATTATCATCTAATACATAAACAAGCGGTATGCCGGTGGGTATGTTTAGCTTTACTATATCTTGTTCTGATATATCTTCTAAATACTTTACTATGGCTCTAAGGGAGTTTCCGTGAGCAGCTATCAATACGCATCCCCTTTGAAAAAGAGCTGGTGCTATAAAATCTTGAAAGTACGGAAGCGTTCTTATAAGTGTATCTTTCAAAGATTCTGAAGATGGTAAATCTTGACATCTTATATGTTTATACCTTGGGTCGTTGCAGGGATGGTTTGGGTCATCTTTGGAAAGGGGTGGTGGTGGGATATCGTAGCTTCTTCTCCATATATTTACTTGCTCTTCTCCGTGGATTTTCACCATTTCTTTCTTGTTTAGACCTTGAAGCGCTCCGTAATGTCTTTCGTTTAGTCTCCAGCTTTTAAAAACATCTATATAATGAAGGTTCATCGTATCAAGAGCTATGTTTAGTGTATTTATGGCTCTTCTAAGGTAAGATGTAAAAGCAGCTTTTGGCAGCACGCCAGCTTCTAACATCGCCTGTCCAGCTTTTTTAGCCTCTTCTTTACCTTGCTCACTCAAATCCACATCTATCCAGCCGGTAAACTTATTTTCTAGATTCCAAAGGCTCTGCCCATGTCTTAAAAGCACCAACGTGTACATGTTAATATTATACTATGCTTTGGCGTGTGAGAATGTAATATAATTCAATACTCCTCCCATTCTAAGTCTTCTTTGCACATAAAAGGCTCTTCTTTTTCAAAAATATTGTGGGGGACTATGCAGATGTCGTAACCTAAGTGCCTTAAAATAGTTTCCATATGAATTATGGTGATTCTTGCTACTACCCCACTTTCTATTTTGCTGAGAGTTTGTCTGCTTAATCCTGTTATATTGGCAAACTCTTCTTGGGTCCATCCTTTTTCTTTCCTTTTCTTTTTTATAAACTTGCCTAGTCTTTCATAGTCCATTTCAAACGCCCTCATGTTTTATCTAAAGATTCTTCCCACTCTTTTATAAGCCTATTTCCAATTTCTTGAAAGTTTGGGTTTTGTTTCATATAGTTTTTAACATCGTTAATAGTTTCTATTAGTGCTTCTTTACAATTATCAAATATTTCTTTTGCGTCCTCCTCTTCTAGAGCACAGTATTTCAATCCAAATTCTACAAGTTCCTTTTTGCTTACCCACTTTTTAGTTCCTCCTAGAAATAAAGCTGGTTGATCGTTTTTTATATATACGCTTGTGCATACAACATCGTAGGCTGGGGCAAGCCAAATATGGGATATATCTTTTGAATAGAGAAGTCCAAAATTTTTGTTGTGGGCATCGCCATTTTTAATAAGAAAGTTCATAACGATCATTTTATAATACGATTTAAGGTCTTCTGCAACGTTTGTGGAAAACCTCTTTATTGTTTTGGCTATTTGCTCATAGCTACCTTCGTACTTATCATGTCTTCTTCTTCCCAAAATTGAACCGATTTCTTCAAAGCCTAAATAACCATTTTCGTTGTAAATAAATTTTTCAATCACCAAAAATTTTTTATTTTCTGAAATGTAAATCTTAGGTATCTTTACGCCGGTTCTTTCTACCGCTTTCATACAAAAGTATTCGTTTTCTACAAGGTTAGGATATTCATCTCCGAAAGTTTTTACTATAAACTCTTTAAAATCCAAACTAGTTTTATCTTTAATTACTGCAATTGTTTTTGGCTGAACTCCGGATACGGCGTTTTTATTAAGAAACATCGATAAAAGCTCTTTGAAAGTATCCCATGTATCGTTTGTCAGAATATCCTCAAGGTTTATGCTTGTGGGTGCTGAAGAAGTCTCTCCGCCAAAGGTTACCCTTCCCTCTATTCCCGGTGCAAGATAGCGCAATAGGATAAAATCATCTATTTTTCCCTCTCTTTTATTTATTAAGCTCTTCAAGACTTCAAATAGATAGCCTTCTGGCAGGAAGCTATCGAAAAATGGATGAAGATAAAACTTACTTATATGTATCCGTTGAGAAAAAGGCATAGAGATTGAGACACTGTTTTGGTAAATATTATGTTTATCTGGCTTTTCGTATGCTAAATATTCAAATACGTATTCTTTATCTTTTCCCTCAAACAGATTTCCCACTGGTTTACCATTGCATGATACTTTAATGTCCATTCTAGTTTACAAAATACACTTTTAACTATAAAATGTCAAGTGAAATTGACAAAACAAAATTAAAGCCAATGGCTTTTGATAAAATCCTTTACCAATATTTCTAAGTGAGTTTTGGATACTCACCCTTTTCTATGGCAAAAACGTCTTCTACCGCAAATTTGTTTTGTTTTAAAAAGTTGTAAGTCTCAAAAGCCTTTTCCTTTGATGAAAAGCCAAAGACAATACCGCAGTGTGGATATATCTCTTTTGGTACTGGTAACTTCACGTAGGAGTTCATGTTCTTTTCTTGCAAAAATTTGTCTGCTCTAACACCCTCTGACACAGATACAAAGGTTATTAGATATTTTGGCTTACCAAAAGGCATTATATCGAGAAAATGCTTGATTGCATGAAGCTTAACGCCAAGGGCTATAAATTTGACTTTATCTATTAGTTTTTCTCCTTTAAAGCCTTTGCCACGTTCTACTATTGCTACATAATACCCGTTTTCTTCTTTAAAATCTATTAGTTTGTTTCCAGACTCAAAAGCCCATATCTCTATGTCTTTTTTGAAGGCTTTATCGTCTGCCATGACCATGAGCTTTTCGCCCACAGGTATTTCCTTTAGCTTTCTCGATACCAACGTAAGAGGTAATGGACAAAACAACCCTCTAGTATCCACTGTCTCCATAAACTCACCTCACAAAAGTATAAATATAACAAAACATTTTTACAATAAAAGGATAAAAATCATCATAAAATATCTTTTAAAGCTTTTAAAATCTCTACGCTGGCAACATCTTTTGGCATTTTTGGTAGGCTTTTAACGTCATATTTAGTAATTACAAAACCTTCGAATTCATCAGAACCCATCACGGATATAGGGTTTGCCACTATGGCGTCTAAATTTTTGCTTGTTAGCTTTGACTTGGCATTTTCTATAAGGTGGTCTTTTTCTTCTAGAGCAAAACCTATAAGCTTCTGATGGGGTTTTTTCATAGAACCCAGCTCTTTTAATATATCCTTTGTTTTTAAAAGCTCCAAAACAATTTTATCTTGAGTTTTTTTGATTTTTCCGCTGTGTTTTGAATATGCTTTGTAGTCTGAGATAGCGGCGTTCATTATAACAATATCGTATTTGTCAAATATTTCCAATATTTTTTGGTAGGCTTTTTCAACATCCATGTTTGATACATCCAAAAAGTCTGCTTTAGCTCCTAAGGATTTTAATGCCATGGTAAGGTATCTTGCCATTTTACCAGAAGAGCCATTTGATATAAACCTAACATCATCTATATACTCTTTTGTAGCCCCTCCTATCACTAAAGCGTTTTTGTTTTTAAAAATAGGTTCCTCGTTGGCGCTGTATATGTAAAACAAAAGTTCTTCTGGTTCTACCATTTTGCCTATACCCTCTTCGTTGCATGCAAGAAGCCCATAGATTGGTTCTATTATTTTAAAGTTGTAGTTTTTTATGTTGTCTATGTGCTCTTTGGTAATATATTTTTCATACATTACCGTGTTTGCCGAGAGAGCCAAAAGTATGTAACCTTTATAAGCAAGAGCTGTTGTGGTAAGCAAATTGTCGGCTATGCCGTATCTTAGCTTTGAAAGCGTATTTATAGTACAAGGGGCTATTACAAATACATCTGCCCACCTTGCTAAATCTATATGACAAAGGGGCTTTTCTTTCCAGTTTGAGTCCGTATACACTTCATCTTGGGACAAGGTTTTTACTATCATAGGGCTTATAAACTCTTGTGCAAAGTTTGTCATAATGGTTTTTACGTTGTGGTTTTTCTTTTTTAAAAGCCTAATAAGCTCCAACGTTTTGTAGCAGGCTATTCCGCCGGTGATACCAATTAGTATGTTCATTGGTTTTCCTCAATCTTGCATACTTGAAGCACTTCCTCTGTGGTGGTTATACCGTTTAATATTTTTTCTATGCCGTCGTCCAAAAGGCTTTTGTATTGTATATGGCTTTTAATATACTCCCAAGAAGGATTTTGAGATATCAAACTCTTTAGCTTGTCGTCTACGTTTATTACTTCAAAAAGCCCAATGCGACCTTTATAGCCAGATTGCATACAGTGTTCGCAACCAAGCCCCTTGTAAAAGGTATAATCTCCTTCTTTTAAGCCCAGCTCCTTAATCTCTACAAAAGAGGGTTTGTAAGAAGTTTTACAGTGAGGGCATATCTTTCTTACAAGCCTTTGGGCTATAAGTCCTTCTACAGAAGAGGCTATTAGAAAAGGCTCTATCCCTATATCAAAAAGTCTCGTGATGCTTGATAAAGCGTTTTGGGTATGAAGCGTAGAAAGCACCAGGTGTCCAGTGAGGGCTGCTTGGATAGCTATTTCAGCGGTTTCTTTGTCCCTTATTTCTCCTATCATAATGATATCTGGGTCTTGTCTTAATATAGACCTAAGCCCTGATGCAAACGTAAGTCCCACCTTTGGGTTTACTTGAATTTGTGATATGCCTTCTATTTGATACTCTACTGGGTCTTCTATGGTTATTATATTTTTTGATGGGCTTTTTAATCTTTTTAGAAAAGCGTATAAACTAGTGGATTTACCGCTTCCGGTGGGGCCTGTCACAAGTATTATGCCATATGGTCTTGAAAGTATGTTTAATACAGTTTCATAATCTTCTTTTGAAAGCCCAAGTTCTTCCAAATCAAGAGGTGTATTTGATTGGTCTAATATTCTAAGTACTACCCTTTCCCCAAACAAGGAGGGTATGGTAGATACCCTTATATCTATCTCTTTTTTTGAAATCTTTATTCTAAATCTTGCATCTTGAGGCAATCTTTTTTCGGCTACGTTCATATTTGCTATAACCTTTATACGGGAAAGTACGCTCTGATAAAATCCGTTGGTAAGTTCTTCCACCACTACCAACTTGCCGTCTATTCTCATTCTCACCAAAACGTTTTTTTCATAGGGTTCTATATGTATATCCGAGGCTCCTGTTTTTATAGCTTTTAATAAAATGTTGTTTACAAATATAATAGCTGGGCTTTCAAGCTCATCTTTTGAAATATCTATAGTTTCAAACTCAAGTTTCACATTTTGGTCTTCTAACGTTTGGAAAGACTGGGATAAGAAGTTGTTCCAACGCTCTAAAAACTCTTCTTCGTTTAAAACCTCAGTTTTTATCTTCTTGTCTAAATAAAAATAAAGTATATTTTTTATAAAAGCTATATCTTGATTGGCAGATACCTCTATCGTTAGCGTGTCTTGGTCTTCTTTTATGGGTATAAACCTTAGATTTTTTGCTAAATCTAGAATACCATCTTCTACATAGCCTTGCATTTTAATCTGTTTGAAGCTCTATGACATCTGTGTCTTTTACTATTTCAAGTTGACAGGTAAGCCTTCTATCTTCATCATATTCTCCTATGCGCCATAGAGTATCTGATTCTTTTTCAGATACTTCATTTAAAGCCTCAAGCCCTCGTAATACTGTGGCTACACAAACTCCACATTGGCCATCGGTACAGCCAAACTCAACACCCGCTTTTTCTATAAGATCGTGAATATCCTGAAATTTTGTTCCTACGTCAAAGTTTCCTATGACTTTTTTATTTACGATAAGTTTTGCCATAACATACTCCTTTTTTAAATTTGTCCCATTTCTTTTGCTATGTCAACAAGTCTTTTTATTCGTTCCTCTGTGGGTGGATGGGTAGAAAAAAGCTGTCCTATGCTTCCCATTGGATTTTCTAT
>PNJC01000102.1 GCA_002878215.1 Hydrogenobaculum sp. | reverse complement strand
GAAGTGTATTTGATAGGGATAGAGTTTAGCAAAGAGAAGAAGAATATAGTTAGTTTTGAGTGGGAGAGCCTCACAGAAAACTGAGAAACTCAAGCATTTCTTGTTCTATGTTATACATATTGTCTATCATAAATTTTTGGATTTTGTTTTTCTGAAAACTGTCCGATAAAAACTCAACACCGGCAAAAAACTGCTCAAGGTTTGTTTTACTTATCCAAGCAAAACGTATTTTCATTCTAATGATAGTATTTAAAAGAGTAAATTGTATATCCGCATATTTGTTGGAAAATACGTCTAAAGGTTTATTTGTGTTTATTATAATACCAGCTCCAGCTTCAGATATATCTATTATTCTTGCTTGGAAGAACAAGTTGCTAATTATCACAGTGGCATCTATTGGATCCTCGAGGTTTATCCTTAAAAATCTTCTTTTTTCTCTATCTACAGCCACTATGTTGATATAATTAAGAGTAGCTATAGATTTTTCTCTAGATACCACATTACAAAGAAGGGGCCTCAAAAGTATACCAGTCCTAACCAGCACATTTTTGCCAGGAGATATAGAATAAAGCGTTTCTTGATACTCAAAAGCTAAAGATATAGTATCGTTTGATACATTTACTATAGTTGCTATGCTACCGTTTAATAATGATTCTTCTTGCCATGTTGCAAATACGTTCTTGTTTCCAGCTTTTAAAAACGTTAAAATTTTGAAAATATAATCTTTTTCCAACATTATGTCGCAGCTTTCAAAATAGGCTTTAGAGCTTTTGCAGTATAGGACTCTGGATGATGTATAAGCTCTTCTGGTGGACCTTCAAAAAGAAGATACCCTCCTTTATCACCACTTTCTGGTCCTATATCTATTATCCAATCCGCACACTTTATAACGTCTAAGTTATGCTCTATCACCACCACAGTATTTCCCTTGTCCACAAGCCTTTGAAGTATAGAGATGAGCTTTTTTATATCGTCGGTATGAAGACCGGTGGTAGGCTCATCCAAAAGATAAAGGGTGTTGCCGGTATCTTTTTTGGATAGTTCTTTTGAAAGCTTTATCCTCTGGGCTTCCCCACCAGACAAAGTAGTGGCGTTTTGGCCAAGGGATATATAACCAAGCCCCACCTCTTGAAGTAGCTTTAGTTTTTTTGATATAGAAGGTATATTTTTAAAAAATTCGTAAGCCTCGTCCACCGTCATATTTAAAACGTCCGATATATTTTTACCGTTGTATCTTATATCAAGGGTTTCTTTGTTGTACCTTGCACCTTTACAAACATCGCAAGTTACATAAACAGGAGGCAAAAAGTGCATCTCCACCTTTATAACACCTTCTCCTTGACAAGCCTCACATCTGCCGCCTTCTACGTTGAAAGAGAATCTACCAGGGCTATATCCCCTTGCTTTTGCTTCTGGTGTTTGGCTAAAAAGTTCTCTTATGGCATCAAAAACTTTTACATACGTAGCTGGATTGCTTCTTGGAGTCCTTCCTATAGGAGATTGATCTACGTTTATAGCTTTGTCAAAAAGCTCAATACCCTCTATCTTATCGAACTTACCTATATACTCGTAAGAACTATAAAAATGCCTTTTGGCGTATTGCCAAAGTATATCATAGACCAAGCTTGATTTTCCACTACCAGAAACCCCTGTAACACATATAAAAAGACCAGCCGGAAATCTTACCGTTATATTTTTTAAGTTGTTTTCCTTAGCACCTACTATAGTAAGAAAACCTTTTTCAGGCTTTCTCCTTTCTTTTGGTATCTCTATAGAAAGCCTACCAGAGAGATATCCGCCAGTTAATGACTTCTTATCTTTTTTAACCTGCTCTACACTACCCTTAGATACTATATAACCGCCGTTTTTACCAGCTCCAGGACCAAGCTCTAATATATAATCAGCCGATTCTATCGTCTCATGATCATGTTCTACCACTATAACGGTGTTTCCAAGGTCTCTTAACTCTTTTAACGTATTTATTAGTTTGCTTGTGTCTCTTGGGTGAAGGCCAATAGATGGCTCATCCAACACGTACAAAACACCGGTGAGTTTAGAGCCTACTTGTGTAGCAAGTCTTATTCGTTGCATCTCACCGCCTGAAAGAGTGTTTGCGCTCCTTCCCAAGGATATGTAATCAAGACCCACATCTAATAAAAACTTTATACGGTTTTTTATTTCTTTCAAAAGGGGCTTTGCTATTTCTTTTTCTTTGTCGGTTAGCTTGTCTTCTATACTATCAAAAAACTCATAGGTTTTATCCACCGATACTTTTACTACATCCCATATATTTTTATCTAGCACAAAAACAGACAAAGCTTCTTGCTTTAACCTTGAGCCTTCACAAACAGGACATGGGTTTTCTCTTATAAAACCTTCAAGCATATCTTTAACACGATCCGATTCTTCAGCGTTCATATATCTTTGTTCCAAGTGCGGTATAACACCCTCAAAATAAAAACTGTAGTTACCTCTCGAGCCATACAGTATGAGTTCTCTTATCTCCTTAGGTATATTTTTAAAAGCTGTGTTTGGGTTTATTTTAAACTTTCTTAAAATCTCTAAAACTGGAAATTTTAGATAATCAAAAAACTGATATTCGCTGAAAATTCTGATAGCGTTGATAACCGATGCATTGGCATCTACAAGAGCGGATTCGTCTATTTCCCATTTTACACCAATGCCTTTGCATACAGGACAAGCACCGTATGGAGAGTTGAAACTAAAAAGTCTTGGGCTAAGCTCTTGAATAGAAAACCCATGCTCTGGACAAACCATGTTTTCGCTAAAAAGCTCAAAAGAAGAAGACTCAACATCTTCTATCTTGACAAGCCCTTCAGCGTGTTCCAAAGCTTTTTCTATAGCAAGCAAAGCTCTCGGTCTATCCTCTTCAGTCAAGGTAAGTCTATCTATTATTATGTCTATATCGTGTTTTTGGTTTTTATTTAAAGAAGGCACTTCGGATATTCTGTAAATCTCACCATCTACTTTTACCCTTGAAAATCCTTGTTTTTCTATGCTTTTAAAAACATCTTTAAACTCGCCTTTCTTCCCCCTTACTATTGGAGAAAGAATCTGAACCTTTTTGTCCTTGTATTTGTTGTATATATGCTCCAATATTTCATGAGCCGATAGCCCTTCTAGAACTCTTTTACATATTGGGCATTTTGGTTTTCCTAAGTTTGCCCAGAAAACCCTTATATAATCGTATATTTCTGTAATGGTGCCCACCGTAGAGCGTGGGTTGTGAGAGGTGGTTTTTTGGTCTATGGCAATGGCAGGAGACAAACCTTCTATGCTGTCTACTTCTGGTTTATCCATTACATTTAAAAACTGCCTTGCGTAAGAAGACAAAGATTCTACATATCTTCTTTGACCTTCTGCGTATATCGTATCAAAAGCCAAAGAAGATTTACCACTACCAGAAGGACCCGTTATTACCACAAGCTTATTCTTTGGAATATCTACATCTACGTTCTTAAGGTTGTGTTGTCGTGCACCTCTTACTATTATATAATTATGTACTGTTTTGTTTTTCATGCTCTTCTAATTTTATAAAGGGTGCCAAATCCTTTAACTCTACAAAAAGATCACATATGTTTACAAGCTCTATAGAAGAGCTGTCTTTTGTAGAAACCACTATTATCTGTTTACCAAAAGTCCTAAGTATGTTTATAAGCTTTTCAAAATCGCTATCTCCGGTTACAAGTATCGCTACATCGTAGTTATCCTTGGTAAGAAGGCAATCCATCGCAAGATCTACGTCGAGGTTTCCCTTCATACTACCGTCTTTTAGTTGCTTGACCGCTTTTTTTATGACAGTAACACCACCAAAGGTAAGCATCCTGTAAAACTTATTTTGCTTTTCCTCTTCTTCTTTGTAAGCCAGATAAAAAAACGTATTGTATATGACAAAGTAGTTCGCAAAGTATTTAACTAGCTTTAGTATATCTACCTTAAAATCCAAAAATTGTTTTTGGACGAAGTAAAGGTTTGTCCCATCTATAAAGATACCAGCTATTTTCCTAGAGTTTGGCATCAGCATCATGTTATTTCTTCTCTTGCTACGTTTACCACCACCCTTCCAGCTCTTATAACCTTATCGTACAATCTATAACCTTTTGTAATTACTTCGGCTATTTCATCCGGCCCAAGGCTATCGTCTTGAATTGTATCTACAGCTTCCGCTATGGTAGGGTCAAATATCTGCCCCTTTAGCTCTAACTCCTCAACACCGTGTTTTTTGAGTATATTTTTTAAATCTTTATATATCATATCTATACCTAAAAGTATATTTTTTGTATTTTGGTCCAAAGATTCCATGCTACCAAATTGAGCTATCGCCCTCTCAAAATTATCAATCACATCAAGCATATCTTTTACCATGCTTTCATGACCGTACTTTTTAAGATGTTCTCGTTCTTTCCTGTAATGCTCTTTCAATTGTTCTAATTCTTTTTGCAAAGAAACCAATTTTTCATTTGACACTCTTAAAAGACTCTCTAATTTTAAACATCTTTCTTTTTGTGCTTCGTATTCTTTTTCTAAATTAGAAAGCTTTTCCAACAACTCTTCTTTTGTGATTTCATTTTGTGTTTCATGATTTTCTTGCTTGATTTCTTCTTCCATGGTGCTTTTCACCTCCTTAAATTATATATTATATCAAAAGCCTTTAAACATATACATGGTGTGTATTGGTGACATAAGTTCAAGATGGTTCATAGCCTCTTTAAAATAAGCCCCTGTAATCTCTTTTACGAGAGATTTTTCTCTTTTAAGAAAAACTACCCTTGGATGTTTTATATGAGCAAGAGAAGCTGCCTTTTTGACAGCATCCTCTAAGTTTCCTATGCCATCTACCAATCCCAACTGCTTTGCTTGGATGCCTGTTAAAACTCTACCATCTGCTATAGATAAAAGTTGCTGTTTTGAGATTTTGTTGGACCTATAAGCCAGTATTGCATCTATAAACTGCTCATAGGTATTGTCTATAAGATATTGAAGATACGCCTTGTCATCTTTGGAAAGCTTTTTCCATGGCACCAATATATCTTTATATTTTCCTGTTTTTATATCGCCTTGCTCTATGCCTATCTTTTTAAGAAGGTCTTTGTAGTTTAGATAGTCTATTATAACACCTATGCTTGCTGTAAGCGTACCCGGGTTTGCATATATGTAGTTTGCTGGCACAGATATGTAGTATCCGCCAGAAGCCGCCAAACTACCCATCGAAACCACGATTGGCTTTTTGTGATCTCTAAATATTTGCAAAGCTCTGTATATTTCCTGGGCTGCTCCAACTGCACCGCCGGGGCTATCTACTCTTAGCACAAGAGCTTTTATGTTTTTATCTTTTTGAGCTTTCTCTATCTCCTCTTCTATAGGCAAAGGGTTTAAAATAACACCTCTTACTCTTATTATGGCTATGTTTGGAGATTTTCTATTTAAAAGCGCAAAAACCAAGGAAAAAACAAATATCACACCTAAAAACCACAAAACTCTTTTTACCATACAAGCTCCTTGAGTTTTTGGGCTGGGTTATCTTCTTTCATAATGGATGTACCCACCAAAAACCCGTCGTATCCTTCTAAAAAGTTTATATCATCTTTTGAAAAGATGCCGCTTTCAGATATGAGCACCGCCTTTGTGTTTTCTTTTAAAATAGGAAGCATCTCTTTGCTTTTAGCGATATCCACATCAAGAGTATCTAAGTCTCTATTGTTTACACCAATTATTTCAAAATCTTTTACTTTTTCTATCTCATGCTCTTCGAAAATTTCCATCAATATCTCTAAGCCAAGTTTTTTAGCTTCGTAAGATATATCTTCAATCTGATATTTGTCCAATATTCTTGCTATGAGAAGTATCGCATCGGCTTTGTAAGCCCTTGCCTCGTAAACTTGTATAGGGTCTATTATAAAGTCTTTCCTCATAACAGGTATTTCTACGACACTTTTTACCTCTTCAAGGTAATCTAGTTTTCCACCAAAAAACTTGTCATCAGTGAGAACTGATATAGCACAAGCCCCAGCCTCTTGATACGTGTAAGCTTGCTCTTTTATATCAACGTTTTTTATGTGTCCCATAGAAGGTGAGGCTTGTTTTATCTCGGCTATTATTGGTGTTTTTGTGGCTTTTGATGATAGTATAGCGCCCTTTAAAGAAAGGCTTGGCTTAGCTTCTTTGATTCTTCCTAAAAGCTCATCAAAATAGCTATACGACTTTTTTAAACTTGATTTTTTGTATTCTACTATCTCTTGTAATATGCCCATTAGCTAAGGTGTTTTCTAAAAAATGAAACTGCCTTTTCCCAAGCGTCTTTAGCAGCTTTTTCGTTGTAAACTTCTGGCCTTGTATCGTTTAAAAACGCGTGGTTTACCCCTGGGTATATTATAAACTCAGCGTTTATACCGTGTTTTTTGCATTCTTCCTTTGCTTTTTCCACATCGGCAAGAGGCACATATTCATCTTTTTCAGCGTGTATTGCAAGGACCGGGGCTTTTATGGAAGAAAAATCAATAGGAGCAAGTTGATAAAGAGCATAAAAAGGTACCAAAGCATCACCGTATTTTCCAAAATACCATGTCAGGGTCCCACCACAGCAAAAACCCGTTATACCTATTTTCTTAACACCTTGAGATTTTAAATAGTCTATTGTATCTTCTATTATGTTTTGAGCTTTTGATAAATTTGAAAAAAGCTCTTGCATCAAAGCACCAGCATCGTTTGGGTTGTCTGCGGTTTTACCATCGTAAAGGTCTGGGGCTATAGCCAAAAAACCTTCTTTGGCAAACCTATCCGTTATGTCTTTTATGTGCGGGACTAATCCCCACCACTCATGAAGGACTATTACAGCTTTATCTCCTTCTCCAGATAAATAAGCTTTAGCTGTTTTTAAAGTTAGCTCTTTTCCCATAAGACACCTCCTTCACACATTCTACAAAATATTTTACATTATCTTTAGACACATCTGGGGTTATACCATGTCCTAAATTTACTATGAAAGCAGTATCTCTTGGTATGCACATCACAAATTCTTCCACATGCTTTCTTATATTTTCTTTGCTAAGCAAAAGCACCTGAGGTTCTAAGTTTCCTTGAAAAGCCAAAGACGGGTATGTGTTACAAACTTCGTTTATACAAACGCTCCAATCCACGCTCAAAGCATCAGCCCCAAGGGTGCTTGCTTGTTCTATATGAGAGGATGAGCCTCTAAAAAAGTATATAATGGGCGTATTTGGATATTTTTGTTTTATAGATTTTATTATAAAAGCGTTATACTTATAAACGTACTCTTTGTAAGCGGCTTTTGATAAGCTCATACTCCAAGAATCAAATATTTGAATAACATCTGCCCCAGATTTAATCTGATAATCTATATACTCTACGAGAGCTTCAGAAAGTTTTTCCATTAGAAGGTGAAAATCTTTTTCGTTTTCATACATAAACGTCTTTGTTTTAGCAAAATCTCTAGAACTTTCTTTTTCTATTACGTAAGAAGCAAGAGTAAAAGGCGCTCCGCAAAAACCTATAACGGGAACTGGAGATCTTTCTTTTAACACTTTTAAAAGCTCAAAAACATAACCTAAATCCTTTGCTATATCCTTAGATTTTAGGCTTTTGAAATCAAAATTGTGCTCTAACTTTGGACCTTCCCCAGCCTCAAAAGACACCTTTATGCCCATTGGCTCTAAAATCACCAATATATCTGAAAACATGATTACAGCATCAACACCAAGTATATCCACCGGCTGAAGGGATACGATAGCGGCGTCTTCTACATTTTTACAAAAATCCAAAAAACTTTTATACTTTTGCCTTACAGCCCTATATTCTGGTAAATATCTACCGGCTTGGCGCATAAGCCATACTGGATATCTTTCTATGTGTTCTTTTTTTAGGCTTTTAAGGAGAATATCGTTTTTCATTTAGCGTATAGCTTCTATAAACCTATCGTACTCGTAAAGAGCTTCTAAGTAAATTCTTTCAACCCTATCTTTATTTAAATTGTATTTTGATACGTAAAAATCTATCTTCTCCTTGTCGTGAAATTCAAAAGCTCTCACAAAATCAAGAAGCTCCGCAAACATATTTTTTCCTTCTATAAGAGCTTCTGCCACATCTGGAGAAACAGGTATATCTTCAAATATCTCTTGAAAGCTTTTTCCCAAAAGCACATCCATAAAAGATAAGATTCCCACTAAATAGGCTGTGGGTGCCTTTGTACTATCTATAAGTTTACAAACTTTTTCCATGAAATAAGCCCTAGCTACAGCTTTTTCTACATATACATTTTTAGCTGGATTTGGCACCGAAGAAGACAAAAATACCAAGTTTACCCATTTCTTTAAATTGTTAAATCCAAGAAGAGTCACGGCTGCTTCCACAGAGGAAACCTTGGAGGGTATTGCAAAAAAAGCCGAGTTTATAAACTTCAATATGCTAAAAGTAAGCTCTGGTGACCTTTTTATTATATCTATGGCTTCTTTTACATCTTCAGGAGTCCTCAGCTTTATAAAGAGCTCCGTTATCATAGAAGACGGTTTTTCAATCCTGTTTATGTTTAATTTTTTAGGAGATTCTATATAATAACCCATATAGTAAGAAAATAGTTCATTCTTTAAGGCTATATCCATTTCTTCCACAGAGTTAATATCTTTACATATGAGACCAATACCCATATTTACATAAGGAGCATAAACCTCTGGATTTACCGATACTGGCACCATTATGAAAGATATTCTTTTCAAAATATTATCGGATATTTCTGATTCTCTAGGGCTGAAGTTGGAAACACATATGCTTATATTCTCTATGCTTAATTTTTCAAATACATCTTCTATATAGCTTAACGTATAAGAAAAAGAAAGTTTTCTATAGTCAAGGATGCAAACAAGCTTCATATCTTTCTCAACACGTGGAAGAAAATCGTTGTATATAAAATCAACATCTATTCCTACGTCTATAAAAGTACTGAAACCATGAGTTAACTTTCTAAAATCAAACTCTATAAGAGAACTAAGGATAACAGCAGCATCGTTTTGAACGAACTCATCTTCACCTTCTAAAGAAAACTTGTAGCCGAACGTTGAAAAATCCCTCTTCACAATAGACTCTCTTTTTAATTTAGTAACCAACATGTATAACATTATAATATATTTTTGCTTTAATCTTGCATTTCTTCTAAAACAGACTCTCTTTTTAGTGTGATCTTTCCAGTGGTGGCCATCTCCTTTATGCCAAAGGGTCTTACCAAATTCAAAAAGGCTTTTATCTTTTCGCTATCTCCTGTTAGCTCTATCATTATGCTATCTTGGGATATGTCTACCACCTTACCTCTAAAAATCTGGGCTATTCTAAGTATCTCATCTCTTTCTTTATGAGAAGGAGCATGTAATTTTATAAGCATAAGCTCCCTCTCAACCCTCGGCACATCTGTCAAATCTCTTACTTTTACCGTATCTATCAACCTTCTTAACTGTTTTATCATCTGGTCTATAACTATATCGTCACCTTTTACCTCTATCGTTATACGTGATAGATTTGCTTCTGAGGTCTCACCTACGCTTAGACTCTCTATGTTGTAGCCTTTACCAGCAATCAGAGTTGCTATACGAGCCAAAACCCCAAACTCGTTGTTTACCAATATACTTATAATGTGCTTCCTAGTTTCGCCTTTTTTAATCTCTCTTTTTGGTCTTCCGTTTACCGCTTCCATCTTTTCTCCTTTAACCTACCAAATACATAGTTTCAGCTTCTACATTCTTACCATCCGACAACAACATATCCTTATAGCTTTTACCAGCAGGTACCATAGGTAAGCAATTTTCTTCTCTGTCTACTATAACTTCTACTAAAACTGGTTTATCTTCTATGTTTTTTGCTTTTAACAAAACATCTTTTAGCTCCTTCGGGTTGTCAGTTCTAATACCTACAGCACCGCAGGCTTCAGCAAGCTTTACAAAATCCGGCTGGAAAGACAAATCGACTTCAGAGTATCTTTTGTTGTAAAAAAGTTCTTGCCATTGACGAACCATACCGTAGTAAGCGTTATTCAATATTATTACCTTTATAGGTATGTTGTAGTGAGCCGCAGTTACAAGCTCTTGCATCGTCATCAAAAATGAACCATCTCCATCTATTATAAAAACATCCTTATCTGGTCTTGCAACTTTTGCACCTATTCCGGCTGGTAAGCCAAAACCCATTGTACCAAGACCACCGGAGTTTATAAACTGCCTTGGGAAAGAGTATTTATAAAACATAGCGCTCCACATTTGATGTTGTCCTACCCCAGTAGTGATTATAGCGTTTCCTTCTGTAACATCGTATAAAGCTTCTATAAGAAACTGAGGTTTTATAACCTTATCCGAAGGCTTGTAAGATAACGGGTAAGCTTTTTTCCAAGTGTCTATTTGTTCAAGCCATGATTTTCTTTCCTCTTCGTGCACTATCTTAGAATTTTTGCTTTTAATCTCTTCTATAAGCCTTACCAAGACGCTTCTTATATCACCCACTATAGGTACATCCACAGTAATGTTTTTCGATATAGAGGCTGGGTCTATATCTATATGTATTATCTTGGCAAAAGGAGCAAACTCATCTACCTTACCGGTTACCCTATCGTCGAAACGAGAACCTACGGCGATAAGAAGGTCTGAGTGGTAAACTGCCATGTTAGCGTAATAAGTACCATGCATACCTAGCATTCTTAAAGAAAGTGGGTGCCTTTCGTCAAAAGCTCCTTTACCCATGTTGGTGGTGGTTACCGGTATCTTCATGAGTTCTGCAAGCTCAGTAATTTCTGCGTTCGCTTCTGCTGCTACCGCCCCGCCACCTACGTACAGGACTGGTCTTTTTGCTTCTAGTATTAGCTGCGCTGCTCTTTTTATTTGCTGAGGATTTCCCTCTATGTGAGGTTTATAACCCGGTAAAGAGTTTATAACTTCTTCGTCAGAGGGTATCTCTACATCCGTCATGGTTTGGGTAATATCTTTTGGAATATCCACCAAAACAGGCCCAGGTCTTCCAGTTTTTGCTATGTAGAAAGCCTGCCTTATAATAAGGGGTAGATCTTCTACTCTTTTCACCAAAAAGTTATGCTTTGTTACAGGCCTTGTCATACCTACTATGTCCACTTCTTGAAAAGCATCGTTTCCTATTAAAAACGTAGGCACTTGACCCGTTAAAAATACCACCGGCACAGAGTCCATATAAGCATCTGCTATGGCTGTTATAAGATTTGTGGCACCGGGGCCAGATGTAGCTAGAGCCACACCTACTTTTCCAGATGCTTTGGCATACCCTTCTGCCATATGTCCAGCACCCTGTTCATGTCTTGCCAATATATGTTTTATTTTATTTATCCTATATAAAGCGTCATATATTTCCATATTTGCACCACCAGGTATACCAAATATAACGTCAACGCCTTCTTTTAAAAGCGTCTCAATAACAACATCGGCTCCTTTACGCATTTCCATAGCCAAAACCTCCAATTTTAATAAATCTTAAATATAATACGCTTTTGTTAAAAAACTATAAATTTTCTTCTTCATCTTTTAAAAGCTTAAAACTAACGCTGTCTACCAACGCTTTCCAAGAAGCATCTATAACGTTGTAAGAGACTCCTACGGTACCCCATGTCCTAACTCCGTCCGTAGATTCTATAAGCACCCTAACTTTTGCAGAGGTCCCTTCGGTTTCATTTACTATTCTAACTTTATAATCTATAAGCTCTAAAGACTCAAGGTTTGGATAAATGTCTATCAAAGCTTTTCTAAGAGCGTTGTCCAATGCGTTTACAGGACCGTTTCCTAAAGCCGCAGTATGCTGGTAGGTATCTCCTATTTTTATCCTTACGGTGGCTTCTGAAAGTTCTTCCGATTCTTTACTAAAAACTTCCACCTTATAAAAATCTAACTCGAAGTAATCTTTTGCAACACCAAAATGCTTTTTAAGAAGAAGCTCCAAAGAGGCATCAGCCGCTTCAAACACGTATCCTTCTTTTTCAAGGTTTTTAATATGCTCTACAAGTTTTATAACATCCGGTGAGTTTTCTTCTACGCTAAGCCCTATTTCTTTCAACTTATACAATATGTTGCTTTTGCCAGACATATCAGATATGGTAATCTTACGGGCGTTCCCAACAAGCTCTGGCCTTATGTGCTCATACATATCGGTTTTTTTGCTGACAGCTGAAGCATGCACGCCAGCTTTATGGGCAAAAGCACTGGCTCCAACATAGGGCATATTTTTTGGAAGCGGTACGTTTGAAACCTCTGAAACAAACTTTGCAAGCTCTGTGAGATTTCTCAACGATTCCTCTGGTACAGTTTGAAATCCCATCTTTAAAGAAAGTGCCGGTATTATAGAGCAAAGGTTGGCGTTGCCCGTTCTTTCACCAATACCGTTTATAGTCCCATGCACTTGTCTTGCTCCCATTTTTATCGCTATCAAAGAGTTTGCCACCGCGCACTCGGCGTCGTTGTGAGCGTGTATACCTATGTTTGCATTTTGAAACCTGTCAAACACCTCTTTAAATATCTCCATCATTTCAAAAGGAAGAGTACCACCGTTGGTATCGCAAAGCACTACCCAATCTGCCCCAGCATCAAAAGCAGCTTCTACAGTCTTCAGAGCATAATCTTTGTTTGATTTAAAACCATCAAAAAAATGCTCCGCGTCAAATATGACCTCTCTTCCTTCTTTTTTCAAAAAAGATATAGTGTCATATATCATATTTATATTTTCTTCCAAGGTGGTATTTATGGCATCTAATACGTGGTAATCCCAAGATTTACCAAAAATAGTAATAGCTGGTGTCTGAGCTTTTAAAAGCGATAAAACCTGAGGGTCTGAAGATGCGGTTAAACCTTTTTTTCTCGTAGAACCAAAGGCTACTATCTTAGCATGTTTTAAAGACATGTGCTTTATCTTTTCAAAGTAAAAGGTATCTTTTGGATTTGAGCCAGGCCAGCCAGCTTCTATGTAATCTATACCAAAATCATCTAAATGCTTTGTTATGAGCAATTTGTCTTCTATGCTAAAATTTACCCCCTCAGACTGTGAGCCGTCCCTCAAGGTCGTATCGTAAATGTAAACTTTCTCCATAGATATATTATATGCGTTAGTTTTCAAGATTTTAAAATATAAATCATAAAATCACCAAATCAAGCGGTATAGAGGACATCACGTGAGGAAGCCCGTTTTCTATGTAAACGATGTTTTCAAGCCGAACACCAAAGTGGTTAGGTAAGTATATGCCAGGTTCTACAGTAAATACAAAGCCCTCTTCTATGATATCCTCAGATGTCTTGTAAACTCTTGGGTCTTCATGTATTTCAAGACCGACCCCGTGCCCAGTAGAATGTGTAAAATAATCACCGTATCCTTTTGATTCTATATAGCTTCTCGCAGCCAAATCTACGTCTTTTAGATAGTTTCCGCTAATTGCTTTTTCTATGGCAAACAGATGAGCATCTTTTACTATCTCATACACTTTCAAAAACTCTTCAGAAGGCTTTCCTATGTGAAAAGTCCTTGTAAAATCAGTAGCGTAATGCTCCCACATAAGCCCCATATCCACCAAAAGAGGCTTATCGTTTTCTACAACATCAAAAGAAGTCTCATGGTGAGGCACTGCTGAGTTTTTGCCGGTAGCCACTATGGTATCAAAGCTTTCTTTTTGGGCTTTTTCTTTTAAAAACTCGCATACAACAAAATCTTTTACGTCTTTTTCAGTCATACCAGGTTTTACAAAATCAAGCAACCTCCTATAAACGGCATCGGATTTTTTAACACCGTCTTTCATTATATTTATTTCTTCTTTTGATTTGACCTTTCTAAGTGAAAAAGTGGGATCCTTTTCAAAACGCACGTTTATATGTTTAGAAAGTTCTTCGTAAAAAGCGTAAGAAATTGTCTTATCTACGTATATGGAATCTACGTTTTTGGCTTTTAAAAACTTCGAGATAAATTCTAAAAAAGACCCCTCTATGTTTATTACTTCCATGTGCTTTATCTTTTCCTTTGCCCCTTCTATATACCTTGAGTCTGTAAAAAAGAAAAATTCTCCTTCCAAACAAAGGACATAAGCGTTTGAAGATTTAAACTTAGACAGGTATAAAACGTTTGGTTTGTAGGTTATTAAATAGCTTTTTATGTTTTTTTCTTTTAAAAATCCATAAAACTTTTCTAAAATATCTTTCATCTTTTCCTAGAACTTCCAATACCAAGCTTTGCTCTATACTTTGCCACTGTGCGCCTTGCTATGTTTATACCGTAGTTTCTTAAAATTTCCTCTATATCCTTATCGGTATATATAGTTTCTTCGTTTTGAATAAGCTTCTTTATCATGTTTAGTATTTCCTCTTGACTTTTTGAAGATACGCTTTGTCTTACAAAAAAAGACCTCAACTTAAATACCCCTTTTGGTGTTTTTACGTACTTTGAGTTTACAAGCCTTGAAACCGTTGATATAGAAATACCAAACTCACTGGCTACATCCTTTAGCATCAAGCTTTTAAGAGGTTTATCTTTTAGAAAGAAGTCCCGCTGTCTTTCTACAACAATCTTTGTGAGTTCTTTTAGAAACTTCCTCCTTAAGTTTATGGCCTCTACAAACCTTCTAGCCCTTTGCTTTAGATATTTTTCAAGCTCCTTGTCCTCTAACTTCTCCTCCAAATTTTCTTGAGAAAGCTCCACATAGTTGTCAAATATATCGTATAAAATCTCCCCTTGGTCTATTTCTATTACAATATCCACTTTGGACGGTAAAAGTTTTGTTTTGTCTATCTGTATAGGTGTTTTTTTAAGCTTTGAGAAAAACTCTATAGCTTCCTTTGGTATCTTTTTTCTTTCTTCTAAATCTTTTAAATACTTTATATAATCTTTCTTATCTTTGTAGTAAGTCCTTATCTGAAGCTCCATATACTCAAAAGGATTCAAAGCTCCGTGCCCTATGGGTTCTATCTCCATCACAAAAGCTCTTGCGTCATCTACAACATCCCAGCCCACGTTAAAATGTTTTTTAATATCTTCTAAAGCCTCAAGAGATATGAAGCCGCTGCTGTCAAGAGAATACACTATCTCTTTGGCTACGTCTTTTTCTATGCCTTCTAGTTCTTCATTTATAGACTTTATTAGATGATCCTTGTAAGAGTAAGAGTAGGCTATATTTTGGGTATAATCTTCTTTGTTTACAAAAAACTTTTTTGGTGGTTTTAACGCTTTTAACTTTAAAAAAGGGTTTAGCTCTTGTTCTACCTTTAGCTCTTGTTCTAAATCTGTTGCAGTATCTTGCAAAAGCTCAACATTCTGACTTAACACCAAAAATAGGTTTAAACCTATCTTATTTTCAAGCTTTTGATTTAGGTTTATACCTTCTGGACACATTCGTCTGAACTCTCTGACCTCACGCAAAGCTCTATCGGCATAATCTTTTTAAAAGCATCAAATCCACCTTCTAATATCGCTTTAGCTTTAGGGCTATCTGTATACTTTATATGAGTTTCAAGCATAGACCTTATAAGCTCCGCATCTTCTTCAGCTATATCTTGCACCAATACGTAAGATGTGTTTATATGTTTTGTAAGATGTGTTTATATGTTTTTCTAAAACACCTTCTTTGTCGTAAAAATAGGCCATACCGCCAGTCATACCAGCGCCTACGTTGTAGCCAAAATCCCCTATATTTAAAACAACTCCACCTGTCATATACTCAAGGGCATGATGTCCGACACCTTCTACTACAGCCTTAGCACCGCTGTTTCTTACCGCAAAACGTTCACCCACAGACCCAGCAATGTAAAGCTCACCGCCTGTAGCACCGTATAGTATTGTATTTCCAGCCAAGACAAGAGAATTATCTATGTATTCAAAAGGTCTTATAGATATAATACCACCGTGCATGCCCTTTCCTACGTAATCGTTGGCCATACCTTTTAAAAATAAGTTTATACCTTTATGATTAAAAGCCCCAAAACTTTGGCCTGCAACACCTTCAAAATAAAGGTTCAACGTGTTTGGTGGCAAACCCTTATCTTTATGATAAATAGCTGTATAATAACTTATCGTAGCTCCTACGCTTCTATCTATGTTTGTGATTTTGTAGTGTTTTTCAACAGGTGTTTGGCTTTTGATAAACTCTTCTAACTCTTGTGCTATAAAATCGTTTAAAGACTTTTCAGGGTTGTCGTTTCTTTCAAAGGTTCTAAACCTTGGAGCATCTTTTGGATAGCCTTTTGTGAATATATCAAGTTTTAATCTAGATGGTTTTGGTTCTAAAAGCTCAAGACGACCTATAATATCGTTTAGACTTCTGTATCCCATAGATGCCAATATCTCTCTTACTTCTTTAGCCAAAGCTCTGAAATAAGCAGCCACCCCTTCTTTTGTTCCACTAAACTTAGCCCTTAACTTCGCATCTTGGGTAGCTACACCCGTAGGGCATGTGTTTAAGTGGCATTGACGGGCCATCACACAACCTTCAGCTATCATCGCAGCAGTGCCAAAGCCAAACTCTTCTGCCCCCAAAATAGCACCTATTATCACATCTTTACCAGTTCTAAAACCGCCATCTACTCTTACGCTAACCCTATCCCTTAAACCGTTTTCCATAAGGGTTTTCACTGTATCGTAAAGTCCTATTTCCCAATAATTACCGGCATTTTTTATAGAGCTAATAGGAGATGCTCCAGTACCTCCTTCGGTACCGCTTACTTGTATGATATCGGCGTAAGCTTTGGCTACTCCTGATGCTATAGTACCAATCCCAGATTCGCTTACTAGTTTCACAGATATGCGGGCCTTTGGGTTTGCCTTTTTTAAATCGTTTATAAGTTGAGCCAAATCCTCTATAGAATATATATCATGATGAGGTGGGGGTGATATTAGGGTTATGCCTTCTTGGGCATATCTTATCTTAGCTATGTAATGGCTTACCTTCTTACCCGGAAGTTGACCGCCTTCACCGGGCTTTGCACCTTGGGCTATCTTTATCTCTATATCGGTGGCAGATGCAAGGTAAGTGGGTGTCACGCCAAATCTCCCAGAAGCCACTTGTTTTATAGCGCTGTTTTTCTCTGTAAAATATCGTTCTGGGTCTTCGCCACCCTCACCGCTGTTTGACTTCATGCCAAGCATATTGGTAGCAAGAGCTAACACTTCATGAGCTTCCGGAGAAAGCGCTCCCAAAGACATAGCGCCTGTAACAAAGCGTTTTAGTATCTCTTCTTCTGGTTCTACCTCTTCTATAGGTATAGGGCTTTTAGCTTTTTTATAATCCAAAAGATGGTGTATAAACGTTGGATGCTCTTCGTTGGCAATCTTCGAAAATTCAAGATAATCGTTGTAATCAAGGGTTTCCAAATATTTGTGGAGAGCTCTTACAACATGAGGAGACCAAGCATGGTAAACACCGCCTTTTCTAAACTTTAAATCACCACCATAGTCAAGGGTTGGTTTTTCGCTGTTAAAAGCAAAATCGTGTCTTTTTATAATAGATTCTTCTATTTGCTCTATACCATCTGCTTCCAACGTAACGGGGGTGCC
>PNJC01000007.1 GCA_002878215.1 Hydrogenobaculum sp. | reverse complement strand
TGTCCGCATGCTGCAGCAAGCTCTAAGCCTTTACTCCATCTTATTGTGCAGGATATGTCATTTTTCAAAAGCTCTTGCTGAAATCTGTATATATCCGACTCACTCGGTCTTTCGAATGGTAGTATAGGGCTTTCGTTGTAAGGTATTAAATTTACCTTTATTTTGTGTTTTAGGTTTTTAAGAAGATTTACAAGGTTTTTGGCATCTTTTAAAGAGCTGTTTACATCTTTTATAAGCACATACTCGATGGTAATGCGTCTTCTTGGTTCTAATGGGTATGTTTTTAAAATCTCGAAAAGCTCTTTTAAAGATCCTATAACATTTGGCATAAGACTTTTTCTTGTTTCATCGTCTGAAGCGTTTAGGGATATTGCTAAGTTTAGTTTGTTTAAGAAATCGTCGTTTTTTAGTTTTTTGAGATAGTTTGTATAGGCGCTTGTAGATATTGTAATGTGTCTTTTTGAAAGCTCAAATTCTTTTAGGAAAATAAAAGAGGCTTTCTTTAGGTTTTCGAAGTTTGCAAGAGGTTCTCCCATACCCATAAAAACGATGTTTCTTATAAATATGTTTCTTAGTATGGATATGTAAAAGTATTGATCCACTATCTCTGAAAAGCTTAAATTTCTTAAAAGCCCTCCTATGGTACTAACGCAAAACTTACACCCTACAGCACAGCCTATCTGCGTTGATATGCAAAGAGTATAATGGTCTTTTTCTTTTATAAGCACACTTTCTATAAGATGTCCATCTTTTGTTTTAAAAACAAACTTTGTGGAGTCTTCGCCTTCTACAAACGAGTCCAAACTTAATACGTGAAAATCTATTTTTAGTTCTTGTCTTAAGCTTTTAGGAATATCTGTCATAAGCTCTACATTGGTTATTTTTTTCTTAAAAGCCCAAGATTTAATTTGAGATATTCTATACTTTTCTAAGTTTAATTTTTCTTGTAACTCAAAGTAATCTTCCAGTAAGTTTATCATTGTAAAATATTTTCTATTAATTTGTAAGATAGTTCGTTTGTAGTTTTTATATAATCTTCTTTTATAAGGGAGTTTTTGTCTATATTTTCTTGTTTTAAATCTTCTTCATAAGCCTCTGCCCATTCTTTTATCATATCTTTTGTCAACTCTATGTGAAATTGAATACCTACTGCATTTTCATAAACAAAGGCTTGGTTCTGATATTTATCGGAGCTGTATATCCTCAGAGCACCCTTTGGTAAATCAAACGTATCTTGATGCCACTGAAAAACCATGGGTTTATCTGGAAAACCGTTAAAAAATTTATGGTTGTTTTCTTTTTTTATTTGATACCATCCTATTTCTTTGCCGTTTTTACCTTTATAGACTTTCTCCCCTAAAACGTGTGCGAGCATCTGGGCCCCAAGGCATATGCCTATGATGGGTTTTTGGGCTTTTAAAAAATGCTCTATTATCCTAAACTCTCTGCTAAGAAAAGGATATTGATTTTCTTCGTAAACACCCATATACCCACCAAGCACAAAAAGCATGTCAAACTCTTCTTGGGGTATACTTTCGGCTTGATCTACATATTTTATGTCTATGCCTTTTGATGATAGTATGTCGTTAAAAATACCGGCATGCTCTATCTGAACATGCCTTAGTATAAGAGCTTTCATTAAAGCATACCTGGTGGTTTTCCTTTAGATATAATAAGCCTTTCTACTGGTTTGTCTTCCTTTAGATGGCTTTCAATGATTTCGTTTACATCCTCTTTTCTTACGTTGCCATACCATATACCTTCTGGATATACAACCACTGTTGGTCCCATACCACATGGACCAAGGCAACCTGTAGGGGTTATAGCTACCGTCATCATAAGCTGAGGGTCTTGTTGAAGGGCGTCTGCAAAAGCCGTATAAACGTCCCTACTTCCTTTTTCTGCACAAGAACCCAAAGGATGACCGGGTGGTCTTTGGTTTACGCATACAAACACGTGTTTAAACATATTGCCTCCTTCAAAAGGTTTTTTACTAATTTATAACGTTTCTAAGCTTTTTGCATGATAAAAGCCCTAAAACTCTGCATTTACTCTAAGCCCATAAACCCACAGAGGACCTCTATTCTTGTCATAGCCTGGATGTCTTATATACTGAGCATCTGGTGAGATGGATATGTAGTTGTTTAGCTGATATTTGTAGTAAGCTTCCATTA
>PNJC01000122.1 GCA_002878215.1 Hydrogenobaculum sp. | reverse complement strand
AAACATCCTTACTATGCTATAATACTCTAAAATGAAGTGTCCAGATACAACGCTTGGGAAATATATTATAAAACCAGTTTGGTTTGGTATAAAGGAGATTTTTAAAAGTGTATTTAAAGTTAGGGCTTTTAACATAGAAAATATAGAAGGCTTAGAAGGAGCAATTTTTGCATCAAACCATAGGTCTCATTTAGACCCACCTGTATTAAACTCTATTGTGAAAGAACCGCTTTATTTTATTGCAAAAAAAGAGCTTTTTGAAGCACCTGTCATAGGATTTTTATACAACCACATGAGGGCTATACCAATCCAAAGAGGTTCTGGGGATTTTCAGGCTATTGAGAAGGCTATAGAGCTTTTAAATATGGGTTGCAACGTTTGTATATTCCCAGAAGGCAAGAGGGCTCCTGCTGGAGAGTTTTTGAAACCAAAAACAGGCGTTGGGATTATGGTGGTAAAAACCAAAAAACCAGTGGTACCAATTTATATTGAAAACACAGATATAAACTTTCCAGTGGGGGCAAAGTATCCAGTCCCAAGAGCACCTATAAACGTATATTTTGGAAAACCTATACATTTTGGAGAATTAGAAGACAACATTCAAAATTATAAGCTTGTGGCAAACACCATAATGGAACATATAAAAGAGCTTGCTTATTACAAGCCTACTTAAACTTTGGCAATCTCCAGTTTAGTATTATGGCAAGTATTCTTACGATAAAAACAGATACCACACAAACAACTGCAGAAAGTGTTATATTTTTGGAAAGTATTATTGTAATATAAAAAAGCAACGCTCCTATAATGCTACAGCTTGCGTAAAAATCGTCTTTTAAAACAGAAGGGATTTTACCAAGAAGTATATCGCTTATAACACCACCACCTACTCCTGTTAATGTAGCCAATATAACAATTCCAAATACGTTTACATCTGCTTTATAAGCGATCATAGCACCAGTAGCGCTAAAAGCTGATAATCCTACAGCATCTGGTATCAGTATAAGCATCGAGCTTTCGATGCCTTCAAACTTGTAAATAGATATCCCTATTAAAAGCCCCAAAATGGCAAATATCATATTTTCTTTGGATTTAAAAGCTATGGGTACTGTGTTTATTATGACATCCCTTAATATACCACCCCCAAGCGCTGTAGTAATGGCTAAAACTGTTATACCAAGAAGGTCTAAACCCTCTTTTATGGCTTTTAAAGAACCAGATATAGAAAAAGCCACAATACCAAGGAGGTTTATAAAAGAGAATATCTTCCAAAAACCAATCATGATAGTATAGCGTTTTCTTCTATAAACCTTGCCATATCAAACAAAGCCCTATAAGCTTTTAAGAGTTTTTTATATTTTTTGGGAGCCTCTATTTCTGGTAAAAGCCCAAAAACTGGGTTCATAGGTTGAAGCTCTCCTTCTTTTGAGCTTATATAGTCTAAGAGCGCCCCTAACATAGTGGTTTTGGGTGGGATTACAGGGTCTTTGCCTTTTAATTTTAGCCATACGTTTATACCAGCTATAATACCGGTGGCGGCAGAAGCCGAGTATCCTTCAACTCCTGTGATTTGTCCTGCAAAAAGTATGTTTGGTTTTTTTCTTAATTCAAGAGTGGGTTTTAAAAGTTTGTTGGATTGTAAAAATGTGTTTCTATGCATAGAACCAAGCCTTGAAAAAACGGCGTTTCTAAGACAAGGTATAAGCCTAAACACTCTTACTTGTTCTTTGTAGGTGAGCTTTGTTTGAAAGCCCACCAAAGAAAGGGCTTCGCCCTCTTTTGTCTCTTTTCTAAGTTGGACTATGGCGTAAACGTCTTTTGATATGTGGTGCTTTAGACCTTTTGGGCTCATGGGTCCAAAAACAAGTGTTTCATAACCTCTTTGGGCTATCTCTTCTATAGGTAGGCATCCTTCAAAGTGAACTATTCTTTCAAAATCTTTTGTTGGTACTTTTTCTGCTTTTAAAAGCTCGTTGTAAAATAAATCGTACTCTTCTTTAGTCATTGTGCAGTTAAAATAATCATCTCCCTTATCGTATCTAGAACCCCAAAAGCCCTTTGAAAAATCAACGCTTGAAGCTTCTACAATAGGAGCTATGGCATCGTAAAAATAAAGGTATTCGTCTTCTATAAAAGACTTTAAGTATTTTGAAAACTTTTCTGAAGTAAGAGGTCCTGTGGCTACTATGTTTAGCTCGTTTTC
>PNJC01000134.1 GCA_002878215.1 Hydrogenobaculum sp. | reverse complement strand
TGTTAATGGTACTATAAATTCCCCAGGTAGGGAGCGTTTAAATTCCCCAGTCTAAAGTGTAAAATCCTCCTAATTTGTTAGGAGGTAAAACTTGAAGGAGATTAAAGTGTATTATTCAGTGCAAACACTTTTGGATTTAGGCAAAAGCGTTTCTCAAATTGCTAGGGAATTAGAAATCGATAGAAAAACGGCTAAAAAGATCATAGGAAAGGTTAAGTCAGGCGAAATTGAACCTCCGTTTATTCAAAGAAAAAGCACTCTTGATGATCACAAAGAATTTTTACTTGATTCTCTCCAAAACAGGCTAAGCGTTAAACTTATGCATCAAAAGCTTTTAGAAGAAAAAAGCGTGTTGCTCAGCTACTTTCGCCGTAAAAAGGTATGTAGCCAAACTAAGAGGTCCAAGCTTCCCCTATATGCCAGTAATTACTCCGCCCGGGACAGGAAGTCCAAGTAGACTTTGGGTATGCTGGTTATTTTCAAAAAGGTAGCAAAAAGATTAAAGCTTGGCTATTTTGCATGAAGCTTTCTTCAAGCAGGTACGCCTACTATGAGCTTGTAGAAAACCAAAGCACAGCAACTTTCATACAATGCCATATAAATGCTTTTGAGTTTTTCTGCTGTGTTCCCCAAGTAGTCAGTATAGATAACCTAAAATCAGCAGTATTAAAAGCAAGCTTCTATGAGCCTTTAATACAAAAAGAGTATGCAGCTTTTCTTGCGCATTATGGTTGTGAGCCAATTACCTGCCGGTCAATGACCAAAACAGATAAAGGCAAGGTAGAATCTGGCATAAAATATGTTAAAAACAACTTTTTAAAAGGCCTTGATACAAGAGACTTCTTCGAAGCTAGAAAAAAGCTAAGATACTGGGTAGACAATGTATGCAATACAAGGCTTCACGGCACAACCAGAAAAATACCAAAAGATGAGTTTTATAATACTAAAAAAGGCTTATTTAAAGAGGCTTCCATTTAAGAGGTACGAGGTCCTTGGTATTCAAAAAAGAACCGTAAACGCTTACGCTCACATATCATACAAATACAATTTCTATTCTGTACCAAGAGACTATATAGGCTGAAAGCTTACAATAAAATCAAACGGATCTGTGCTTCAAATATACAATAAACACTTCAAAGAAGTTGCTATCCACCAAATATGCACTTCTCAGGGTGAGTTTATAACAAACCCATCTCACAATCCAAAGCTTGAACATTTCCTCTCAAGACCTAGCCAGCATGAGCAAAAGATGAGCGAGATAGGCAAAGACGCCAGAGATTTCTTTTTTAGCCTAAAAGTTAAAAAACCATCTAGCTATCAAAGAATAATCTCTAGTATCCTTCACTTAAGCCAAACATACGGAAGAAATATTATAAACCAGTCTTTAAAAAGAGCAAATATTTATGGCATATACAATTACCTGTCCATAAATAAAATAATAGAAGAAGGCCTATACAATAAAGAAAGTTTAATCGGCGCTTGGCATAGCAGGCGGTTTTGCAAATGATCTTTCAATCTACGATAAGCTTACAGGAGGACTTATATGAGAGAGATTATAAGCAAACTATCAAAGCTAAAGCTTCAGGGAATATCAAAATCTGTTGAAGCAAGAAATGCTTTTGCCATAGAGTTTAACTTGAGCTATATAGACTTTTTATCGCTCTTATTGGAAGATGAGTTTACAAACAGGCAGTCCAACTCATATAAAAAAAGATTTTCAAGCTCAAAGCTTGATATTTCAAAAACTCTCTTGGATTATGATTTTGCCTATCAATCCGAGCTTAATAAAAAACAAATACTGGATTTAGCTTCCTGTGGCTACATTAAAGAAAAAAAGAACATAGTGTTTATGGGAAACCCTGGAGTAGGAAAAACCCACCTTGCAAATGCCATAAGATGAGTTTTTTTGAAATAATAAGAGAAAGGTATGAAAATGGCTCAATAATAATAACCACAAATAGACCATTTGAAGAATGGGCCAATGTGTTTGGTGATGCAGTGCTTGCATCTGCTATTGCAGATAGAACCATACACCACTGCCATGTTTTTAGGATAACGGGTAAAAGTTACATATTGAAGGAGTTAATGAAAAACTAAACAAAAAAACTGGGAAAATAAACACACCTTAGGTGGGGAATTTAAGTTGACTTTAACAGCCTTCTAACTCTTCTTCTATCCTTAGAGCTTCTTTTTCATCACACAGATAGTTA
>PNJC01000077.1 GCA_002878215.1 Hydrogenobaculum sp. | reverse complement strand
CGATCTGACCTCCGACATGCCATATCGGCGCTCTCCCAACTGAGCTACGACCCCTAAATAAACTAAGTATATTTTACATCAATTTTTGTTTATTTTCAAGTTTTTCTTTCTCCTCCCTGTATATATCTTCAAAATCGCTCTTGGGACCAGATTTAAGTTTATCTAAAAGTGCTTTTCGTCTTCTAATCTCTTCAGACACTAAAACTTTGCTTTCTTGTTTAAGAGTACCTATAAGTCGTTCGTAAACCATAAACAACCTCCTTTCAAAATTGGTATAACTATATATATTACAAGTAAACAATTTTGCAATGATTAACTGATAAAGATTATACAAAGAGGCTGTTATTTAAATAAAAGCCCCAAAACGGGGCTAATGTATGTTTATTTAAATTGCACTATCAGGGAATAAAGCTGGCTTTAAATTTGTCTAAAGCTGTTTTCAACTTAGATTTTACAGAATCATCTATAGCTTTTTTGGTCTTTAGCTCATCTAAGAGGTCTTTGAAGTTTGCATCTAAAAATCCATACAACTCCATTTCAAACTTTCTTACAGATGATACAGGTATATCGTCAAGGTAACCGTTTGTACCTGCGTATATAGCTATAACTTGCTTTTCCACAGGGATAGGGCTGTAAGGACCTTGCTTTAACAATTCTACAAGCCTTAAACCTCTATTGATGGTATCCTGAGTAGCTTTATCTAAGTCAGAAGCAAACTGCATAAAAGCTTCCAATTCCCTAAACTGAGCTAAATCGAGTCTCAAAGTACCGGCCACTTGTTTCATAGCTTTTATCTGAGCGCTACCACCTACCCTTGACACAGAAAGACCAACGTTTATAGCCGGCCTTATACCTTTGTTAAAGAGGTCTGGTTCCAAATAAATTTGGCCATCAGTAATAGATATAACATTGGTAGGAATGTATGCTGACACGTCACCAGCCTTTGTTTCTATGATAGGAAGCGCCGTCAAAGAACCTGCACCAAGTTCATCGTTTAGTTTAGCCGCTCTTTCAAGAAGTCTTGAGTGTAGATAAAATACATCACCAGGATAAGCTTCTCTTCCGGGAGGACGTCTCACCAACAGAGAAAGCTGTCTGTAAGCTTCTGCATGTTTTGACAAGTCATCGTAAACGATTAGAGCGTGCTTACCGTTGTCTCTAAAATACTCACCTATTGTACAACCGGTAAATGGTGCCAAGTATTGCAAAGGAGCTGGGTCTGTAGCAGAAGCCACCACAACGGTGGTATATTTCATGGCACCTTCTCTTTCAAGAAGTTCTATGATACGAGCGGTAGTTGATTTCTTTTGACCTATAGCTACATATATACAATAGACGTCTGTATCTTTTTGATTTAATATGGTGTCTATAGCAACGGTGGTTTTACCTGTGGCCCTATCTCCTATTATAAGCTCTCTTTGTCCTCTACCTATTGGTATCATAGCGTCTATAGCTTTTATACCTGTTTGAAGAGGTTCGTGAACGGACTTTCTTTTTACTATGCCTGGAGCGATCTTTTCTACTGGGCTTCTATGCTTTGCATTGATGGGCCCTTTGCCATCTAGTGGATTACCTAAAGGATCTATAACTCTACCTACAAGCTCTTCACCTACAGGAGCGTCCAATATTCTACCTGTACGTTTTACTATACTACCTTCTTTTATACCGGATTCTGAACCAAGTATTATGATACCAACGTTGTCTTCTTCAAGGTTAAAAGCAAGACCAGCCTCACCGCTGTCAAATTCCAAAAGCTCGTTGGCCATAACGTTATCAAGACCGTAGGCTCTTGCAACACCATCACCTACAGCATAAACTATGCCAACCTCTTCCATCTTTATGTCTGTTTCAAAGCTTTGAAGCTGAGATTTCAGTATCTCCAAAGCGTCGTCGTAAGCAAGTGTCATATCTCACACCCTTTTATCAAGGATACCCTTGATGCTGGTATTTTTACCCCGCCTTCTTTTTAGCGTGAAGGCCCTTCCAGCTGGCGGCTTTTACCTTCACACCGTTTTATAAGCTTTTAACTTTATTGGACAAATTTTGTAAAACAGTTCTTACAGATGTATCAAGCACCAATCCAGAAAGCCTTAACTCAAACCCACCTATCAATGCATCGTTAACAGATATTTCCGGCTCTATTTTTCTATTTAAAACCTTTTCAACTCTTTGTATTATTTCGTCTACAAGCTCTTTTGTAGGCTCTTTAGCAAAAATAAGTTTACCTTTATAAATAGACAATATTTTTTCAGATTCGTAATCAAACAGCCTTTTAATCTCACCAACAATTCTAAGAAGGTTTAAGTCAATAAGCTCATCTACAAAAAACTCTATCTCCTTTGGTATATTACCCTTTTGTATAAGGCTTTTTATAAAAGCTTTTTTTTGCTCATTTGATATGAAAGGAGATAAAACAAAATCCCTAAATTTCGGTTCTTTTCTATACAGTACCCCTAAAAGCCCTAAAAAATCAGATACTGCGCTAAGAGATTCTTTATCTTTCGGGACAGAGGAAACGATCTTCTTTGCTAGCTTTCTAGCCAACTCCTTGTTTACCTTCATTTACCTAACCTCTCAAGTCTTGACTTTATGTAAGAAACTTCTACGTTTTCATCTTTAAAAGCTTCCTTTAACTTGACCTCTGCCTTTGATATCAAAGACGAGCTAAGCCCAGATATAAGCTGAGACTTTAACCTATTAGCTTCTACTTCTACCATCTCTTTACCCATCTTCTCTATGTTCTGAGCCACCATCTTTGCATGAGATAGTATTTCCTCGTATTGTTCTTTTGCAAGTATTCTTTGATTTTCAAGGGCTTTTTCATATTTCTTTCTCGCTTCTTCAACCTCTTTCTTTGCTAAGGAAACAGCCTCTCTATTGGATAAAAGCTTAGAAAGTGGCTCTTCTACTTGAGATATCAACGATTTGTAAGCTTTCTCAAACATATCTTTTATTTGCTTGCCGGCAAACTTATAAACTAAAGCAAAAAATAATATTACGTTAACAGCTTTCCATATATTTTCAAATACATAGTTAGACATAAACTTACCCCTTTATTACCTTTTCTACCAGCGATTCTACCAGAGAGTCCAAAGAAGCTTCTAAAACTTTTTTCTGTTCTTCTAGTTCTTGTTTTATCTTTTCTATTTGAGTACGATATTCAAGCTCTGCCTTTTCTTCTGCTTCTTTTAATATTCTTTGCTTCTCATCGTTTGCTTTTTTTATAGCTTCTTCCAAAATCTGCTGGGCCTCTTTTTTAGCTTTTTCCAATATCTCTTGAGCCTCTTTTAATAGCATTTCACGTTCTTTAGCAAGAGCCTGGGCTTCTTTAAGCGTTTTATCAGCTTGATCTTGTCTTTCTTTAGCTATACCAAGATACGGTTTCAAAACCATGTAATTTACTACGACCACAAAAACTAAGAAAAGGACGATCTCCACAAACAGGGTTTCATTGGGTATAATACCTATACTCATACTAAGCCTCCATCAAAATATTATTATAACATTACTCCATAGCTTTTGCACAAATTAAATACACTTATCTATAAGGATATAGTATATTATATATTATGAAAAAACAAGAACAAAATAATACACCAAGGTATGTAAACAAAGAAGGCTTGCATGAAAATGAAGTTGTAGAGACTTATCAAGCAGGTATTGAGCTTTTAGGACCAGAGATAAAATCCATAAGGAACAAGCAAACCGTATCTTTCAAAGATGCTTTTGTTAGGATAGAAAACGGCGAAGCGTTTTTACACAACTTATACATAGCCCCCTACAAGTACGCTACCATAAAACCCCCAGACCCACTTAGAAAGAGAAAGCTACTTCTTCACAAAAGGGAAATTTTAAGGCTTTTAGGAAAATCAAAGGAAAAAGGTTATACAATAATACCCATTAGCCTTTATTTTAAAAACGGCAAGGTAAAAGTGGACATAGCTCTTGTTAAAGGTAAAAAGCTTTACGACAAGAGAAAAGAGCTAAAAGAAAAAGATATAAGAAGAGAAATTCAAAGAGAATTTAAAGGGAGAGTAAAGCTCTAATGGAAAAAGAAGAGATAGTTACTGCTATAGAAAGTTTTTTATCTTCTAAGAAAAAGCCCGTTTCTTTTGGCGAACTTGCCAAGCATATACCAGTTGATAAAAAGGTTCTGAGAAAGGTTCTAAGGGAGTTAATCAAACAAGATAAAATCATCACCACCAAAGGACATTTTAGCCTAAACAGAGAATCTGTAAAAAAAGTGGTGGGCGTCGTAGAGGCAAACCCAGCAGGTTTTGGATTTTTAATACCAAAGGACGGTTCTAAAGATATATACATACCATTTTTTGAAATGCAGAAAGTGTTTGATAAAGATGAAGTGGAAGGGTATGTGGTGCTTTACAAAGGAAAAGAAGAGATAAGAATTGAAAGAGTCCTAAAGCGAGCCAGAAAAGAGTTCGTTTGCAGTATATCAAATTTCAAGAAGTGCATTGCAAATCCAGTAGATGAAAACCACTTTCACGATATAGAACTTTCTAAAAACCAATGCAAAAATATAAAACCAGACCAGCTTGTGCTTGTAAAAATAACAAAATATCCTACAAAGACTCAAAAAGCCAAAGGAAAAATAATTGAAGTAATAGGGAATCCATCTGAAAGCTTCTTGTCTTTGGAGCTTTTAAAAAGAAAATACAACTTAAAAAATCAATACCCGAAAGAGGCTATAAAAGAGTTAAACTCGTTTTTAGAAAAATTTGATTTTCAAAAGGAGATATCAAAACGAAAAGACCTAAGAGCTCAGCCTTGTTTTACGATAGACCCGGTAAGAGCAAAGGATTTTGACGATGCGGTTTATCTTGAAAAAGAAGGTGATGATTACAGACTTTTCGTACATATAGCAGATGTGTCTTTGTTTGTAAAATTCGGAGGTGCGCTTGACAAGGAAGCATACGAAAGAGGTACCACAGTTTACCTTCCAGGAGAAGCCATACATATGCTTCCAGAAGAGCTATCTTCAAACCTTTGTAGCCTTGTGCCAAATGAAGATAGATTTTGTCTTAGCGTGGAGATGGTTTTTGATAAAAGCGCAAAACTAAAACATTACGAGATATACGAAAGCGTTATAAACTCAAAGGCAAGGCTTACCTACGACCAAGCTTTGGATATAATAACTGGTAAAATCAAGCCGCCGCTTCCCAACATAAGAGAAACGCTAATTGAAATGGAAAATCTTTACAGAAAAAGACATAAGATAAGATGGGATTTGGGAAGTATAGATTTTGACCTACCAGAAGCTGAGATCGTAATAGACGAAACGGGTGAACCAAGTGCCATAATACCCTACGAAAGACATATAGCCCATAGGATAATAGAAGAATTTATGGTATCCGCCAACGAAGTAATAGCAACCTTTATGAATGAAAAATCAGATTTAGGCTTTTACAGAGTTCATGAAAAACCAAATAAAGACAAAGTCCAAAACCTTCTAGATATATTATCTGGACTTGGATACAAAACCACAATGCCAGAAGATTTTGAGCCAAAGTTCTTTCAACGAATTATAGAACATTTTGAAGGAAAAGAGGAGGAGTTTTTGGTAAGATTTTTAACCTTAAGAAGCATGCAAAAAGCCAAGTACTCACCCATAGATATAGGACACTTCGGCCTTGCATCAAAACATTATACCCACTTTACCTCTCCCATCAGAAGATATCCAGATATTATAGTACATCGCATAATAAAATCTATCTTAAAGAAAAAAACTTTAGCTTTTAATATGGCCTACCTTGAAGAAGCGGCAATACATCTTTCCGAAAAAGAACGTTTAGCTGACAAAATTGAATACGAAGCTATAGATTTCTTAAGGGCAAGGTTTATGAAAGATAAGATAGGAGAGATATTTGAAGGCATTATCACCGGTATAATACAAAACGGTATCTTTGTACAGATAAAAACGATATTGGCCGAAGGGTTCGTAAGTATAAGCTCTATGGAAGGCGATTTTATCTACGACCAAGAAAACCACAGGTTTATAGATGCCAAAAGCCACAAAACTTACAGATTGGGAGATAGTGTAAAAGTAAAAGTCATAAAAGTAGATGAGCAAAAAGGAAAGATAGATTTCGAGATAGTAGAAGAATTTATATAAAATAAAAATGGCGGTAGGAGGATTCGAACCTCCGACCTAAGACTTATGAGATCTCCGCTCTAGCCCCTGAGCTATACCGCCTTTATATTACTTCGAAGATAACCAATTTATTATAGCTTCTCTTTCTGATGCTGGCAAAGCCATAGCCGGTCTGCAGTGAGATATAGCTGCTACAAGCTCTTTTTTCTTGCCAGCAAACTTTGTATGAAGCTCTTTAGCAGATGGGGCTCTTTTGCCGTTATGGCACTGCATACAATGCATTTCAAATATCTTTTGAGGGGTCACGGCAAAAGCCCCAAAACTTACCGTAGCCAAAAGTCCTAAAGTCAAAGCTAAGTTTCTCATATATATAATATATTACATTTTCTTAGCTTTTTCTATAGCTTCATCTATGCTTCCTACCATATAGAAGGCGTTTTCTGGTAAGTCATCGTATTTTCCGCTCAATATTTCTTTAAAGCTTCTTATTGTATCTTCAAGCTTTACGTAAGAACCAGGCATACCGGTAAATTGTTCTGCTACGTGAAAGCGTTGCGATAAAAACTTTTGTATACGACGAGCCCTGTTTACTATAGCCTTATCTTCATCGGATAATTCTTCCATGCCAAGTATGGCTATAATTTCTTGAAGTTCTTTGTATCTTTGTAGTATACGCTTTACTTCCATAGCCACGTTGTAATGCTCTTGACCTACAAACTCTGGAGCCAAATATTTAGATGTGGACTCAAGGGGATCTATAGCTGGATATATACCTAGCTCTGTCAACCTACGAGCCAAAACAGTAGTAGCATCCAAATGGGCAAAGATAGAGTAAGGAGCTGGGTCTGTGATGTCGTCAGCCGGCACGTAAACTGCCTGTACAGAGGTTATAGAGCCTTTTTTGGTAGAAGTAATACGCTCTTGCACTTCACCAACGTCTGTGTTTAGCGTAGGTTGGTATCCAACGGCAGATGGCAATCTTCCCAAAAGCGTAGAAACTTCAGAACCAGCTTGCACAAATCTAAATATGTTATCTATAAACGTCAAAACATCTTGACCCTGGATATCTCTAAAATATTCAGCCATTGTGATGCCTGTTTGAGCTACCCTAAACCTAACGCCCGGTGGCTCGTTCATCTGCCCATAAACCATAACGGTATAAGGTAAAACACCAGAGTCTTTCATTTCATGCCAAAGGTCGTTACCTTCACGGGTACGCTCACCAACACCTATAACAACAGAATAACCTTTGTGAAATTTTGCTATATTGTGTATCAACTCCTGCATTAAAACAGTTTTACCAACACCAGCACCACCGAACAAACCTACTTTACCACCCTTCACATAGGGCTCTAACAAATCTATAACTTTTATACCGGTTTCAAGTATTTCTACCTTTGTGGATTGTTCTGTAAGAGGTGGTGGGTCTCTAAACATAGGCCAATGGTCTGTGGCTTTTACATCGCCAGCTTCATCAATGGGCTGTCCTACTACATTAAAAACTCTTCCCAATATTCCATCACCAACTGGTATCTTTATAGGGCCACCTAAATATTGAACTTTGGCACCTCTTTGTATACCGTCCGTAGGTCCCATAGCTATAGCTCTTACTCTTTTTTCTCCTATGTGCTGAGCCACTTCTAAGTAAAGCTTTTCAGTAAGCCATTCGTCGTTGTCCCCCATAAATCTTCTGTCCATAACAAGCCCGTGTCTTATTGGGGGGAGTTCTTCTGTGTCAAATTCTACGTCTAAAACCGCTCCTATTACTTGAACCACTTTTCCTTCTTTCATACCTGCCACCTTTTAAAAGTTTTTACTATTATAGCATGTTTATATTTTGAAATCAACAAAAGCCGGCGATGGGACTCGAACCCACGACCTAGGCATTACGAATGCCTCGCTCTGCCGACTGAGCTACACCGGCTATAGATTATTTTTTGGAGTTTCCAGGAGATTGCTGTTTTACTTGTGGTACAACCGCTGGCGGAGGGGTAGCTTGAGCCACATTTTGATAAGAAGGTGCCATTGAAGAACTTCTTAGCTGTAGCTCTGGCACAGATTGAGAGGAGTTGTAGAGCAAATCGCTTATTATTTGAGTAGGTATAGAAGCGTGAGCTGTGGCTACCACTAGGCCGTTTGAGGCATCTATTATTCTGGCATTTACAGATGTTGAGTAATCACCTACAGAATATGTGCCCACCAATACATAACCTATCTTGTATTCTTTTCTTAAATTATTTATATTTCTTGATAAATAAAATTCACCTTCTGGATTTATGAGCATAAAGGTTTGAGCCCTTATATCTATAACCGCCATATTCTTCCTTTGAAGTTGGGATATCAAATCTTCAGATAAAAGCCTTCCAAAATCGGTAGTTTGATGTAATTTATTTAAATCAACTATCACAGATACGCCTATTGGAGCTCTTATAGGTGTAAGCTCACTACAAACCAACTGATTTGCTATATACTTAGCCATCTCATCCACACTTGTTATTGGCTTTTCATGGCCCATCATACATGATTTATAATAATATTCTCTGCTATAAGATTGTTGTATGTAGGCTGGTTGATTTGACGCTGGTACCTTAGGCTCAGCTGCCACTCGCTTTTGATATATTGTCTGGTATATAACTTGATGGGTATCTTTCTCACCACCAAAAGCCAAACACAAAACCCCAACCAATCCTAATACAAATATAAAATTTTTCATAACTACTATTATAATACACAAACTACAAATATAGTGTTATTAGTTCAATACACAGCGAAACAAATAGCCAAAAAATTATAACACATTTCCAGAGTCATGTAGTTAATTCCTCACTAGAGATATTAACGCAGCCTTACAATGCTATAATATTATGTTATGAGAATTGGTATAATAGGCGATGGACAGCTTGCCATGATGAGCGTTATGGAAGGACTCATGATGGATATAGATTTTGCTGTCTTATCTTTTGAGGGAGATTCCCCAGCCTCTCACGTAACTAAACATGTTTTCAAAGAAAATGAAGTGGAAGAGTTTGCAGCTTTTAGCGATGTGATAACCTATGAGTTTGAGCATTTTGATAAAAAGATATTTGATTGTAAAAAACTACTGGATAAACTTTATCCTGGCGTAAAACCAATAGAATTAAAACAAAACAGACTTTTAGAAAAAAAATTCTTGAAAGACCATAACTTCCCAGTGGTTCCTTTTTACGAAGCTAAAAATACAGACGAACTTTTTGAAATAGTAGAAAGTTTGAACAAAGAAGTGGTGGTAAAAACAATATCAAACGGCTACGATGGTAAAGGGCAGTATACAATACACACAAGAGACGATTTGCAGCTTTTAAAAGATAAGTTAAAGGACTCTAAAGATACATTTTTAATAGAGGAGTTTTGTTATTTTGACTTTGAAATGTCTTTAATAGCTGGTATATCAAAAGATAGGATCGTTTTCATGCCAATGACAAAAAATATACATAAAAACGGTATATTGCTGTACAACCATACAGATGTTTTTACAAACGAGGTACAAGAAAAAGCCAAGGCTATAACCTCAAGGCTTTTAAAAACTCTTGGCATAAAAAAAGGCGTTTTAGCGGTGGAGTTTTTCGTAAAAGCTAAAGACGTTTATATAAACGAATTTGCTCCAAGAGTCCACAATACTGGACACCACACGTTAAACGATGCAGAATATTCCCAGTTTGAACTGCTTTTAAGAACAATGTTAGACATGCCAATATACTCCCCTTCTCTTATAACCCAAGGGGGAATGATAAACATAATAGGCAATATCAATCTTACAAAAGAACTAAAAGATAGCATATTGTCCTTAGAAGGCTCTAGCCTTTATTGGTATAGAAAAACACCTAGGGATGGCAGAAAATTAGGACATATAAACGTTGTTGCAAAAGACGTGGAAGAGGTAAAGGCTAAGCTTAGAAATTTATCCAAACTTTTATACCCTTCGTTAAATATATGGTAAAATTATAGACTTATGAAGACATCTATAATAAGCTCAAAAGCTGAAATAGGTTTAAATGTAGAAATAGGGGAATTTTGCATCATAGAAGATGGTGTAAAGATAGGAAACAATGTAAAGATAAAGAACAAAGTACTTATAAGAAAAGGCACCATCATAAAAGACAACGTAAAGATATACGATGGAGCCATAATAGGCGAAGACCCTCAACATCTAAAAGATAACGGCGAGGGTTCTATCGTAGAAATAGGTGAAAATACCATTATAAGAGAATACGTCACAATACATAGAGGAACCACTTTTGATAAGAAGAAAACTACAATCGGTGCAAACGTTTTTCTTATGGCTTATACGCACGTAGCTCACGATTGTGTGGTAAAAGATGGTGTCATTATGGCGAATTGCGCTACGCTGGGAGGACATGTAGAAGTAGGCGAGTACGCTTTTGTAGGAGGGCTTTCGGCAGCTCATCAACACACAAAAATAGGGGCTTATGCTATGGTGGGTGGACTCAGCGGAGTATCTTTGGATATTCCACCCTTTGTAAAAGCGGCTGGCCCTCACGCTAAGCTTTACGGAATAAACACGATAGGTCTGGAAAGAAGAGGTTTTTCCAAAGAAGATATAGAGATTATAAAGCATGTTTATAAAATAATTTTTAGAAGCCAAAAGCTAAAAAAAGATGCCATTGAAGAAGTCCTCTCTTTATACAAGGACAACAAGTATGCCCTTATGTTTGTGGATTTTATTAAAAGCTCAAAACGTGGCGTAGCTAGAGAAGAAAGATGATATTTAAAAGGAGGTATATAGTATGAACAACAGAAAAGACAGGATGATAGAAGAGTACATTCACGATCCTTACTTTAACAAAGAAAAGTACGAAGAGCCGTCTGTATGCGAAGTGTGTGGAGTGGTCTTTAGGGACGGAACATTTAAGTGGGAAGAAGCTCCAAAAAATGCAAAAAAGATGATATGTCCAGCCTGCAGAAGAATTCAAGATAAGTATTACGGTGGTATAGTAGAGTTAAGCGGTGATTTCCTAAAAACTCATAAAGACGAAATAATGAATCTTGTAAGAAATGAAGAAGAAAAAGAGAAAAACCTAAGACCATTGGAAAGAATAGCTCTAATAGAGGAAAACGGCGACAACATAACAATCAAAACCACTTACGAGCATATAGCAAGACGTATAGGAGAAGCTGTACACAAAGCTTACAAAGGCAAACTAGAGCTACAATATCAAGAAGGGGCTCATTTTCTAAGGGTAAAATGGCATAGAGATTAACACTTAAGCGTTTTCGTAAAAGCCTATATTTAGATAGCGATCTTGTCTTTTTTGTACTATTTCGTCTATATTGTATTTCAATACTTCGTTTAGGGCTTTTCGTAAGAAGAACTTTACATTAAAAAACGTAAGCCTATGAGACATATGAGCCCCGCAGTAGGGCTCTGGTATTATACAGTCTATTACACCTAGCTCATACAAATCCTGAGCTGTTATCTTAAGAGATTTTGTGGCCTCTTGGACTTTTGACTGATCCTTGTAGAGAATAGCCGCACAACCTTCTGGTGATATTACAGAATACCAAGCGTTTTCAAGCATAAGCACTTTATCGGCCACCGCCAAAGCTAAAGCACCACCAGAACCACCTTCTCCTATTATGATGGTTATAATATGTGTTTTTAGACTTCCCATTAACTCTATGCTTGTGGCTATAGCTTGGGCTTGACCTCTTTCTTCAGCCCCTATACCAGGATAAGCACCTGCCGTATCCACAAAAGTTATTACCGGTATTTGAAATTTCTCAGCTAGCTTCATTATCCTCTGGGCTTTTCTATAACCCTCTGGATGAGCCATACCAAAGTTTCTATATATCTTATCCTTCGTATCTCTTCCTTTTTGATGTCCTATTATGCATACGCTTTTGTTGTAAAACTTCGCAAACCCAGATATTATGGCTGGATCGTCTCCATAGCATCTATCCCCATGAAGCTCTACAAAGTCCTTAAAAATAGCTTTTATATAATCTAAAGTCTGAGGCCTTTCGTTGTGTCTTGCTATGCTTACTCTATCCCACGGGCTTAAATTTTTACAAAACTCTTTTGATATTTGTTTTAATTCTCTTTGAAAAGCTCTCAACTCTTTTTCTACATCTGTTTTACCTTGTTTGTAAAGTATTTTAAGCTGGTCTATTTTTGTTTTTAGTTCTTGTATATCTTTTATAGTCATTTCTTGCCCCTTCTGTAAGATTTTCTATAACCTGTTTGTTTAATGGCGTTTTTTATCCACTCCGACATTGTTTTCGTAGAAACGTAAGCATCCTCTGGTATTTCTTGGTTTAACTTCTCCGCTAAAGATTTTGCAAAAGCAATTTGTTTTTCTGTAGGAGGTGCATAGCCATTGGTGTTTTCTTCGGTTTTCTCCTCTTTCTTAGGGTTATGCTCTTCTATAAAAGCTTTTATAGTTTCATAATCCGTAGAATGGGGCGGTTTTATATTCTTTGCCCTTGCCAAAGACCTTGCAAATTCTATCATCTTCTTTGTAGCCATCGGCACTCTTTTCATTTCTACAAACTTAAGCCTATCTATGTTATCTGATACAAATTCTTTTATGTTGTGCATAAACCTTATATAACCCTCTTTTGATTTTCGCTCTTTGTATATTCTTTCCAGCTCTTCTTCCCATGTGGTAGTCATCTCTGGTTTAGATACATCGCTATCTCTTAGAGATTTTATAAGCTCCTCTCCTTTTAACGTAGGCAATAAAGATTTATCTACTCTTGATATGTACTTTCTTTCTAAAAGCGTCTCTATTATAGAAGCCCTCGTAGCCGGGGTACCAAGACCTAGCTTTTCCATAACTCTAAGGAGTGTACCTTCTGTGTAAAGAGCTGGTGGCTTGGTAAACTTTTGTAAAGCTTCCAAAGATTTTTTGCAAACCCTATCATCTGGTTTCAGGCTTTTAATATAATCAAAATCTATATTCTTGGATATACCGCTGTTTATATCTTCATCTTGAGACAAGTCTGCCAAGGTTTCCTTGTAAGGTTTATATAAAGATAAATATGTCTTTTGATACTCTTCCTTCGTTAACGTTTCTATGTTTATGTTTGAAATAAAAGCAAACTCGCCCAAAAGCGTTTTTATAGTAATAATAGCGTATTCGTAAGGTTCCATAAAAGCGCCCACAAACCGCCTAAAAACAAGGTTGTATATATTTTTTTCTTCAACAGAAGCATCTTCTGGTATAGGTCCAAAAGGTATTAAAGCATGATGGTCTGTAAGTTTTGAGCTATCAAACACCCTCTTACCAACTTTGTTTATATTCTTTGATAAAAATTCGTAGGTATCTTTATCAACCAGCTTCTTTAAAATATTTTTAACAAGATTTTTGGTTTCTTGATCCTCTCCAAGATAGTTTGAGTCTGTTCTTGGGTAAGATAAACACTTGTAAGATTCGTAGAGCTTCTGAGCTATATTTAACGTTCTCATAGAAGAGTATCCATATATTCTGTTGGCTTCTCTTTGCAAAGATGTCAAAGAGTGTAAAAGCGGTGGATTTTCCTTTCTTTTAGTGATTTTTACATCTTTTACGATACCCTCTTTAACTTTTTCTAATTTTTCCATTATTTGATCTTTTGATTCTTTTAAAAGCGGTGTAAAATACTTAGACTTTGGAGCGCTTGTGATCTTTTCTGGTTCTTCCTCTTCTAAAGCGTCTTTCAACGTTTTATAAATTTTCTCTTGAACTTTGTCTAACACTAAAAATCCTGTATAAGATTTAGATGTGGTATCTAAACAATCATTACAATCAGAAGTCTTAAATGGACTAAAGATAGCTTTTATTACATAGTATTCTTTGGGTATAAAATCCTTAAACTCTTTGTATCTATCCACTATAAGCTTTAGGGTAGGAGTCTGTACCCTACCCACAGACCATACGCCACCCCCTGCTTTTACCGTCATAAGCCTTGTAAGATTTATACCCACTATCCAATCAGCGTGGGAACGAGCCAAAGCAGAGTAATATAAGCTATCAAACAACGAAGCATCTTTTAAATTTTCCATCTCCCTTATAATGACTTCTTTTGTAAGAGCATCTGATGTCCAAAACCTTTTTACAGAACCTTTAAAGTGGTTTAACATCAAAATAAGCCTTGCTATCAACTCACCTTCTCTTCCGGCATCTGTGGCGATCACTACTTCGTCTACTTCTTTTAAAAGCTTAGATATCACTTTAAACTGATTTGAAGTTTTATCTATAACCTTATACTTGAAAGTCTCTGGTAGTATTGGAAGTGTTTCTAAGCTCCACTTTCTTGGGGCTATCTCATCGTCTATTTCTACCAAATGCCCTATGGCCCAAGTGATATATAAGTTTTTTTCTTCACATTCAAAATAACCTTTCTTTGAAGCATCCTTATTTAGGCTTTTACATAAAGCCGAAGCTATATCTCTTGCTACAGATGGTTTTTCAGCCAATATAAGTCTTTTCATAACTATTATGCTAAGAGGCTATCTATGCGCTCTTTTAATATTGTAGTGGTAATCTCTCTTATTATAGCCTTTATATCTTCTTCTTTTATAGCTGTTTCTATTTCTTTTGTGGCTATATTCATAATTTCATTTCTCATGTTGTTTACTATTTCGTTGACGCTGTTTAGCATAAGCGATTTTATATCCTCAGTGGCTATTTGAGATTGAATAGCGTCTTTTGCAAGCTCTTTAAAATCTATACCAGACAAAGACTCTCTTACAGAATTCCTTATCTCTTCCTTTAGTACATCTACTATAATATCTTTTAAATGGCTTTTTGAAGAATCCATAGCTAAAACCTCCGATATTTTATCTAATCCTTTCTTAGCCTTTCTTGAGCTAATATTATATTCTGATATAAGCTTTAAAACTATTGTTTTTAAAGAATTTTTTATCTCTGTTTTCACAATACCCACTTTTTTGACAATAGGAATACGGCTTATATCTATAGGAAACATATCATCTAAGACAATGATAACAGGTATATCTGCATTTTGATACATGTTTATAAGCTCTCTTGCCGCCGATACGCCTTCTGTGGTATCGTATATTATGATATCTGAATTAAGTATATCGTCTTTATTTATTTGTTCTGGCGAAAATATTTTTATATAAGCTATATCTTCTAAAGCTCTTTTTATGTTGTCTAATAGCTCTTTATCTCTTGATATTACAGATATTTCAACACCTGTATGAGGCTCCTGAGGATGTCCATAGCTTTTCTGGCTTTTTAAATGGTGTTCGTTTATGGATTCATTTCTTGAAGCATTTATATTTGATGCAATCGTAAGTTCTTTGTATTTTTTTATAAGTTCTGGTAAAACAGACAGCTCTCTGTCCCTTGATATAATGATTTTACCAGGTATTTTTAGATTATCTGGGTCTATGGGGAAAAGGTCATCCATCAGCACAATGTATTTTGAGTTTCTATAAGCTTTTTCAAATAAAGAGTTTAAATCGTTTTCAGACACAAGACCAGATACCGCATCGTAAATTATTATATCTATATCTTTTGGTGCATTTCTTATAGCTTCCTCGCCGTTTTTCACAAAAATAACGTTCTCTCCCGAAAGAAGATATTGTAGCTTTTCTATTAAAAGCCTATCAAAAGACGATACCAAAATCTTCATGACTTGCTCTCCTTAGAGCGTTCTTTTGCATAACTTAATATTATGTCTATTATACGCTTCGCTTCTTCTGAGCTTTCCTGGGGTATTATCTTTGCCGTGGCTATGGTAAGCCTTAACGCCTTCAACCTTTCTATCAACTCTTCATCCAGATAATCTACAAAGGTTTTCCTAAGACTCCACACTATCCATGTTGCTATTGCAAGCCCTATCAAAAACATACCAACGGCTATGGGTGTCCTAAAAAGCTCTGTCATAATATCGCCAAAACTCGTTATCTTTATGCCTACTATTATTGTATCGTTTCCTATCTTCTGGGTAGTCCCATGAAATAGGTTTTGGTCTATAGGGTGGTTTATAAGGTTTGTAGATTTTATAACACCGTTCGGAGTCCTTACAACCACCACCATATCTTCGCCGTATGGTAGCACTATTTGATTTGAGTTTGATTTTATACTGTACAGAGCCATTGCCATATCTTTTGATATGTGTTCTTCTTTTGTGTAATAATAATAGTCTGAAGCTATATAAAAACTCCCCACTATAAAAAATATTGCACAAAACATGGCAAAAAGCGATGTAAAGAGGTTCATATCATATTCCCCCTATCGTGATATTCTCCACCAACACAGATGGAGACCCTACGTGTCCAAAAAATCTAAAGTCGTTTCCTACCAATTTTATTTTTTTTAAAAGCTCAAGAAAGTTCGAGGCCACAGTTACTGCCCTTATAGCGTACATAGGTTTGGCATTTTTATAAACAACGCCAGAAGCACCCAAAGAAAAGTTTCCAGAAATAGGATCCGCCATGTGAAGACCCATAAGCTCTGTGATGTATACACACTCTTCATAAGCACCTAGAAGGGTCTCTAGTGAATTGTCTTTAGGTACCAAGTAAAAGTTGTGAATACCAGTTTGTGGTACAGATTTATAACCAGCCCTTACGCTGTTGGCAGTAGACTCTTGGTTGGATTTTTTAGCTGTGTATATGTTGTGTAAAAACATCTTAAAAACGCCGTTTTCCACAACTATATTTTTTTGGGTTGGATTTCCGTCTGCATCAAAGCGAGAGCTTCCCAAAGCCCTGTTTATAGTACCATCATCTATTATGCTCACCTCTTCACTGGCTATTTGCTCTTGTAGTTTATCTTTTAACATAGTTTTATTTTTTACAAGAGAATCTCCTAAAAACACGCTGGAAAATGCCCTTAGCAAAGATACCATACTATCTGGTGAGAAAACTACCGGCAACGACTTTGTTTCAAAGCTTTTAGGATTAAGAAGACTTACCGTATTTATAGCTATTTCCTTTGAAAGTAAGTCAAAATCCAAATCCTCATAAAATCTACTGGCTATATAAGAACATCCAGAAGACGTATCTTCACCATCTTTAGCTATAGCACATCCCATCACAAAGAAACCGCTAAGCGTTTCTTCTATTTTTACTCCGTAGGAGTTTTCCATAAGATAAGAATACGTAGATTCTGTGTAAGATAAGTCTCTAACCAAAGCTATGCGAGGATCGTAAGCTTTTATCTTGTCTTCTGTCTCTAAAAGTTTGTTTATCTTTGTCTGCCTATCCTTAGAAAGGCCTTCTTTATCAAAGAGCTCAATTTGATTTTTATTTTCTTTTTGTTCTTTTAAAAGCTCAAAAACATCTTCTTTCTCTTGGGACATAGCTATATCCATCGCTATTTTAGTGCAGTCTTCTATGTCCTTTCTAGTGAGCTTCGTAGTATAAGAAAATCCCATTTTTCCATCTTTTATAACCCTTATACCCAAGCCCTGTTCTTTTGAGGCTTCCACCCTATCTATAGCCTTATCCTCTATGTCAATCTTTACTTTGTTAGATTGGCTTACATATATCTCAAACTCAAATCCTTCTTTTATGACATTCTTTACAATAGCTTTTATGTCTTCCATAGTTTTATTATAAACTAAATTTTATCAAAAAAATAAGCAAGAGTTATAAATATGATTATAAAGTCAACATTTTCACCAAATATTCATGAATTTGGCTTTATATTTATAACATCAACCTTAAGGAGGTATTGATATGAGGAAAATAGCAAAGGCAGTATTAGGAGTTGC
>PNJC01000127.1 GCA_002878215.1 Hydrogenobaculum sp. | reverse complement strand
TTACCTGAACAAACCCTTCTTCTTCCTCTTCTTCCCACCCAAGCCATATAAACTTGTGATCACCATCGTCATACAAAACCGCTCCATCCACTATCGATACATGTTCATTTGTAAGCATTTTAACCTCCTAAAATGTATAATTTTCGTTTATTGTAATATATCATACGGCAAAAGTCAATGATTAGTTATCAAATTCAATCATATATTTTCTAAAATGCTTTGGAGCGTATTGATTTTGTAATTTTTTGTTTGTCCTTTCTCTTATTGTCACCGCTTCAAAAAACGTCTTCCATAGTTTTTGGTATGTATCTTTTTCTACGCTTACATCTTTATCAAAAGCTTCTATACTAAGATGTTTTTTATGGTAAACGGCTGCTTTTTTCCTTTTTACATCGTGTATTACAAAACTCTCCTCTTGGTATCTTCTTTTGAAAAACTCGCCTAAATAGTCTAACACAAAGTGCTTTGGTTCAAACCTTGCATATAAAATATTGTCTACCTGATGAAATCTTAAAAATCCTATGTACTTGTGCCTTTCTCTGTTTACCGATTTCCTGTAATAAATTAGGTTTCTTATGAAATCTTGATTTACATCCTTTAGGTGTTTGTGCTCTAAGTAGAACAAAAAGCTCTTGTATATGTCAGAAAACGCTTTTTCATTATCAAAACAAAAACAATCGTAAAAAAGCTCTATTGTTTCCTCGTCTAAAAGTTGTTTGATTTTTTTTAATGCGTCATCTTCTAATTCTACTTTTACAGTTTCGAAAAGAGATGGTTTTTTGGTTTTTAAGAAGATGGGATTTTTTATATTGTTGTTAAAAGCGTAAAACAAAGCGCTTAAAAATCCTTCAAAGCTATCTTCAAAGATTACGTTTACCATAGTTTTAGTTGAGTGTAAGAAGATTTTTGGGAACTTTCTTTTAGAATAGCTTTTCTTATATAATCTGGAGATAGGCTATAACCTAAGTATTTTTTTGCTACTATAAAGTGTTTTGCCTTTTTAACGGATATTCCAAGCTTTATAAGGTCCATATGGTCCAAGGTTTTAAAAGCTCTTGCTTGTATTATTTTCATGGCGTTTTTTCTACCAATGCCTGGTACTCTTATAAGCTCTTCGTAAGAGGCTTTGTTTACATCTATTGGGTATAGATGTATGTTTTTAAGTGCATAGGCGGTTTTTGGGTCTAGCTCCAAATCCAAGTTTGAGTCCTTTTCAACAATCTCTTCATACTTAAAATCGTAAAATCTAAGAAGCCAATCCGCCTGATAAAGTCTATGCTCTCTTAAAAGGGGTGTTTTGTCTACTTTTATATGTTTTGTGTTTGGAACTGGTATATATGCTGAGTAATACATTCTTTTTAGTATCTTCTTTTCGTAAAAATAAGAGGCAAGTCTCAAAATTTGATAATCTGGTTCATTGGTGGCTCCTACTATAAGCTGTGTTGAAGTGCTTGCTATTGGCTTTTCGCTGTTATCTCTTAGATTTTTTACAAACATCAGAGGTTTTAAGACGTTGTCTTTGTTTTTTTCTGGTGCTAAAAGCTTTAAACTTTTTTCTGTGGGAAGCTCTATGTTTGAGCTAACCCTATCGGCTAGTTTAGAGGCTTCTTCTATGAGTTCTTTGGAAGCCCCGGGTATAAGTTTTAGATGGATATATCCGTTAAACTTATGTTCTTCTCTTAAGATTTTTACGGTTTTTAACATAAGTTCCATTGTGTGGTCTGGTGATTTTGCTATACCAGAGCTTAAAAATAAACCTTCTATATAGTTTCTTTTGTAAAAATTTATAGTGATATCGGCAAGTTCTCTCGGCGTAAAAGACGCTCTTTTTATGTTGTTGGACGCTCTATTTATGCAGTATTCACAGTCAAATATACATACATTTGTGAAAAGCACTTTAAGAAGCGATACACATCTGCCATCCGATGTAAAAGTATGGCATACTCCAGGAGCATAGGAGTTTCCTATACCACCATCTATAGTTTCTCTAACCCCGCCAGAGCTTGCACAAGATACGTCGTATTTAGCCCCGTCGGCTAAAATCTTTAGTTTTTGTTCAACATCCATACTTACATAATATATGTTGTAGTATAGGCTTTTAAAATGATTATTGTTTTGCTATTTTAAGAAGAAAGTTTGGAATCTCATCTTTTTTAAGCACAAAATCTACACAACCGGTTTTTATGGCATTTTCTGGCATAGCCCATAAAATAGCCGTCTTCGGGTCTTCTGCCACCGTAATACCGCCG
>PNJC01000064.1 GCA_002878215.1 Hydrogenobaculum sp. | reverse complement strand
AAAATATACAACAGCGTTTTAGAAAAAGAGAGAAAAGGCGCATACCTTGGTTCTACAGTGCAAGTGATCCCGCACGTCACCGATGAAATAAAGTCTATGATATTAAAAGTCTCAAAAGATAAAGACATCACAATAGTTGAAATAGGCGGTACCGTTGGAGATATAGAGAGCTTGCCTTTTCTAGAGGCTATAAGACAGCTTCAGCTTGAGCTTGGAAAACAAAACACACTTTTTATACATCTAACCTATGTCCCTTACATATCAGTTGCAGGTGAGTTAAAAACCAAACCAACCCAACACTCGGTAAAAGAGTTAAGAGCTATAGGTATCCAGCCAGATATTATAATATGCCGCTCTGAGGTAGAGCTTCCTCAAGATGTAAAATCAAAAATAGCCATGTTTTGCAATGTAAAACCGGAAAATGTCATATCTGCTTATGATGTAGATTATATTTATAAAATCCCTCTTATTTTAAAAGCCCAAAACTTAGATAAAATCATAATAGAAGCTTTTAACTTAGAACAAAAATCACCAAACTTATCAAAATGGGAAGATATTGTATCAAGGCTTGAGAGCTTGCAAGACAGCGTCAACATAGCTATAGTAGGAAAATATATAAAGCTAAAAGACGCTTACAAAAGCCTTATAGAAGCCCTTATACACGGTGGTATTGAAAATAAGTTAAAAGTAAATATGGTTTGGCTTGACTCTGAAAATGTTGAAGAAAAAGATTTAGAGCATATGGACGGCATACTAATACCAGGGGGATTTGGAGAAAGGGGAATAGAGGGTAAGATAAAAGCCCTTAACTACGGCAGGACTCACAACATACCTACTTTTGGCATATGCCTTGGCATGCAACTTATGGCGGTGGAGTTTGCTAGAAACGTTTTAGGCTTTAAAGATGCAAATTCTACAGAGTTTGACCCAAATACACCAAATCCCGTTATAGATATAATGGAAGACCAAAAAAATATAGAAAATATGGGTGGGACTATGAGGCTAGGAGCTTACGAATGCCTTATAAAAGAAAATACAAAAGCTTATCTTATAAAAGAAAATACAAAAGCCTACGAAATCTATCAAGAAAATCTCATATACGAAAGGCACAGACACAGATACGAATTTAACAACAAATACAAAGAAGATTTTGAAAAAAACGGTTTTATAGCTTCTGGTATATACCCTAAAAAATCTCTAGTTGAAATATTAGAGTTAAAGGACCACAGATGGTACATAGGATGTCAATTTCATCCAGAGTTTAAAAGCAAACCTTTCAAAGCCCACAAATTGTTTGCATCTTTTATAGAAAATGCATATATTTATAAGAAGGAAAGGAGTTAAAACATGGCCTTGGACTACCAACCGATGTACGTGCTTGCCAGCGGAATGAGTTTAGAACAAAGAAGATTGGATGTAGTAGCCAACAACATAGCCAATGCAGATACACCCGGTTTTAAAAAAGACTTTCTATCGGCTTTGGCCTACTATACACCAGATGCCACCAAAGAACCAGGCACCGCTCCTGACAACCCATCCAACAACTACGTTTATCCTATCATGGAAAAAATATACACAAATTTTACCGAAGGACCCATCAAAAAAACTGACAACCCCCTTGACTTAGCCATAAACGGCAAAGGCTTTTTCAAAGTGATGAACGACAAAGGCCAAATATTTTATCAAAGAAGAGGAGATTTTCAACTAGACAAGAACGGGTATCTCGTAAATCACTACGGCATGAAGGATATTTGGTAAATCACTACGGCATGAAGGTGTTGGGTCCAAAAAACCAACCCATTCAAATACCACCCATAGCCACATCTATCCATATATCACCCCAAGGAAACGTATTTATAACAACTCAAGGTACCAACGAAACGCCCACACAAGTAGGAACTATAGGCTTAGTAGACCTAACTAATCCAGAAAAAGCCGGCAACGACCTTTATACCGCTCAAAACGCCACACCAGACACAACATCCACTTTAATACAAGGGGCTTTAGAAGGTTCTAACGTAAATCCAGTAAGAGAAATGGTGCAGCTTATCGACCTTTCAAAAGCCTATCAAGTCTATGGAAACCTTGTAAAAGGCCTAGAAACCACCCAGTCCAAAGTCTCAAACAACTTCGGCTAGTTTTTAGGATTTTTCTAAATCTAGCAAATATCGATAGACTTTTTCTAACTTAGGTATCAAAGCCGGTATATCAGAAGTGGCTGTTTCCCATATTATTTCATAATCAATCTCATGATAAAAATGAATAA
>PNJC01000009.1 GCA_002878215.1 Hydrogenobaculum sp. | reverse complement strand
CGTCTGTTAAAACCACTGAAGCGGCAGCCTTTGCAACGTCTGTGGCGTTTGACACCGCTATGCCAAAATCAGCTTGCTTTAAAGCCGGGGCATCGTTGATGCCGTCTCCGGTCATGCCTACCGTATGACCCATCTTTTGGTAGGTTTTCACAATTTTAAATTTATCTTCTGGTAATACTCCGGCAAACACTCCGCAAGTCTCTTTTATGTCTTTTGCTTCGCAAACGTCCCCTTCTATTCCTACCAAAGACGCTATATGTTTTGCGGTTTCTTTGGTATCTCCAGTTATCATTTTTACATCAACTCCTAATCCTCTTATCCTTTCTATAAGCTCTTTAGAATCTTCTCTTGGAGGGTCAGAAAAGCCTATAAAACCAACCAACTCTTTTTTGTTGTTTTTTTCTATCCAAACTGCCAGAACCCTTAGTCCCATGCTGGCCATTTCTTTATACAGGTTTTCTTGTTTTTCATTTTCTATAGGAGCTACCTTTGGTGAACCTTTGAATATATATATCTCTTCGTTGTCTTTTTTGATTTTTGCTGTTGAATACTTTTTTGATGGGTCAAAAGCTTCAAAATCTTCTTTTTCTATTTTGTAGCAATCATCTTTTAAATAGTTAAATATTGCTTCTTCTATGGGGTCTTTTTGTTTTGGGTCTGAGGCTAAAGCTGCGTAGCATATTACATCTTTTTCTTGAAAATTACCTAAAGGAAGTATTTTATCTACTGTTATCTTGTTTTTCGTGATAGTGCCTGTTTTATCGGTGCAAAGTATATCCATTGATGCAGCTGACTCAATGGCTGAAAGTTTTGTGGTAAGGACGCCGTTTTTAGCTAATTCTTTTGCCCCTAGGGCTGTGGAGAGTGTAAAAGCTGCTGGCAAAGCTGCAGGTATAATAGGAAGAAGCATTACCACAAGCACAGGTAAAACATTACCTAAATAAAAACCTCTTGATATTGAGAGTCCCAACAATATTATTATGAGAAAGACTCCAAACAAAAATAAATATTTAACCAACTCAAAAACTACTACTTCAAGTTGAGTTTTGGTTTTAGCCTCTTGCACCAGTTTTGCAGATTTTCCAAAAAATGTATTCTCTCCTATGTTTATTACTCTTCCTATAGCTTCTCCTCTTACTACAAAAGAACCCATATAAGCTGTGTCCTTAGGTTTTAGGCTTTTAGGAAGAGATTCACCTGTTATGCTTGATTGGTCTACAGATATAGCACCTTCTAATATCTCAACATCAGCTGGTACTGCAAATCCACTTTGTAAAAGCACGATATCATCTATTGTAATATACTTTGCATCTATCTCTTTCCAAACTCCGTCTCTTAGGACTTTAGCTTTTATGCTTAAATGTTTCTTTAAAAGCTCCAAGGCGTTTTGAGCGCTTAGTTCATGCCAAAAAGATACCAATCCGTTAAATATTAGCAATACAAAAATAGCCGCCGCATCTGGGTACTTTTTTAGTAAAAACGTCAATATACCTGTAAACTCTAAAAGCCAAGGTATAGGACCCCAAAATTTTTTGAGAAATAAGACAAAAGTTGGTACTCTTTTTTCTTTTATCTCGTTGAAGCCATACTTCTTTATATTTTCTTTAGCTTGTTCTTCCGTTAAGCCTTTGTAATTCTCCATCTAAACTTATTTTATCACAAACTTTTAAACTTCGTTTTCCTCCTCTTCGTAATCGAACGTCTTATTTGGTTCTTCCTTTGGATCGTAAACAAACATCCATACAAAATATACCACTATACCAGCAAGTGTTATAACGCCCACTATCTCAGAAATTCCCATAAAAATCTCCTTTGATATCATGTTATTGTTATTTATGAAAAAAGTCAATGATTTTATTTTAAAAGCTTTAAAACGGAAGAATTTTAGCTAAGAACCTAGCTAACCATCCTGGCTGAGAGCCATTCACTAAATAACCATGACCTTGGTACAAGATTTCTAAGTTTGCTATATCTTGACTTGGAACGGTATCTGTATTGTCTATATCTTGAGGCCTAACTATGCCCCTTAACGTGATAACGCGCTCTACGTTGTTTAGATATATAATTTTATGACCCTCTATAAGAAGGTTACCGTTTGGGTAGACTCTTTTTACATAAGCTGTGATGGTGGTGGTAAAGACCCCGCTTTGGGACTCGGTACCCTGGGCTTTTTGCTGGGTGTTTGAATTTGCTCCTACTCCTAAATTTCTAAGAGTGCTTGAAGGAAGTCCGAAAAAAGAGGATATTGCATTGTTGAAGGTGCTGGAACGCTGGGTTTGGTTTGATATACTTTCTACCGCGTTTACGCTCTCTGAAACAAGAATATGCACCAAATCCCCAACTGCAAAAGCCCTTTGATCGCTGTAAAGGTTAGCCATAGGGCTATCTGGTACGTATAGGCTACCTTTTGATGCATAGTGTGGGTTTTGAGATGGTGCTGAATAAGGTAAGTATTTTAGGTGATGAGGTGTTGAAGCACAGCTATTTATGAAAATATCAAGCGTTATGATGCTAAAAGCTAAATAAACAAACTTTTTAAATTTCATTTTCCAAATTATATCATATTCTCTAAAAATCTCACATGATGCTCATTCTTTTTAAACTCTGTTGTATCCAAAAGCTTTTTGTGAAGATCCAAATTAGATTTTAGAGATTTTCCTTCTATCTTTGCTTCGTCAATGGCTCTTTTCATACGGTTAATAGCCTCTTCTTTGTTTTTGCCGTAGGCTATTATCTTGGCTAAAAGAGAGTCGTAGTATTGCGGTATGCTATAGCCTTGGTAAAGATGGGTATCTACTCTTACTCCAAACCCCCCAGGTAGTCTTAGTTTTTCAACAACACCTACAGAAGGCATGAAGGTGATAGGGTCTTCCGCGTTTATTCTACATTCTATGGCAAATCCCTTTGGTTTTATAGAGTCTATATCAAGCTCACCTTCGTCCGCTATTAAAAGCTGATAAGATACTATATCTATCCCTGTAGTCATTTCGGTTACAGGATGCTCTACTTGTATCCGAGCGTTCATTTCTATAAAATAAAATTGCCCTTCTGTGTAGAGAAATTCTACGGTACCAGCTCCTATGTAGTTTATAGCTTTTGCAAACCTTACGGCGTATTCGTAAAGCAGTTCTCTTTCAGAATCAGATATTGAAGCAGAGGGTGATTCTTCTATTATCTTTTGATGTCTTCTTTGCAAAGAGCATTCTCTTTCTCCCAAGGTTATGACGTTTTTTCCATCAGATAGTATTTGTACTTCTATATGTTTTGGGTTTATAAGATACTTCTCTATATATATCCTTTCATCTCCAAAGGCATTTTTTGCTTCTGTCATAGCTGTTTGCATCACCTCAAGAAGCTCTTTGTCGTCTCTTACTATTCTTATGCCTCTGCCGCCGCCACCGGCTGCTGCTTTTAAAACCACTGGATATCCTATTTTGTGAGCTATATCCTTTGCTTCTAAAAAACTTACTTCACCGTCGCTTCCTGGTACTACCGGCACCCCTGCTTTTTTTGCTATTTCCTTGGCCTTTACCTTGTCGCCGCTTAATTCTATAACTTCTGAAGGTGGTCCCACAAACTTTATATTGCTAGCTTGGACTATTTCTGCGAAGGTAGGGTTTTCCGATAAAAAGCCGTATCCTGGATGTATGGCGTCTACTTTTGTCACTTCTGCGGCTGCCATTATAGAAGGAATATTTAAATAGCTATCGGCTGCCTTCGGTGGACCTATACATATTGCTTCATCCGCCATCTCTACGTGTAGGGAATTTTTATCTGCTTCGGAGTAAATAGCCACAGTTTTTATGCCCATCTCTTTGGCGGTTCTTATGATTCTTACGGCGATTTCGCCTCTGTTTGCTATAAGTAGCTTTTTAATCATATATTTCCACAAGCTTTTCTTTTGAGCTTTTCCCAGCTTTTATGCGTATCTTAGATTTTGATACTTTTAGAAATTCCGATAACACTTTGATGAGTTCTTCGTTTGCTTTACCGTCTACCGGCGGAGCTTTTATGCTTATTTTTAAGCTTTTGTCTTCTAATTGCTCCACCGAAACGGTTTTTGCGTTTGGTTTTACTTTTACCCTTAAAATCATTAAAACTTTTTAAACTCTTGAGGTAGCTCTCTTGGTTCTACCCCGGTGTATTCAGTTTCTTCTTCTTCGTTTAATCTCTTGCTAAAAGGCTTTTCTTTGGTAAGCTCTTCGTATACATGGGCTACAAGCCCTGGAACCCTTCCTATTATGAAAAATCCTTTTCCAAGCCTCCAGTCGAACCCCATTTCCGATGTAACGGCAGCTATAGCGCCATCTACGTTTAGCACAAGCTTTTTGCCCTTTTGTTTAAATATCTCTTCTTCTACTTTTTCGGCAAAAGCACAATATTTATCGTAAAAGCCCAAAGATTTAGCTATATCCATCAGTCTCTTTGTTCTCGGATCAAATTCTTTGTAGTATTTATGTCCGAAACCGGGTATCGGTTTTTTCTTTTCAAGATATTCTTTTACAAGCTCTTCTACGTTTCTGTCTATGTTGTCTTGCATAAATTTCATTGCATCTTCCAAAGCTCCGCCATGAGCAGAACCAAATGTTGCCACACCAGCAGCTACTCCTACGTTTAGAGTGTTGCCACCAGAAGCTACGGCTCTTGCAGCTATTACAGAAGGTGGAGCTATACCATGGTCTATTACAGATACAAAGATGGCATCCATCATCTTAGCTTCTTTTTCAGACGGCAACTCGCCTTTTAATATGAGGTATATTGCCTGTGAAAAGCTAAGGTTGCCTACTAAGTCTAATAGCTTGTAACCTCTTATATAGGTGTCTTCGCCTTTGTGAAGAGTGATACCGGTGCGCCATTTTTTTTCCATCTAAACCTCCTAAAAATGAACATCGCATGTTTGCTCATATTCTATTAGCTCTTTTATATGAGCATTTTCTCCGCAAAGTGGACAACTTTTATCTTTTCTTAGATTGACCTTCCTAAAATCCATAGATAAAGCATCCATAATAAGCAGCTTACCTATAAGGGGCTCTCCGCATCCTATTACAAGTTTTAAAGCTTCTGTGGCTTGTATTGCACCCATTATACCACCGATAGAACCAAGTATACCGGCCTCTTGGCAAGTGGGTACTAAGCCTGGAGGTGGTGGTTCTGGGAACAAACATCTATAGCAAGGAGAGTTTTCTTTGTCTTCGTAGTTAAACACGGTTATTTGACCTTCAAATCTAAGCATTGCGGCGGATACTAGCTTTTTGCCTAAGAAATAGCAAGCATCGTTTATTAAAAACCTTGTAGGAAAGTTGTCGGTACCGTCTAATACGATATCGTAATCTTTTATAATATCCATTATATTGTCTTTGTTTATCATGGTGTTGTAAGTTACAACGTTTACATCTTTGTTTAGGGCTTTTACTGTCATGGCAGCAGATTCAACTTTAGGCATTCCTACCCTATCTTCTGTATGAATAATTTGCCTCTGGAGATTCGAATAGTCTACTTTATCAAAATCTACAATGCCAAGCGTACCAACACCAGCTGCCGCTAAGTAATATATAGCTGGCGACCCAAGTCCACCGGCACCTATCACCAAAATTTTGGCTTCTCTTATCTTTTTTTGCCCAGCACCGCCTACTTCTGGTAATATTATATGTCTTGCATATCTCTTAATTTGCTCTTCAGTAAAATCAAACATGCCTATACTCCTTTAAGGTCTTGCCCTTTCTATGGTTATATCCATGCTGTTGTCGTGCCTTTTTATATCTGTTACATATAGATCTTCTTTTTCTGGCACAAGCACAATAACAACGGTATCTTTACCGTTTTGAACTATTAACTTGCCAAGAGCTTCATTTCCAAAGTATACAGGTTTTACAGTCCTGGCTATTGGGTGTTTTATCCTTTTTGTGAAGAACACATCTATTATACCTATTCTTCTTCCATCTACAAACTTGGTGTGATAGTCATATTTTCTTATAGATCCATAAGCTTTTGGAAACTCTAAAGAAGCTACTTCTTTATAAACATTTTTTTGTGGTTTTGTCTGTTCTTTCTTTTTAGGCTTTGCTATGTTTGTGGGTTGGAGCTTTGTAACTTCTTTTTGGACGCTTTGTGCTGGTTTTTTGGGTGCCATACCCTCTATGTATGCAGATATTGTTATTGGCTCTGATTTTGTATATATGAGGTTTACCTTTGCTGTACCGTTTATGAAATCTTCTGGAGGTACTACGTTTGGAATAAGCTTGCCAGTACCGCTTGCTACAAGATGAACAGTCTTACCCACTATGTTGTAATTTCTTATGACTTGGCCGTCTTGATCGTAGGCTGTGATGTATACCTCGAAGGGCTCGCCGGCACTTATACTACTTTCTGGAATTTCTACTCTAAACTTGGATGGTTTTGGTGGATATAAATCTACGTAATAATCCTGACTTGATATTTTACGGTTGTTTACTTCGTAGGCATCTATAGCTACTTTAGAAGGTATATCGTATCTCAATATGATATCGGCTATACCGTTTTTAAACTTATAAGCATGAACTGTATAAGGAAGCGTACCGTTTGATGTTTTAAGCTCTACTACAACGTCAGAGCCTATTGAAGCGTAATTTCTAACGATATTCCCATACTTGTCTAAAGCTATAATCTTAGCTACAAAATCCCTGCCTGCTTCTACTGTGGAAGGTGCTTCTATGGCGAACTTATAGACGGGGCCATTGACTACTTTTATACTAACTACAGGCATCATACTGCCAGTGGCTTCGTTTTTTATAAGGACTGGATAAGAGCCTTCCAATATTGATAAAGTGGCCGTCCCTGCTTTATTGTCTTCTATTGTTATACTAAAAGAACCATCTTTGAAATCTTTTGAAGAAAAAAGCGCTGGATCTACAGATAACTCACCGGTGCTTCTTACGAGAAACTTTTTATCGTAATAAGTGAAATCTTTTATGAAGTTTCCATAAGCATCCATTGGTCTTAAAGTAAAAGTTACTTTTTGTCCAGCGGTGATGTAAGTGGGTATGTAGGCATCAAAGTAAGAAAAGTTACCCGGTTTTACGTAAACTTGCTCTGCTCTTGATAGCCCTACACCTACCAATACGCTCATAAATATTAAAAATAGATACGCCTTGGTAGTTTGTATATAGCTTTTCATCATAACACCTCCTGATAGAATATTATATAACATTTTTTCATGAAAACAGAAATTTTATGGCAAACTCATGTAAAATATTAGAATGATAAAGATAATTGAGCCAAGGTTTACAGAAGAAGATGCAAAGGTCTTGTCAGAGATAGTGCTTTCTGGTTATATAACAAGAGGGCCATGGACCAGAAAATTTTCTGAAGCTTTTGCACAGTTTTTAGGTGTAGAAAAAGTTTATACGGTTTGTTCTGGGACTGCCGCTTTATACGTGATACTAAAAGCCTTAAACGTCGAAGGTAAACATGTTATAGTACCAGCCCTTAGCTTTATGGCTACGATAGATACGGTGCTTTTGGCGGGTGGTATACCGGTGGTAGTTGATGTAGATGAGTATTATACAATGGATGTAAATCAGTTGGAAGATGCTATAAAAAAATACAACCCAGCTTGCATAATACCTGTGCATCTTTACGGTGGCATGGCTGATATGGATTCAATTATGTCGCTTGCGAATAAATACAGCATATATGTATTAGAAGATGCAGCTCAAGCTCACGGTGCGTCATTTGGGGGTAAAATGGCAGGGGCTATAGGGCATGTGGGAGCTTTTAGCTTTTATGCTTCTAAGAATGTTCCAATGGGAGAAGGTGGTGCCATATCAGTCTCTGATGAGTTTATTTCAAAAGCCATAAACTCCTTGATAGATTTTGGAGATTCGCCTGCTTTAAATTTAAGAATTACCGAGTTTCAAGCTGCCTTAGGGTTTTTAGGGCTTCAAAGACTAAAAGAACAAAACGATAAGCGTATAAAAAATGCAGAGTTTTACAACACACACATCAGCGATGAAATCGTAAAACCACGTAAAAGACCAAACTCTTTTCACGTTTACCATCTTTATACGTTAAGACATAAAAATAGGGACCGTATAATAGAATCTCTTAAAAAAGAGGATATAGATGCAAGAGTATATTACACCTATACGTTGGCAAGCTTAAGAAACGCTTTACATCTTCCTCTTGATAACGCTAACAAATATATAAAGGAGCTTTTTAGTATACCGGTGCATCCTTACCTTTCTCAGGAGGATTTGGAAAAAATAGTGTATGTTATAAATAAAAGCCTATGATAGGTATAATAGATTACGGTATGGGAAACCTTGGAAGCGTTTTTAAGGCTTTTGACAAGGTGGGGCTCAATCCTAAAATTGTAAGGAATGAGAAGGAGTTAAGAGCTTGCGATAGTTTGTGTCTTCCGGGTGTTGGAGCTTTTAAAGATGCAATGGATAATTTGAAGAGCGCCGGTCTTATTGAAAGTATTCTGGATTTTATAAAGTCTGGTAAACCTTTTATAGGTATTTGTCTTGGTTACCAGCTTTTGTTTGAAAAAAGCTATGAGTTTGGTGAACATGAAGGGCTTTCTATTTTCAAAGGGGATGTGAGGTTGTTTCCTGTTGGTGTTAAAATACCTCACGTAGGATGGAATCAGCTTTGGGTAAATAAAAAAGACGGTATTTTTAAAAATGTGGAAAACGGGGCTTTTGTATACTTTGTACATTCGTATTACGTAAATCCTCAGGATAAAAATATAGTCTCTACTTACACCGATTACAACGTTGATTTTGCGTCTTCTGTAGAATACGAGAACGTAGTGGGTTTGCAGTTTCATCCAGAGAAAAGCCAAGAAGTAGGTCTTAAAATACTTTCTAATTTTAAAGAAAAATACAAGCTGTGAGGTGAAAGGCTATGAGAGTGCTTTATCTTACAAGATGTGCCAACAAGTTTAGCGCTTATTCTGACTTGGATTGCAAAGAGAGCTTGTTTACGGATGGAAAATTTTCTTTTTTACAAGAAAAAAGAAAAGAAGCGCTCAAGCTTTTAAAAGCTAAAAAACCAAAAGAGGGTGGGCCTCTTTGGAGGATATATAAAGACAAGTTTTGGGAAGGGCTTCATATGCATGTTATGCCAAAAGCTGTAAAAGAGCGGATTTTTGAGAGGACGATAGTGCTACACCCTATAATGGGTATGCTATCACCAGAGGACAAGGTTTGCAAATGGGATGTTTCTTGTCAGTATAAGTTTATGGCTTTTTGGAAAGAAGATATACGCAAATACATACTTAACGACGATTTTGTTGTGTTTAATTTTTTACCAAGCTCTTTTGATAGGCTTTTACCAAAAGAAGTAAAGGTTGTAAATTTTAAATATATGATAAAGGATAAACCTATGAAAGATAGCTCTTTGGTAAAAGCTTACACTATGAGATATATAGTTGAAAAAGATATAAACAGCATAGAAGAGCTTAAAAAGATAAACTTTTTAGATTTTGTGGTAAGCGATATAGAAGAAGAGGATAACGCTGTAGCGGTTTATATGCATTCTGAAGGAAAATACTCTGTTAAAAAAGCAGGTATCATATGAAAATTTCTATAGTGATACCAATTTACAACGAAGAAGAGAGCGTAGAAGCGCTTTATGAAAAAATAGTAAATACTATGAAGAAACTTCCCTACGACTATGAGATAATAGCGGTGGACGATGGAAGCACTGACAACACTTTTAACAAATTAAAAGAAATAGCTTCAAAAGATAAGCATTTAAAGGTAATAAGCTTTAAAAGAAACTACGGACAAACGGCGGCCATGTTTGCAGGTTTTCAGCATGCTTCTGGAGATATAGTTATCACCATGGATGCGGATTTGCAAAATGATCCAGCTGATATACCAATTCTTATTGAAAAAATAAACGAAGGGTACGATGTGGTGAGTGGTTGGCGTAAAGATAGAAAAGACCCATTTTTTTCGAGGACTTTACCTTCTAAAATTGCCAACTACATAATTTCAAATGCCACAGGTGTTTATCTTCATGATTACGGTTGTTCGTTAAAAGCTTACAAGAAGGATATAGCGAAGAATTTTAGGCTATACGGAGATATGCATAGATTTTTGCCTGCTTTGGCCAAGGGTTTAGGAGCCAAGATAACAGAGGTCCCGGTAAGCCATCATCCTAGACTTTACGGCAAATCCAAATACGGTATAGGAAGGACTGTAAGGGTTATACTTGATATATTTTTGGTGAAGTTTTTAAATGATTATATAAACAAACCCCTTTACGCTTTTGGGGGTATAGGTTTTGTGCTGTTTGGCCTTGGTTTTCTGTCTGGGCTTTACCTTACTTACGATAAATTTGTAAATCACCAAGAGATAGGTCAAAGGCCTCTTTTGTTTTTGACCGTCCTTCTTATCATATCTGGTCTTCAGTTTATATCTACTGGAATAATTGCAGAGGTTATCATAAGGACTTACTATGAATCTCAAGATATAAAACCTTATAGGATAAAGGATGCAATAAATATAGAACCAATAGATGAAAATTAAAATACTGATTTCTTTTATTTTAAGCATATTGTTTTTGTACATTTTTTATACAACTGTTGGCTTTAGCAATTTTGAGAAAAGCTTTTCAAAATTAAATATATTTTATATAGGAGTTGGGTTTTTGCTTTATGCTGTTAGTTCTTTTTTGAGAGCTTACAGATGGCATAGTATGATAAAAGATATAAATATGTTTGATTTTTTTCTTATAAACAACGTCCATATCTTTCTTAACAATGTATTACCTGCTAGGACCGGAGAATTTAGCTTTTTTTACATGCTTAAAAAACGTGGAATAAACCTTACAAGATCCTTTTGGATATTTGCTTTGGCTAGGCTTATGGATGCTTTGGCGCTTCTTGGGTTTTTCTTTGGTTTTTTCTTTAAACTGTATTTTATCGCTTTTATAGTTGTATTTGGTGTAATAACGGTTTTTTTGTTAAAGCATACCATCGCTGTTCTGCCAAATATTTTTATTTTAAAATCCTTAAAGCAAAATCTATCTACTCATTTTGAAAGCAAAACGGCTATAAAGCTTTACTTTATCTCGGTGGTATCTTTTGCTTTTAAGTTTCTTGGCTTTTATGAGATGGCAAAAAACATTATACCTATGGGATTTTTTGAGATATTGCCATCTTATGTCTTAGCGGAGTTAAGCTCCATACTGCCTATAAACGGTGTAATGGGTCTTGGTACTTACGAGTTTGGTTTTTCAATACCCTCAAAGCTAACGGATATCTCTTTAAAAACTTCTTTGGACTTAGGTTTTATAACCCATGTGTTTTTGCTTTTGTCTTCTTCTATACTTGGTATTGTGTCTTTTTTACTTTTAAAGCTTGAACACTACAAAGAAGAAAGGTAAATTTTTTCTAATTTTACAACCAAAATAGCTATCAAACATCCCATACCGAAGCTCACGAGCACGTCTCCAAGATAGTGCATAAAAAGAAGTATCCTTGATATACCCACCAGTGTTGACCAAAGTATTAGGTAAAATCCTAGTTTTTTGTTTTTAAGATAAAAGCTAAAAGCTATAGAACTGTTTAATAGCGTATGCCCAGAGGGTATAGAAGAATAATCTTTCTGGCTTTTAAAAAAGTAAAAACCGTATATACCCTTTTTAAGAAAAAGCTCTGGTCTTGCTTTACCAAATATAAACTTAAGCAGCATAATAGCGCTGTCTGAAAGCACCAGACAAAGAGACAGTATAAAAACATATTTTCTCAAGCTTTTAAAGAAAATGCTAAGCAATATAAGAAAAGACGATATATAAAATACAACGTTGTAATGGCCTATTGTAGATACAATTTTTAACAAGCTCTTAAAAGCCCTAAAACTATCCCTATGAACATATAAAAAGTACGTTATATCTTTATCGAATAAAAATATGCTAATCAATCCTAGAATTATAAGAGTTATTCCTATTTTAATCATATATCTATTATAAAGTAATACAAAGATAAATTTACAATCAAAGAGCCCATGGAAGGGCTCTAAGTATGTTAAGATCTTAGGTCTTTGCTTATTTCTTCTGGTAATGGGCAAGCTTCTGCCGGTAAGCCTTTTACTTTAGAACCATAGTACATAACTGGTATAAGCACCAAACTAAGAGCTGTGGAGGCTATGGTACCAAATATAAGCGATATGGCAAGACCGTTGAATATTGGGTCAAATATGATAACAAAAGCACCTACTATGAGAGCTGCTGCTGTTAAAAGCACCGGCCTTGTCCTTATTACACCTGCTTCCACTACTGCTACATGAAGAGGTACACCTTCTCTTATCCTTTGCTCTGCAAATTCCACAAGAAGTATAGAGTTTCTAAGTATTATACCGGCTAAGGCTATAAAACCTATCATAGATGTTGCTGTGAAGAAAGCATGTAGTATAAAGTGTCCTGGGACTATACCAACGAGCGTCAGTGGAATAGGAGACATGATGATACCAGGGGTTTTGAAGTCCTTAAACCATCCTACGATGAGTATGTAAATTATGAAAAGAGCGCCTGCAAAAGCAATACCCAAATCTCTAAATACCTGTAAAGTGATATACATCTCACCGCCCCATCTTACATATATATGATTTGAGATTTTAGGGAAAGACATCCAGAGTTCCGATACATGGCCGTATGGATTTGGTATGCTTAAAACTTTCTTTCTTATATCCCATATGCTGTAAAACGGAGCACCGGCACCTTTTGCCACATCTCCTATTACATATACTACTCTTCTTAGGTTTTCGTGATATATGGTTTTGTGTATAGGCTTTTTGACTATTTTTATAAGGTTTGAAAGTGGTATAAGCTGACCTTTTTTGTTTGGTATCTCTAAGTTTTCAAGATTTTGAAGCGTTCTATAAGGTCTTGCTATCCTTACTTCTATGGGTACAGCTTCAGTATCTGTAGATTGAATAATTCCAGCCTCATAGCCAGCGGTAGCAACTCTTAAGGTTCTTACGATGTCTTTTTTAGATACACCAAACTGCGCTGCCCTCGCTTGGTCTATAACAAAATCTATCTGAGGGGCGTTTGACTCAAGATATATACCGCTATCTGTTATTTCTTTATCGTGTCTGAAAAGCTTTAAAACTTGAAGGGCAAAAGCTCTTTCAGAAGATAGTGTAGGACCATATATTTCAGCAACTATAGGGTCTAAAACTGGTGGACCCGGTGGGACTTCCGCTACACCTACGTAAGATGCACCCATAGAATAAGCTATTTTTTGCACCATAGGTCTTATGTACTGGGCGAAAGCGTGGGATTCCATCTTTCTTTTGTCTTTCCCAACAAGCTCTATAGCTATTTGGGCATAGTAAGGTCTTGTTCTTAGATAATAGTGTCTCACAAGGCCGTTAAAATCGTAAGGTTCTGGTACACCTGCGTATATTTGATAATACTTTACCTCTTTTTGTTTTGCTATATAATCGGCTATTTTTTTAGCTACAAGATAAGTTTGCTCTACGGTAGTATCTTCTGGCATGTTTAAAACTACAGATAGCTCAGATTTGTTGTCAAAGGGAAGCATTTTTACTATGACGGCTCTACTTATTATGAGTGCTACAGATATGCCTAATAAAGACCAGACTGCTATATAAAATAAAACCCTTTTTGATTTTGATATAAGAAGTGGTTCTACCATTTTACAATAAAGCTTCCAAAATACCGTTTCTTTTATGTTTATTATAGGTTTTTCGCTTTTATCGTGATTATCGTGTCCATGTTTTATAAGCCTGTAAGCAGCCCAAGGTGTTATGGTAAAAGCTACCCATAGAGAGAATAGTATCGCGGCGCTTGCGTTTACAGGTATTGGTCTCATGTATGGCCCCATTAGACCACCCACGAAAGCCATAGGCATCAAAGCAGCTATGATGGTAAGGGTTGCAAGTATGGTGGGATTACCTACCTCGTCTGTAGCTCTTATAATGGCATCATGTTTTGGAAGCTCTGGGAAAAATTCAAACCACCTATGGATATTTTCCACCACCACGATAGCAGCATCTACCAATATACCGATAGAGAATATAAGGGCAAAAAGCGTAACTCTATTTATTGTAAAACCGTAAAGCTTACTAAAGAATAAAGCAAATGCAAGGGTTACTGGCACAGCTATTGCCACTATGGCAGATTCTCTAAGACCAAGAGCTACCGCTATAAGAAGTATGACAGATGCTGTGGCTATGAAAAGGTGTTCTATAAGTTCGTTTGATTTGTTTTGAGCGGATTTACCATAGTTTCTTGTAACGGTTATGTGTAAGCTTGATGGAATAACGGTACCTTTTAAAGAATCTACTTTCTGTAAAACATCGTTTGCTACATTTACGGCGTTTGTACCGGCTCTTTTTGCAATCGAGATGGTGACGGCTGGATACATTGGAGAACCGTAACGTTTGGAAGCTGCACCAAAGCCCATCGTTACATAATCGTGAACACCACCTGGACCGTCAGTTATAGTTGCTATATCTCTTAGATATACAGGTTTTCCGCCGTACCATCCTACCACCAAATCCTCTAAATCTTGCTTTGACCTTATGAAGTTTCCGGTTTTTACATAATAAAGGGTGTTGTTTTGATTTATATAACCGCTTGGTAATTCTTGGTTTGCTTCTTGGATGATATGTACTATATAAGCAGGAGACAATCCGTAAGCGGCTTCTTTGGCCGGGTCTAAAAGCACCCTTAACTTTCTTGGCTGGCCTCCATATATCTTTACCTGAGCTACGTTTGGCACTGTTTTAAGTTCGTTGTCCAAAGTATCGGCAATCCTTCTTAAAGAATAGTAATCATAACCTTTTCCCCACAGAGTAAGTGTCATAATAGGTACATCGTCAATTGACCTTGCTTTTATGAGCGGTGGAAGTTCAACGCCGGGTGGTACCAAGTTTAAAGATGCCATCATCTTTGCGTTTAATTCTACCAAAGCTTTTACTGGATCTGTGCCCACGTGAAACCTTGCGGTCACAAGACCATATCCATCACCAGAAGCGCTGTATATGTAAGAGATGTCTTTTAATTCCCATAGTTTTTTCTCTAATGGTGTAACTACTCTTTTTTCTACTTCTCTTGGAGCAGCCCCCGGGTAAGGTATCATTATATCTATCATTGGTACTACTATATCTGGGTCTTCTTCTTTTGGTGTTGTTACTACTGCAAATATGCCAAGGGCCAAAAGCGCTATTATCATTATGGGTGTAAGTTTTGAATCTATAAAATATTTTGCTATTCTTCCGGCTATCCCGTACATATTACTCTCCTATCTTACATTTATCGCAAACGCTGTATACGTTTCCTTCCACTATCCTATCGCCCGGTTTTAAACCAGATAAAACTACGTAGCTATCGCCTACCCTTTGACCGAGTTTTACAAATTGCATATGGGTTATGTTGTTTTTATCTACAAGCCACACTGCATCTATGTCGTCCCATTTAAACAGTGCATCTTTTGGTATGGTGACAACAGTTTCTTGGCTTTTAGGAATATAGACTTTTGCATAAAGCCCGCTTGTTATACCATCTTCGTTTGGTATGTCTATTTTTACATCAAAAGTATGGGACATAGGATTCAAAGCTTTGGATACCTCTTTTACAGTGCCTTCTACTGTTTTGTCTATGCCACCTATATACACTTTAAGAGTTTGGCCTGGGGTTATCTTGTTTATATACTTTTCTGGCAATGCCACATCTACTCTGTAAGGAGGTTTATCTATCATCATAAGTGGCATTCCTGGGGCTGCTATATCTCCAACGTTTACATTTTTCATATAGATACAACCTGAAAATGGGGCGGTTATATTCGCATAGGCTAAGTTTGCTCCAGCAGCAGATGCTCCAGCTTCAGCAGCCAATATTGCGTTTTTAGCTTGTTCTACCATGGCTTTAGCTGCTTCGTACTTTGCTTTTACCTCATCGTACTCTTGTTCTGTTACTGCCCCTGATTTTATAAGCTTTTGAAACCTTTGATAGGTTTTTGATACGGCTTGTAGATTTGCCTCAGCGGCTTTCATTTGATCCTCCGCCTGCTTGGCTCCGTAGTTAGCCTGAGCTACCATGCTGGATATATCTTTTGTATCTAATTTTACAAGGAGTTGTCCTCTTTTTACGCAATCACCATCTTTTACATAAACACCTACAACCTTGCTCATAAGTCTTGTAGAAATAGCAGCGTGGTTTTTGGCACTCACTACACCGTCAAACTCTTCTTCCAAAGGTGTAGAAGAGCTTATAGTTATAATCTTCACATTTGAGATCACTTTTGGTTTAATGGGCTTTTCACCGGGAGAAATCTTATGTTCAAAAAAGCCCCCAAGCCAAAGTATAATAACAACCATTGGTATTATAAAATAAAGAACGTACTTTTTGAGAGCGCTCATATTACTTTACCTCCTTGTTTAATAGACCAGCTTGATATAAACTTTTCACATAAGCTAAGTTGCAATCGTACATGGCTTTTGCAAAGTCAAACCTCGCTTTATCGTATTGAGTTTCAGCGTCTATTACATCTGTTATTTTAGCTAAACCTACTTTGTACCTTTGGTCCATCACTTTTAGAGTGGCTTTTGCTTCTTCTTTTTCTTTTTTAGCGTATTTCATCATAGCCAGTGCATTTTCGTAATCAGCCAAGGCTTTGTTTATCTTAAATATTGACCCTTTTGCCATGTAATCTATGTAAGAGCTAAGCATGAGCTTTTGTTCGTTTAAACTTCTTATCTTGTTAAAAGCTGTCAAACCATCAAACAGATTCCAATTTATACCAACGCCCACCATATAACCGTTGGCGGTGGCTCCAAAGGGTGTTGAGTTGTCAAAAAGCGAGTAAGAACCAAAAGCTCCTACTTGAGGTAAGTAATCTGCTAAATACGCTCTTTTCATAGATTTTAAAGCTTTTAGCTTTTCTTCCATAGATTTTATTTGAGGCTTTTGATATACGGCGCTTATAAGAGCCTTTCTATCTATATGACTTGGGCAGTAAAGCTTTCCTTTTAAATCTACATCTTGGTAAGGCTCATTCATCAACAAAAATAGTGCCCTTTTGGCGGTTTTATAGTTGTTTTTGGCTTCCACTAGCTTTTGTTCTGCTTGATGAAGGTATACTTTTGCTCTTAATGTATCTGAGAAAAGCGCCATACCGGTTTTATAATAGGACTCAGCCATATCTACGTGCTTTTGTGCATCGTTTACAGCTTGAGTGGCGAGTTTTATACCTTCTTTTGCCAAAAGCCCTCCTAAGTATGCTTTATATACGTTGTAAACAATATCTTGCTCTGTTTGATTTAATTCTTTTTTAGTGCTTTTAAGAGCATGATAAGAGGCACTTTCGTAAGCTTGGACTTTACCGCCCATCCATATAGGTATTTGTAGAGTTAGCTGGGTTTGATAAAGTTGTGAGGTACCTGGGTTGTTAAAAAAGTCTTGCATAGATTGAAAAGCACTACCTACCATATAAGGAGTTGTATATTGTGCTTGGAAAAATTGAGGTGGTGGTTGGGGAAATTGAAGGCTTCTTGTGTCCATTCTGTTCATTATGCTCCAAGGGGCTATGTTGGTGCGGTTAAAAGACGTTTGTAGGCTAAGCCTTGGGAAAAGCATACCTTTTACGCTTTCTAATTGATATTCTTTTGATTTTACGTCGTATTTTTTGGCTTTTATGGCAAGGTTGTTTTGAAGGGCTTCTTTTATGGCGTAATCTAAACTTATGCTCTGAGAAAAAGATGCATCTGCCAACATTAAAAGCACAAATGCCATATATTTTAATCTCATATCATCGCCTCCTAATTAAATAATTTAGCATAATTAATACATTCTAACCGCATAGAATATAATATGATATCATAAATTAAGAATATAAGAATATTCTAATATCTTTAAAATGATAAAAACAATGATTAAGCATAACCAAGCTTATCCCTTATTACATCGAAAAAACTTACATTGTCTAAGCTTATTGTTTTGCAAACAGTGTTTGAACGTTTTATCAATACAGCATCTTCTTTTGATACATTAAAAAACTCTTGACCATCTAGGGTAAGATAAGCTTCTTTTGTTTTATCTCCTAGTTTTAGGCTTATAAAAGCATCGGAAGATAAAACTATCGGTCTTACAGAGATAGTGTGAGGGCATATAGGTACTAGCAACATATTTTGAAGCTCAGGGGTGAGTATAGGCCCTCCAGCCGAAAGAGCGTAAGCGGTAGACCCAGTGGGTGTTGATACTATAAT
>PNJC01000101.1 GCA_002878215.1 Hydrogenobaculum sp. | reverse complement strand
CATCAGATATATGCGTTTATACCAACAAGCATTTTAGCATAGAAGTATTGTGAAATGCATAAGCGTAGTTGTACCATCCTACAACGCTTCTAAATTTTTACTAAAAGCCATAGACTCTGTAAAAAATCAAACATACCTTCCAAAGGAGCTTATAGTAATAGACGATGGGTCCTCTGACAACACAAAAGAGATTTTAAAAGATATAAAACTACCTTTTGATTTTAGGCTTTTAACAAACGAAAAGAACAAAGGAAGAAGCTATTCAAGAAACTTAGGGGTAAAAGAAAGCGCTTGTGATTTTGTAGCATTCTTAGACGCAGACGATGTATATTTTCCAAACCACCTTGAAGAGCTATCAAAAAAAGATGAAGATTTGGTTTATTCTATACCAAGGACTTTTATAGATGAAGAAGGCAAAATAATAAGAGTATCAAAAAAGCCTTATAAAGATTTAAAAAGTATGATTCTTGGAGGAATGGTAGGATACCCATCCGGTATCATGGTAAGAAAAGAAAGTTTTCTGGGTTTTAACGAAAACCTTCACCAAAGAGAAGACTGGGAGCTTTTTTTAAGATACTACAAAAAAGGGCTTAGCATAGAGCTTATAGACAAAAACACCGTAGGAATAAGAGAACACAGCAAAAGGACAAGCCGGTCAAAAGAGTATTTTTATTATACAATGAAGGTGTACGAGATGCACAAAGATATAGCCGATGCCAATATGTATCTTAGCATATCTGAAACTGCTTTTAGGTTCAAAGAGAAATCTTTAGGTTTTGAGTTTTTAACAAAAGCCCTAAAACAGAATCCAAAAGCTTTAGATATGAGAAGACTTTGGAATATAATAAAAAGAATACCAAAAGTATAGTGAATATTTTTAGGCTTTTAAAACAACAAATTTCTTTTATATTTAAATTAAAAGTTTAGGAGGTTACACCATGGAAGTTATTAAACGTTCGGGCGCAAGAGAAAAGTTGGACCTTTTAAAGATAAGGACAGTCTTAGAAAACGCTTTATCTTTGCTAAAAGAGTGGAAAACCGCAAAAGATGTATCTGCCCAAGATATAGAAGAATGGACAATGGAAGACCTAAATGAAATCAACATAGATGAGATAATGGAAGATATAGAGATAAACCTATTTGACGGTATAGAAACTTCTGTGATATTCCAAAGCATCCTGCATTCTCTTTTATCAAGAGCAATAGATGATCCAATATACGACGCTATGGCAAGAAACGTGCTTTTACAAAGAATATACAAGCAAGCTTTTGGCGGGATGTATTCGCCTAAGAAAGCTTACAAAGAGCTTTTTATAGACTATATAGACAACGCCGTAGAGCTTGGGCTTTTAGATGAAAAGCTAGCTTCTTACTATGACCTTGAAATGCTTGCTCTTGAGTTAGTGCCCAAAAGAGATCAGCTTCTAAAGTTTAACGGCCTTTACAACCTCATGGATAGATATCTCATAAAAGATTTAGATACTGGAAACATATTAGAGGCACCTCAATGGTTCTGGATGAGAGTGGCAATGGGCGTGGCTCTGGTAGAAAAAACTCCTGAAGATAGAAACCATTGGGCTATAGAGTTCTATCACATGATGTCAAGCATGGAGTTTATCCCATCCACTCCAACACTTTTTAACTCTGGCACAAGGTTTCCACAGCTTTCTTCTTGCTTTGTGGTGGATTTTGAAGACGATCTTTCTAAAATCTTTGAAACTGTAAAACAAGTAGGTATGCTAAACAAACACGCCGGAGGAGTTGGGCTACCTGCTACAAAGCTAAGAGCAAAAGACTCAATAATAAGAAGCATTCAAGGAAAATCTTCGGGTATAATACCGTTTTTAAAGATAATAGACGAGACGATAACAGCGGTATCTCAAGGCGGAAGAAGAAGGGGTTCTGCCTTAGCTTCTTTAGAGCCTTGGCATCTTGATGTGTTTGATTTTGTAAGGACAAAAAGAAAATGGGGCGATGATTCCCAAAGGTTTAAGAACCTAAAAATTGCACTCTTCTTAAACGACGAGTTTATGAGAAGGGTAGAAGAAAATGGAGACTGGTATCTTTTTGACCCAGCAGACTGTCCAAAATTGGTTAGTACCTACGGCAAAAAGTTTTCTAGAGAATATTCAAAATGTATAAGAAAAGCCCTATCAGGAAAGATAAGGCATAAAAAGATAAAAGCTGTAGAGCTATTTAAAGAAGCCATAGAAAACACCATACAAACTGGAGAACCTTGGTACACATTCAAAGACCCCATCAACATAAGACATCCAAACAAACATACTGGGACAATCCTTACCACAAACCTATGCACAGAACAACTTTTGGTGTCCACCTACGATTC
>PNJC01000117.1 GCA_002878215.1 Hydrogenobaculum sp. | reverse complement strand
ACAACAAAGAACCAAGAGAATTTGCTAGAGAATATATACCAAACACCAAAATAATCGGTACAATAGGCATCATCATAGAAGCATATAGAAAAGGTCTAATAGAAAATCCTATAAACAAAATTCTGGAACTTAAAGAAATCGGGTTTTACATATCTGAAGAGATGATTAGAAAGATAGAATACAGCATAAAACGCTAATGCTTACATATTTTCTATCCTTGAGGAGTTGTAGACCACGCTTACGCTGCTTATTATCATAAAAACTGCTGACCATATTGGTTGTATAAGTCCAGCCATAGCTAAAGCAATGCCAAACGTATTGTATACGCTAGCCCATATAAAATTTGTATAAATTATTTTCTTAACGTTGTTAGAAAATTTTATAATCCAGGGTATAGCTTTTAGATTTCTGTTAAAAAGCAATATACCAGCAGATATTCTTGCAACACCAGAAGCGTTTGCCACCGCTACGCTAACATCGCTAACCGCCATGGCAAGAGCGTCGTTTATGCCATCGCCTACATACATTATCTTTGATCCCTTTGCCTTTTTATCTATTACAACTCTTTGTTTGTCTTGGGGTTTTAAAGACCAATAAAGTTCGTCAAAAATATCAGAAAACTCTTCCACAAAAGCCCTCTCGTCTCCAGAGATAAGCCCTACCTTGTAACCCATACGCTTTAACCTCTTTATAGCCTCTAACGCGTTTTCATCTATCTTTTGCTTAAAATAAAGTATCCCTTCCAACTTACCATCCACCGCCACATATACACAAGATAAATTTTCTTCACACGCCCTTGGTGTTATACCCATACTTTCCATCAATTCCTTAGAGCCTATACGCCAGTTCTTATCTTCTATAAAAGCCTCTATACCATAACCGGGTATTATCCTAACCTTTGATGGTTTTAAAAAATCCCCTTGATAATAATTTAACAAACTTTTAGCTATAGGGTGCTTTGAGTAGTTTTCTATAGAAGCTACCTTTTTGATGAAATCTTTTTCATCGCCAAACTGATTGTAGCCGCTATATTCTAAGTTTTCTAAAGTTATTGTGCCTGTTTTATCAAAAAGCACCTCGTTTATATACCTAACACTGTAAAGGGCTCTTAGGTTTTGCAGGATTATGCCACGCCTTGCCAAGGAGTTTGCCGCATTCCAAAGAGCCAAAGGTGCCGCCACGTTGAAAGCACAAGGGCAAGCTATCAAAAGTACCGCCAAAGAACTCATCAGCGCCTTATCAAAACCAGCCTTATAGTACCAAAAACCAAATGTTATGAGAGAAAGCGTTATGATAGTGGGAACAAATATAGCCGATATCTTGTCCGCTATGTTCTTTTCGGGTGCAAAAGAAATTTTAGCAATTTCTACATTTTCTATAATCTTGTTTATAGTATTTGAATTAAAATCGTTTATGGCTTTTATCAAAAAACTACCATCTATGCTAACACTCCCAGCATAAACGCTGTCGCCTTCAAACTTAGCCACTGGTTTTTGCTCGCCTGTAAAAAAACTTTCCTTTACAAACCCTTCTCCTTCAATTACAACCCCGTCAACAGGTATTATTTCATCGGGTTTTACTTTGACAATATCTCCTATTTTTACCTCGTCTATCCTGACTATTTTTTCGGCATTATTTTCTACAACCGTAGCGTAGCTTGGTAAAAGGTCTTTGGTCTCTCCGATGCTTTTAGCAGCCCTATACCTACCAAAAGCCTCTATAAACTTTCCAAAAGCCGACAAAGCCACTATCATAGTAGCAGTTTCATAGTAAGGGGTACCAACACCCATAAGCGTAGAATAAACAGAAATCCCGTAAGCCGAAAAAGCACCTATCGCTATCAAAAGGTCTGTGGTAATCGATTTTCTAAGTAGCGCTTTTATAGAGTTTACAAGATAATCAAAGCCAATTAGTGCCATAACAGGGGTAGAGAGTAAAAGCAAAAAGTAGTTTGTGAGTCTTACTATGGGGTCATGGGATGTTTTTGATACGTCACCGCCGTATATGGTGAAAGACAACATCATCACATAGCCTGCCAAGAAAAAGCTTATGCCAAACTTTATAAAAAACTTCTGCACGCTTTGACTTGTTTCGTTTCCAGATATCTTGTTTACAAGATAACATCCAGTACAGCAAAATTCTCTATCTACACCTTTTACGTTAAAAACTATAGGATTTCCTGATATGCTTATACCGCATTGATAACATTTCTTAATAGAAGCTTCGCCCATCCAATCTGATTTTAAATGTTAATATAAATTTTGTCAATGTTAAAGTTTTGGGCTTTTAAGAAAATCAAACAAACCTAAGATGGTATAATAATTATAATGCAAGAATACGGCGCAGATGCGATAAAAGTTGTTACTGGATTAGAACACGTAAGACTACGCCCCTCAATGTACATAGGAGATATCTCCGAAAGAGGGCTTCATCACCTTATATGGGAAATAGTAGATAACTCTGTTGACGAAGCGATGGCGGGCTACGCCACCCATATAAGAGTGCACATACACCAAGACGATTCTGTGACAGTGGAAGACAACGGCAGAGGTATACCCGTTTACATACATAAAGACGTAGGAAAACCAGCGGTAGAAGTTGTTTTAACAGTGCTTGGTGCTGGTGGAAAGTTTGATAAAAAAGCTTATCAATACTCCGGTGGGCTTCACGGTGTAGGTGCTTCCGTTGTAAATGCGCTTTCGGAGTGGCTCATAGTAGAAGTTTACAGAGACGGCAAGATATATAGACAAGAGTATGAAAGAGGAGTACCTAAAACAGAGCTTAAAGTTATAGGGGATACTACAAAAAGAGGCACAAAGATTACATTTAAACCAGACGCTGAAATATTTGAAACCACAAAAATAAAGTTTGACATAGTAGAAAAAAGGATAAGGGAACTAGCTTACCTTAACAAAAACGTAACGTTTGAAATAATAGACGACAGGTTAGACAAGCATCTTGTTTATAAATTTGAAAAAGGCATTATAGAGCTAGTAGAGTACCTTGCAGAAGGTAAAGAACCTCTTTTTAACGATGTAATCTACATAGAATCTGGGAAAGATGGTACTTTGGTAGAAATCGCCTTTAAATATACCAAAGACTACAAAGAATCTTTAGAAAGCTTTGTAAACAACATAAAAACCATAGAAGGCGGTACTCACGTCACAGGTTTTAGAAGTGCGTTGTCAAAGGTGGTGTCAAAACTGTCCCAAAATATAAAAATATCAAAAGAACTAAAAGAAATGTTTACAGGCGAAGACCTAAGAGAGGGTCTTGTAGCTGTTGTATCTTGTAAGGTACCAGAACCTCAATTTGAAGGCCAAACCAAAACAAAACTTGGCAACCAAGAAACAAAAACTATAGTAGAATCAATAACGGTAGAATTTTTAACAGACTATTTTGAAAAACATCAAGACATTTTAAAACTCATAGTAGAAAAAGCCATAGAAGCTGCTTTAGCAAGAGAAGCTGCTAAAAAAGCAAAAGATTTGGTAAGAAGAAAATCTTTTTTAGAAGATACATCTTTGCCGGGTAAATTGGCGGATTGTTCCGAAAAAGACCCATCAAAATGTGAGATTTTTATAGTAGAGGGAGAATCGGCAGGTGGTTCTGCAAAACAAGGTAGAGACAGAAGGTTCCAAGCTATATTACCATTAAAAGGTAAAATACTAAACGTAGAAAAAGCTAGGATAGACAAAGCCCTTTCCAACGAAGAAATAAGAGCAATTATATCAGCCCTGGGTTGTAATATAGGAGAAGACATAGATTTGAGCGCCCTTAGATATCACAAAACCATAATAATGACAGACGCTGACGTAGATGGTTCTCACATAAGGACTCTTTTGCTTACATTTTTCTATAGATTTATGACAAAACTTATTGAAAATGGCCATGTTTATATAGCACAACCACCGCTTTACAAAGTGAAAATAGGAAAAAAAGAAACTTACATAAAAGACGATAAAGAACTAGAAAAATTTTTACTAAACATCATAAGGACCGATGTGTCTATAACAGACGCCAAATCAAACACCTATAGAGGTGATGTACTGATAAACATGTTAAATACTATAAAAGAGCAACACAACACAATAGCTCAAATACTAAACAAAAGAAACAAAGATGTGATAACCTACCTCTTGTCAAACAAAATAGACGAAAGCTATCTCAAAGATGAGCAAAAAGCTAAAAAGCTATTGCAAGATATACAATCCATAAAAAGTGTAAGTAGCGCCAAATTAAAATACGACGACTTTGACAGCTCTTACTCTATAGTCATATACGATATCTATCAAAACTTCAGCATTATAGATGTGGATTTTCTTACTTCCGGCACTTACAAAAAGCTGTTTGAAGAGCACAAAGAATTTTTCTCTTACCCTATAAGCCTAAAACTTGGGCATAAAGTTAAAAATATAGAAAAACCAGTAGAAGACCTTTATCAAGACATAATAAATTTTGTAAAAGACGGCATAGAAATACAGCGATACAAGGGTCTTGGTGAAATGAACCCAGAACAGCTATGGGAAACCACCATGAACCCAAACACCAGAAGGCTACTAAGAGTATCCTTAGAAGATGCGGCAGAAGCGGATAGAATATTCTCTATACTGATGGGTGAAAACGTAGAACCAAGGCGAGAGTTTATAGAGACCTACGCCAAGGAGGTAAGAAACTTAGATGTTTAAAAGAGTGATAGTGGGCTTAGACGGTTCAAAACCATCTTTTGTGGCCTCTCAATACGGACTTGAGCTGGGTTCGAAGTTAAACATACCTGTAGTAGGAATACACGTTTTAGATAGTACGTTGACCGAAGAAAGCCTGTTGGCAGATTTAGCTGGGGTTTTGGGCTTTTCTTACTATGAGGGTATAAGTGCAAAAGTGAAAGAGTTTTTAGAAAAAGAATCAGAAGCGCTTTTAGATGAGTTTAGCGCCCTTGGAAGAAAATTAAACGCCAAAGTTTCAACGCTTCAAACCTGGGGAAATCCAGCAAAAGAGATTGCTTCACAAGGTGATTTGGAAGATATTATATTTGTTGGAAAACCTGATCACGACAAAAGTATAAAAGGCATACATATAAGCTCTACTTCAGAGCAGGTGATTAAAAGAGCGAAATGTCCGGTTTTTGTAGCTTTTAAAGACGAGTATAAACCAATAGAAAACATAATGATTTGTCATGACGGCAAAGACGAAGACGATAAGCTGCTTGATTTTACCAAAAATTTAAACAACGTATACAACGCAAAAATATTTTTATATCATGCCGATGAGTTTGGCTCTAAGAAAGAAAAGTTTGAGAAACTCTCAAAAGATTACGGTTTTGAGCTTATAATAGAAAAAGCCGTAGCAGAAGAAGGTATAGTATCAAACGCGGAAAAACTAAAAATAGATTTGGTAATACTTGGTTCTCACAAGAAAAGGCTTGTTCACTTTTTCATGGGAAGCACCACTACATTTGTATTTCACTACATAAAAACAAACATGTTGGTAGTAAAATAAATGTTTTATAACACCCTAATAGTGGGTCTTGGTCTCATAGGTGGGTCTTTAGCTTTTGATATTAAAAGCAAGAAACTATCAAAGCATCTATACGCTTTAGATAAAGACCAAGAAACGCTAAAAACCGCAGTAGAAAACGGTTTGATAGATGGAATATTTAAAGAGGGCGTAAAATACGATTTTGTAATATTTTGCAATCCAATATCTACCCTAGAAAATGTGGCAAAAGATATAAAAGAACACATAAAAGACGCCGTAATAACAGATGTGGCTTCTGTAAAAGAATATCCGGAAAGTGTTTTCAAACCTATTTTTAAAGAACGATACGTTGGCTCTCATCCAATAGCTGGATCTCATAAAAACGGTTTTGAAAATGCATCAAAAGATTTATTTTCAAATAGACTAACGATAGTTTGTCCTACTGATATATCAAAAGAAGAGCATATAGAAAAAGTAAAAACATTCTGGGAGCATATAGGAGCTAAAGTAGAGGTTATGAGTGCAAAAACCCACGATGAGATATTCGCAGTTACATCACATCTTCCACACCTAATAGCTTACGCTCTTACAAAGACGTTGCCAGAAGAGTACAAAAACTACGTAGGGCAGGGGTTTTTGGATACCACCAGAATAGGCGCTAGTCAATCGGATCTCTGGGCAGATATTTTTCTATACAACCAAGAAAATGTATTAAAAAGTATAGAGCTTTTCAAAAAACAATTAGATATATTAGAACAAGCAATAAAAGACAAAAACAAAGAAAATCTCAAAGGTATATTGGACAAAGTATCAAAAAAAAGGAAAAGCCTATAAAAATCTTTCCAAAGCCTTACCAAAAAACGCAAATACAATCAGCTTAAAAGCCCTAGACAAAAGAGCCATCGCTATAAACCTATAGTAACCAAACCTTAGTATGCCAGCTATCCAGTTTATCACATAGAAAGGTTCTCCTATCAATATTGCAAAAGCACCGTACTTATGGAAAAGGGCTTCGGTCTTTCTAAATTTATTTTCAGAAACAAACCTAGATACAGCTCTGTAGCCGTAGTTATAACCTATGTAGTATACTATAGAAGCCCCTATAAAATCACCTAACAGCGCGCAAAAAGCCACAAGATAGATATTCATCTTGTAAACCGTACCAGCGGTCATAAGAGGCAGTGTAGAAAGAGGAAACACGCTAGACTCTATAAGGCCCACCAAAAATATGCCTATGTAACCAAATTTTAAAAGATTCATAATTTACTCCTTGTATAGATCTTCAAAAATACATTTAAATCTTTCCCTATCGCTACAAACCACAAACACCTCTTGGACAGAGGTGCCATTTTTATACAAAAGCTTAAAACCAGAAGAAGTTTCATATTGTAAAAAAAGACCTTTAGATCCTCTTCCTTTGTTGTTTCTAAAAATCCTTCCAGGTATTACAGCTTCTACTATATCAATCTCCAAAATCGGTCTTATATACTTATCAAAACCCTCCAACGTGTGATGCTCAAGCTTTAGCTTACCTTTTCTATATTTACTCATAAAAGATGACAAGTGTTGTTGAGATATTCTATGTAAAACCTATCGCCTACAAGCCTCAATTTAGAAACGCCGGTGTTATCCGTGTGTATGTTCCAAAGCGGTGCTCTAAACTTTGTAGCTTCCATGATAAACCCATGTATAAATCCGCCGTGAGAGACAACGGCTATATGCTCATGTTTTTGGGCTTTTACAATATCTATAAACTCTCTCACTCTTTTTAAAAAAGACTCTTTGGTTTCTTGGGTAGGAAGAGGGTTTTCCAAAGGGTCTTTGGACCAAGCCATCATCATATCTTTGTGCTCTACAAACATCTGTATAAAGTTTTTACCCTCTAACTCTCCAAAAGATATCTCTCTTATGCGAGGCTCCACAATTATTTCTTTGTTTAGAGCTTTTGACAGAAATATTGCCGTCTTTAAAGCTCTTTTTTGGAAAGATGAGTATATAACATCTATTTTTTTATTTTTAAAAGCCAAAGACAAAAGCTTTGCTTGAACGTATCCAAGAGGCGTAAGAGCGCTGTCTAAACTGCCTTGAAATATACCTTTTTCATTGTATTCACTTTGAGCATGTCTTATAAGATATATATGTTTCATCTTTGATATATTTTAACATAAAAGCCCTCTTTATCCAAATCTACCAGTTATATAGTCTTCCGTAAGTTTTTCTTTTGGATTTGTAAAGATTGTCTCCGTTTTATCAAACTCTATAAGCTTGCCCAAATACATAAAAGCCGTATAGTCTCCTATACGAGCGGCTTGTTGCATGTTATGGGTTACTATCACAATAGCCATTCTTTTTTTAAGCTCTATGATAAGTTCTTCTATTTTTGCCGTTGATATTGGATCAAGTGCAGACGTCGGTTCATCAAACAAAAGCACCTCAGGGTTCACCGCTATAGCCCTTGCTATAACAAGGCGTTGCTGTTGACCTCCGGATAAGGAAAAAGCGTTCTCGTTGAGCCTATTGCCCACCTCGTCCCAAAGAGCAGCCATTTTTATAGCAGCTTCAACCCTATCTTTTAACTCAGTTTTATTGTTGATACCCATCAACCTAAGACCAAAAGCTACATTCTCAAATATAGACATTGGGAAGGGAGTAGGCTTTTGAAAAACCATACCTATTCTGCTTCTTAAGACTATCAAATCCGTAGACTTTGATAGTATGTTGGTGTTATCAAAGATTATTTCTCCTTCGTACTTTATGCCTGGGTAAAGATCATGCATACGGTTTAAACATCTTAAAAGCGTAGTTTTACCACATCCGCTAGGGCCTATAAGAGCAGTTACCCTTTTGTCTGGTATTGGCATATTGATGTTCTCTAAAGCTGGTTCTAAGCTTTTATTATAGTAAAAATTTAAGTTTCTTATATCAATCTTAGGGCTTTCAATGGCTATTACACTGCTCATATGCACCAAGCCTCCTTTAACCTTTGTTTATCTTTGTAATACGCCTTGCCACATACATAAAAGGTGCGGTAAAAGATCCTCCATGCACCAAGTATTTGGCTATTATAACCGCCACCAAGACGCCTAACGTAAGAACAAATCCCGCCGCCCAGGCTTGTTCGTGCCATTCGTGGTATGGACCTGTGGCGTATATGAATATAGTTATAGTAAGAGTAGCCATAGGTTTTAAAAGATTAAAGGTTGTATGGTCGTTGTTAAAAGAAGTAAACAAAAGAGGCGCCGCTTCACCTGCCATCCTGGCAAGACCTAGTATAACACCAGTAAGTATACCGGTTTTAGCCACCCTCATGGTAACTTTTTTTATCACATAGTGTTTGTAAGCTCCCAAAGCGTAGGCAGCCTCTCTCATCTCCTTCGGCACAAGTTTTAGCATCTCGTCGGTAGCTACTGTAATATAAGGAAGCGATAAGATTGAAAGAGCCACAGAACCAGATAAGCCGTTAAAACTTTGAAGAGGTGCCACAAGCACTACATAGACAGCAGCACCAATAACTATAGCCGGCATAGATATGACGATGTCTGCCAAATTTCTTATAAACATAGCCCACCAAGTACCTCTACCGTACTCAGCCAAAAATATCCCAGCCATAATCCCTATAGGTGTGCCTATGAAAGCAGCTATAGTGGTAATTATAAATTGACCTATGAAAGCCATCCTGAGTCCACCAACACCAGGCATACCAGGCGGGACTGGGTCTTTGGTGAAGAAATCGAGATTTAAATATTCATATCCATGGTAAATAATAGAAACAAGTATCCACCCCAAAAACACTATACCGTATAAAGCTGCTAACGTAGATAAAATCATTATAACGTTGCTCTTTAAAACCCTTGATTTGATTCTTACGTTTTCCATCTTCTTTCCAATCTCCACACTATAAACTTTGCTACAGCAAGAGTACTAAAGGATATGACAAGAAGTATCAAAGCTATATAAAACAAAGCTGATAAATAAAGATGTGACTCAGCTTCCGTAAACTCATCCGCCAATGTAACTGTTATGGTAGTTACGGAATTTAACAAAGATAGCATATCCAAGAAACTACCAGGGTTATGGTTGTTGCCGTTTACAAAAGACACCGCCATAGTTTCACCCAAAGCCCTACCTATAGCAAATATACCAGCACCAAATATACCAGAAGAAACGTAGGGCATAACCACTTTTCTTATTGCTTCCCACCTAGTGGCACCAAGCCCATAGGCAGACTCTTTAACCACCTCCGGCACCAAAGAGAAAGCGTCTTTTATAAGCGAAGACATAAAAGGCGTAATCATAATAGAAAGTATAACTGCCGTTGTAAATGTGTCTATACCTATACCAGGACCGTTAAACAAAAATCCTATTATCGGTAACGTAGCAAGATGGTTTAGTATCCAAGGTTCTACATGATTTTGCATAAATGGAGCCAATACAAAAAGACCCCACATACCATATATAACAGTCGGGATTGCCGCTAAAAGCTCAATAGCGGTGGTAACTATAGGTTTTAACCAATGGGGAGCCAACTCAGTTATAAATATAGCTACTCCTATGCTTATGGGCGCAGCAAATATAAAAGCCCATATTGTAACGTATATAGAACCAAAAAGCGGCGTAAAAGCTCCGAAGTGATTGTTAACGGCATCCCAGCTTTTACTGGTAATAAAATGCCACACACCAAAAACTTTTATAGCAGGGTATGCCTCTATGAAAAGGACGACAAAAATAGTTATCACCACAAGTGGAATCAAAGCCGCTGCTGTAAAAGCCGCAATTTTAAATAAAGTATTTCCTACCTTACCGTTTCTTTTCATAGAAGAAACGGGGCTTATAGCCCCGCTATCTTTTAATTCTATCATATTATAATCCTTTAGTTATTACCAACTTAATTACCAGCTTAGACCTTGCTTTTTCCAAGAAGCCATTATATCTTTCTTGACAAAATCTGGAAGCGTGATGTAATCAAGAGCCCTTAGGTCAGCGTCGCCATGATTAAATACCCATGTATAGAATTGCAATACGTAAGAGTTGGTATTTTTGCCCTTTGGAAGCAGTGCAAATGTAGGACCTTCTATAGGATAGGAGTATTTACCTGGAGGATTTGGAAGCTCCATATAAAAGTCGTGTTTCATAGCTTCGTTCCAATTTGCTTGTTTGGCAGCCGCTATCATGGTTTGCATCGTAGGGGCTACCCACCAACCAGCTTTGTTTTCTAAGACTGCAACGTTGAAGTGGTTTTGTTTGAAGTAAGCGTATTCAATATAACCTATAGCACCTCTAACTCTCATTACGTAGTTTGCTACACCCTCATTACCTTTACCACCTATACCCACAGGCCATGCCACAGAGGTGTCGAAACCTACCTTTTGTGCCCAAGCTGGACATACTTTTGTAAGATAGTTTGTGAATATCCAAGTAGTACCAGAACCATCTGCTCTATGGACTGGTGTTATTGGTATGTGTGGTAAATTTAGTTTTGGATTTGTGGCTTTTATCTCTGGATCGTCCCAATACCTTACTTTACCCATATAGATATCGCATATTTGTTTACCGGTGAGGTGAAGCTGATAGTTTCCAACGCCTGGTATGTTGTAACCCATTACCACAGCACCTATAGCATCTGGCCACTGAATTAGATCTCTTCGCTTTAACTCTTCTGGTTTTAACGGAGCGTCAGATGCACCAAAATCTACGGTTCTTTTCGTAGCTTGGAGTATACCACCGCCAGAGCCTATGCTTTGGTAGTTTACATGGTTTCCTGTAGCTTGCTTAAAGTGAAGAGCCAATCTTTGCATGAGCGGTGCTACAAAGGTAGAACCTGCTCCTGTTATAGTCCAAGCCATAGCCCCTTGAAGACTACCAGCAAAAACAGCTAATGCCAGCACTTGTTTTAACTTCATACAAACCTCCTTAAGTTTTGATGCTTTTATTATAAAAAACAATTGTTAATTTTCTGTTAAGATGCTAAAGAAAATTCTATACCATGTTTGTTGAGTTCATCTATGAGGGTTTTTGAAAGCACCACATCTTTAGAGGTTTGCACTATAGCTCTATAAGAAGAAGCGTCTAGCTCCAAAACAACTTTTTGAGATTTTATAACATCTTCGTTAGCCTTAGGCGTATATTTGTCTAGCATAAGTTTAAGCTTTTCCAAAAAGCCATTTCTTGCCTTTTCCTCATCTATCTTAAGAGTTAAAGTGTTGTATTGATTTAGCAAGGAATCTACAGAATAAAGCTCATTTGCCACTATCTTGAGGTTTTCGTTTTCAATGTCTATGTCTAAAAGGCCCTTTACCACCACCACTTCATCTTCTTTTATAAAACTCTCAGAAGATGCGTACCTATCTGGGAAAACCACAACTTCAACAATATCTGTTTTGTCCACAAGATTAAAGATGGCCATGTAAGAACCGTTCTTGGTTTTTTTAATTTGTAAGTCACTTATAACACCCACAAGCGTATATTCTGCCGATGCGCTTTGCCCAGCCTCATCGTCTATACTTTGGTTTGGCGTAGTATCAAAATCTATATCTTCTATATTTGTTATATCTTTATTGTGAGATAAAATCCATTTGTACTTATCCAACGGATGCCCAGATATATAAAAACCAAGAACCTCTTTTTCTAGCTTTAATATATCTATAGAAGAGGTTTGCTCTGTTTGCTCTGTAGATTTCAAAGCTTTCATACCAAACAAAGACCTTTGAGCTATGCTTGATATATCTTGAGAATTCAAAAGCCTTGAGAGAAAATCCTCTCTATTTTTATAACCGCTTTTCTCTATAAGGCTATCAAAGGCTCCTGCTTTTGAAAGAGCTTCCAAAACTTTTTTGTTTACTTTCCTATTGTCCGTATTTTTGGTAAAATCTTGAAAACTTGAAAAGTCTCTTCCAATTTTTTCTTGCATAGATTTTATATGTCTTGCGGTATCCTCACCAACACCCTTTATTCTTCCAAGTCCAAACCTTATATGTCTTGGAGCTTCTATCTTAAAGTCCACGTCTGATTTGTTTATATCTGGGGGTAATACTTTTATACCAAAAGACTTTGCATCTTTTAAAAGGTTTATAAACTTTTTATCAGAATTCTCTGTAGAAAATTTAACGGTGTAAAACTCATCTGGATAATAAAGCTTCATGTAAGCAGTCCAAAAAGATATATAACCGTAAGCTACAGAATGAGATTTGTTGAAAGAATAAGAAGCAAACTCCTCTATTTCAGACCAAAGTTTTTCTATTTTATCGGCAGGGTATCCTCTCTCGCAGCTTCTTCTTATAAAGTCATCCTTTATCTTTGCCATAAGGTCGGCTTTCTTTTTACCTATGGCCTTTCGTAAATTATCAGCTTCGCCCATTGTAAATCCAGCAAGAATATTTGATATAAACATTATCTGCTCTTGATAGACGATAAGACCGTACGTTTCTTTTAGCACTTCCTCAAGCTCTTCAAATTCGTATACAACTTTCTCTTTACCAAGTTTTCTATTTATAAATTTATCCACCATCCCACTTTTGATAGGTCCGGGTCTATAAAGGGCTAACGCTGCTACAATATCTTCAAATCTGTCTGGTTTTAAACGTTTGATAAGCTCCCTCATACCCTTTGATTCAAGTTGAAACACCCCTATAGTTTCACCGGTAGCTAGAAAATCATAAATTTCTTTGTTGTTAAAATCCAAAGACAAGAAATCAATATCTATACCTTTGTTTTGTTTTACAAGCTCCTTCATCTTCCATAGTTCTGTAAGAGTTTTTAATCCAAGAAAATCCATTTTAACAAGCCCAAGCTCTTCTAGATGAGCCATATCGTATTGAGTAGCTATGTTTCCACTACTATCGTCTTTTACCGATTTATCAAGATAAAGAGGTGCCAACTCTATAAGAGGCTTAGGAGCTATCACAATACCAGCGGCATGTAAAGATGTATGTCTTGTTAGACCTTCAAGTTTTATAGAGATTTCTACAAGCTCTTTTATCTGAGGGTCTTTTTTGGCAAGATCTCTAAATTTCTTTACGTTATCTTCAATATCCCCTCTATGTCCATATCTTTCCATCAACTCTTCTATGGGCGTTATATACATCTCTTCAAGACTCAGCCAAGTGCCTTGGACGTTGCCTTGAGGTATAAGCTTTGCTAGTACATCGGCATCTTTGTAAGCCATACCCATGGCTCTAGCCACATCCCTAAGAGTTTGTTTAGCTTTCATGGTATTGTAGGTAATTATCTGAGCTACCGAATCTTTGCCGTATTTTTCTTTTACATATTCTATAACCTTATCCCTGTTGTCCATGCAAAAGTCTACGTCTATATCTGGCATAGATATACGCTCTGGGTTTAAAAATCTTTCAAAGATAAGCCCATGCTTCAATGGATCAACATCTGTAATGTTTAAAGCAAAAGCTACCAAAGAACCAGCCGCAGAACCTCTCCCAGGACCCACGGGTATGTTGTTTGATTTTGACCAATTTATAAAATCTGACACTATTAAGAAGTAGCTATCAAAACCCATATTTTGTATTACTTCCAATTCATAATTTAACCTATCCCAATACTCTTTCTCGGGTATGTTTTTACTTATTTGAGACTTTTGTATACGGCTTTTAAGACCCTCAACAGCTAAATTTCTAAGGTAAGAAGATATATTAACGCTTATATCGTTACCTTTGAAAAACTCAGGAAATTTGTAAGACTTATCTTCAAAGATACTCAAAGAATCGGCAATTTTTTCTGATATCTCAACGGTGTTTAAAAGCGCCTTTTCCCATTGGTCCCACTTTCCTTCAAATTTCTTTACCATCTCCTCGTAAGAGGCAAAGTGCATACCATCGTAATGCCCAAAAGCATCCTCTCCAAGCTCTTGAAGTGTTTTTTTCATTTGAATTGCCATCAACACGTTGTGAGCTCTCAAATCTTCTTCCAAAAGATAATGACAATCGTTGGTAGCCGCAAACTTTACATCGTATTTTTTGGCTATCTCTATGAGGGTTTTATTGGCGGTTTCTTGAGCTGGTATATGATTTGATTGAAGCTCTAAGTAAAGATCGTCTCCAAAAATATCTTTAAACTTTTTAACCCAAGAGTAAGCCATTTCCTCATTGCCTTGGGCTGCGTAAAAAGTAGGCACTCCTTTAAGACAAGCTGTCAAGGCAATTAGACCTTCCGCATGCTGCTCCAAAACCTCATAATCTATTCTTGGCTTATAGTAAAAGCCCTCAATAAAAGCGATAGAAGATAACTTCATGAGGTTTTTAAGTCCAGTGTCGTTTTTTGCCAAAAGTATGATATGGTGATTTATCCTATCGGTTATATTATCTTCGGAACCTTTTCCCTTGTGCTCAGTCCTTTTTCCGGTAGTAAAGTAAGCCTCCATACCTATTATAGGCTTTATACCGTTATTTTTCATCTCTTTGTAAAAGCTCATAGTACCAAAGAGATTGCCGTGATCCGTTATGGCTACAGCTCTATAGCCGTATTCCTTTGCCTTTTTAGCCAAATCCTTTATCTTTATAGCTCCGTCTAAAAGTGAATATTGCGTGTGAAGATGAAGATGCACAAAATCTTTCATAAAATTGATTATATTTACAACTCCAAAGTTTGGAAATGGCTTCTTAACCTACCCCAAAAAGACGTTTAAGGTCTTTTATCTTAAGTATCTACCATTCTCAAATTTTATGTTTGGCCATATTCTTTTGCTTCTTTAAAAAAGACTAAGACAGTGCATACAAGTCTATCCAATCCAAATTTAAAACATGTAGGACGTGATCCATAATCATTCTATCGTAAAGCTCTGGAAACTTCTTAAACTTTTCGTATCTTTGAAGAACAATGGATTTCGTTTCTTGACTTAGTAAATGCCATTCTTTTTCAAAAATACGCCTTTTTATACTGTTTAAAATACTTGCAGCCTCTTCTTCTGTCGTAGGATAAGGGGTTTTATCTAAATCCAAGTCGTATTTTTTGTCTAAGCCGGTGTATTTTAATCGTTTTATATGTAAGTCAAATCTTCCTATATACCAATATTCATCGGAATTTGCCCACATTCTTCTTATAAAATCTGTGATAGAGGTATTTATATCGTTATCACACATAAAAAGCATAGCCTTTCTTCTTTTAAACTCTGGAAGTCTGTACATATATTTTTCTATACCTTGGAGTATAACCTCCTTAGGAACTTTCTTTTTTAAAATATAATCAAGGTAGAGCTCCTCAGCGTAAGAAAGGTAAAAAGTGCTTTGTTTTAAATCAAGGAAAAAATCTTTTACAGTCTCAAAATCTTCTGTATTCCTATATTCTTGTCCGAGAGACTCGTCATTTTCTTTTATAACAACATCTTTTCCATCGTTTTCCATATTCAGAGTGCTCCTATATCATCTAGAGCTTGTTTTATGGCTTTTATTTGAAGTAAAATACTTTCTAAATCTTTCAAAGGTATAGAGTTTGGGCCATCGGATAACGCTTTGTCTGGATTTGGATGCGTTTCCATAAAAACGCCGTCTACGCCAACTGCCACTGCGGCCCTTATGAGGTACGGCACAAACTCCCTCTGCCCTGAAGAACTTCCACCTGCACCACCGGGAAGCTGAACGCTGTGAGTAGCGTCAAATATAACGCTTGCATACTGCCTCATGATAGGCATAGAGCGCATATCCACCACAAGGTTGTTGTAACCAAAAGAAGAACCTCTTTCCGTTAAGTAAAATTTACCGTCTTTGTTTTTAGATTTTAACTTATCTATTATATGTTTGGTATCCCAAGGAGCTAAAAATTGCCCTTTTTTCACATTTACACTTTTACCGGTTTCTGCACAAGCTAAGAGTAAATCTGTTTGTCTACACAAAAAAGCTGGAACTTGAATAATGTCTACCACTTCAGACACTGGTTTTACCTGATGAGTTTCATGCACATCCGTAGTAACCGGTAAAGAAAATTCTTCTTTTATTCTCTTTAAAATCTCAAGACCTTTCTCAAGTCCAGGTCCTCTGTAAGAATTTATAGACGTCCTATTGGCTTTATCAAAAGAAGCCTTAAACACAAAATCAAACTCTTTATATTTTAAGGAAAGTTCTTTTAGATGAGAAGCCACCTCAAAGCAAAGCTCATAAGACTCTATTACACAAGGACCCGCTATTATAATAAATTTCTTTTCCATCAAAAAACTCCGTAAGTTTTTCATATCCTCCCATATCAAAAGCCCCTACAAAAGCAACAGCTTCATCTTCTTTCAAGTTTAAAAATATATCTTCTACATCAAAGCTTGGTTTGTCAAAATACCCTTCGTAGGTTTTGTAGGCTTTTATACTAAATATATTTTGAATAGGACTTTTAGAGATTATCAAAACAGTAGAATCTTTATAAGAAAGCTGAGACTTGATATGTGCTTTTATCTTTTTAGAGTTTAGAAGGGGTGCTTTGTATTCTTCGCTTACTATAAAACACGGTGAAACATCTTTGTTATCAGCAACAAACTCTTTTGAGAATATTATCTTTACATTTTGTTTCGTAAGATATAAAACATCTTCTTTTGAAATGGAAAAATCTATGTTTGCCTTCACAACACCGTTGGTAGGTTTTGAATAATACCTAACGTAAGATGGAATTGGTTTATCGTCTATAAATATATATCCACTCAACAAATCCCAACCTAAAAAACTAAAGTTTATCTCTTTTGCATAAAATCCCATAGACTCTGCTAAAAGCCTAATACTTTTTATAAAAAGAAGCTCCTCTTTAGAACCGGGGCTCATTTTGGCCCACATAAAAATTTCTTCATCTGGTCTTTGGTTAAAAAGCCCGTGTATGCATCCGCAGTAATCTTGTGAGTATATTTCGTTTAATTTTGTAAGCTCGTGCATTATTTGAACTCCGCCACCTTTTCTATAATCTACGCTTATGAAATCTATACCGTATTCTTTAGAAAAGATAGAAGCCACATGGTTTATCTGATTTATACTTTTCTTTGGACTCATTAAAAGCGTAGTGGTAATAGCTCTAGCGCCTAAATTTCTTGCAACCTCAAAAGACTCTTTTAGCCTTATATCAAAACAAACTTCACATCGTTTACCCTTTTCTGGTTCTTTTTCAAGACCCTCTACTGCCAACAGCCATGCATCGTCGTCGTATTTTCCTTCTATAAGCGGTATACCAAGCTTTTCACAAACTCTTTTTGTTTCTACAAGCCTCAAATCGTACTCTGTTTTTGGGTGAATGTTTGGGTCATAGAAAAACCCTATCCACTCGTAATCTTTATAATCGTTTTTCAGCTTTTCTAAAAAGTAAATACTATCAGGCGCGCAACATATATGAACAAGACCTTTCACTTTTGAACCCCCAGCTTTAACACCAAAACATCCTTTTTAATCTCGTAGTCTTTTATTATAACACGCTCTTTAAATTGATTTGGTACCTTCGTATAAAGCTCGGACGCCTTTATGTAAGGCCAAAAATTTAAATAAGGCCTTCCCTCTATAACTTCAAAAACGCTTGGTAAAAGCTCAACATCTTTTTCTAAAAGCATATCAAACCCAACAGCCCTTTTGCCAGCTTTTCTATCGTTTATAAAATACTCTCCTTCTTTCAACCTTATCTTATAGTCTTTGCTAAAAGCCAAAAACTTCTTTTTCACTACTACATCCATCACGTGCGGGGCTAAAAAAACCGGCACATTTAAAATATTTTCTAACTCTTTTTGATTTATTGGAAAATCTATGGTAGCTTCCATTAAGTTGCCAAAGTTTATTAAGTCTTCCGCAAAAATTCCCATGCTATAATATTAACTATGGAATCTAACTATGCAATAGTTTTAATCACAACAAAAACTTTAGCTTTAGTCTAAATTTAATATTAGAGGCAGCAAATGGGTAAAGTAATAGTAGAAACTGTGGATGAAAAAGGTTTGCACATAAAAACTTCGCTAACTTCAGAAGAAGTGGAAAAGCTTTTAAAAAATCAAGACAACATAAAAAAAAGAGAGATAGCTTTGGCTAAATTAAAAGGCATACTAAATACAAATAAATCTGCAGAAGAACTAATAGGCGAAGTATATGAAGAAATTTATGATAGACAGTAACGTAATAATAGAGTTCATGAAAAACAACGATACGGCCGTAGATATTTTAAACTTCATAAAAGACAATCAGCATCATGAATATTACATTACTGTAGATACTGTAGAAGAAATTTTATACGTGCTATTAAAACATTTT
>PNJC01000047.1 GCA_002878215.1 Hydrogenobaculum sp. | reverse complement strand
CACCCAAGAGACAACGTTTGGATGTTCTTGGAAAGTAATTTGGTTGTTAATAATCATTAAGTCTTTTTCTAAAATATCTTTTAAGTGTTGCTCGTAGGCCTTAATTACTTCATTTGCTGGGGCATAAGCATCATAGGTTTTTATGCCGATATTTTTGGCTTTTTCTATAAAAAACTTTTGAGAACTCACCACAGATATATCGTATTTATCTTTTAAAAGCTCGTAAAACTTAAGTATCATCTTTTGCCCACCGCCCATAAAAGAAGCGTTGTTGTGGAGATCATTATAAAATACATCTAAGATGACTATGGATTTTTTTCGTTTGGTAGCCTTTCTTGCCATATATTTAGTATAGCATAGACTGTAGTTTTTCTTTGGCTTTATCGCAAAACTCTATTACTACGGCGTTTGAGTAATTTAAAAACTCTATAGCTTTTTTTTCATTTTTTATTTTCATCACCAAAGCGTAAGTTCTAGTATGCAAGTGCCATATAGTACCTCTTATAAGGGCATAGTCTGCTTTTAGATTTCTTATATATGCATTTACTTGAGTGATGAGCCTTAAATAATCTCTTAAAGAGTTTATCTTTACATCGTGTAAAGTTTTTATATGCTCTAAATCTTTTATGGCTCTATTTACAAAATCTTTTAGTATGGCATCTGGGCTTATCTTGGCAAGGTATGTTTTTTTGAATGTTGATTTTAACAATCTTACCGTATCATCTTTTCTTTTTATGGGGCTTTTAAAGATAGAGTCAAAATCTTTTGGTTTTAGGGGTATAGTATGTTCTATATAAGCTCCGTCGGAAGTGTTGTAGACTTTTAGGTCTTTGTTGCGGAAATTTTTGTTGAGAATGGTGTAGTTCTTTATCTGGGATTCTAAAAATAGCCTTGATTGATTGTAATTATATTCTGTATATACAGTATCTCTAAAGTTACCTTTTACAGGTATTACATTTTTAAATTCCTCTATATAAGCAAAGAAGTTTTTATCATCGTAGGGGGTCTTTGAGCTATGGTGTTTTTTAGGGTCTATAAAACCAAGGTCTAAACCAAATAAATATACATTTGTAAAGCCCATCTCAAAAGCAAGAGCAGCGGAGCCATTTGCTACGGTGGGATTTACTGGTTCAAGTCTGGGTATTTCTGGTAGGTCTTTGAAAAATATTGTCCCGCTGTCGAACCCTTTTACAAAAATACCTCCTTCTGGAAACAAAGACATAGTATCTGGGTATACATTTGAACTCATCGCTAAGAAGAGGTGCTTGAAATATTCTTCGTCGTAGATGTATTTTAGTGAATCGTATGTATGTTTTGTGCGCTCTATCTCTACATGAAAATCCGGGTATATACCTTCTGCCATAAATCTTTTAAGAGCAGTACCAGCAGATATTATCACCGCTTGGTCTTGGTATTTTTTTACTATCTCAAAAGTCTCATCTAAAGAAGGACCAGCTCCTACTATGAAAACCGGTGTGTCGTCCTCTATCTTTTTATCTCCGTAAAATACCCGCACTTTGTTTTTGATATTTTTATAAGTATGCTCTATGGCCCATATTTCATCGTCAAAAAATCCGAAAGCCGCTAAAACATCTTGGTATCTATCGTTTATGTAATGTTTGACCTGATTTATAAACTCGTTTTCGTAATGCTCGTATATAAAGATTACAGCGCCAAGACTTGGATGTATGTTTTTTATCTTATCTATGATAGATGTAGCCCCGTCAAAAGAAGAACCTTTTAAAAGTAGGAGACTAATCTCTCCACCTTTTTTATGAAAATAATCTATAACTTTTTTCCAATTCACAGTATATAGGCTTGGTTTGACGAGCTCTTCGTCTATATCTACAAGTATCATGTATTGTATGTCAAACCTATTTATAAGCCATTCTACGTGGTATCCAAGTCCTACGCCGAAAACTACAATAAGAGGCATTTTATCAAGCACTATGGTGTTGTCCATATCTTTTAAAGCTGGAAAAGCATCCAGCTTGCCTGATATGTAATAATGTAAAATCTCTTGCTCTTCCTCAGATGGTGGAGAATGGTCTACATGTGTTGTAAGCATTGGATGATTTTGTAAAAATCTTTTAAACTGGGTTCTTGCATCTTTGATGTAGCTTCCACTTGGTGATGAATTTACCCCACCTACTATCAGGTTTAATTCTCCGTTTGGTGCTATTTCTACTTTTACATCGTAAGACCCTTGCTTTGATATTGTCTCGTAAAATCCTCCTACATGGTTTCTTATAAACTCTAGATTTGCCTTATAACGCTCTTCTATCTCTTTTCTTACTTTCTCTACCTTCGGGTTTTGTGCTTTTAATATAACACTCATATGTTACCTGCTATTTCTTCATCAACGAGCATCGTTTTGTATTTATCATCCATAACTTTTTTATTATATCATATT
>PNJC01000142.1 GCA_002878215.1 Hydrogenobaculum sp. | reverse complement strand
GTTTCCAGCAAAAACAGCAGCTAGTGCAGCAAAACCACCACTAGGAGCGTTTGGCGCTGTGCAAGCGGCAGCTTTACAGCTAAAATCCATGATAGACACGTTGTAAACAGGGCTTGAGCATTTTGGTACCGGAAGTTGCATTTCTTTTACCTTTGTATCAGCAAATGCCGTCCCAAGAAGCCCCAAAAATGACAAGCTTATCACTACTTGCTTAAAAGACTTGTAAATTGCTTTTTCTAACATAAAACACCTCCAACGATTTTGCACTATTATATCATATTTTAAACCGATTTTTTTTCAAATTTCTGACAGTGTAAAATTCGCTTATATGTTTAAGAGTTAACAAAATACTTAACAAGACCCTGAGAAGAAAATCGTATAAACTGATAATTTTTACCTTTCAATATACATATAATCTTTTTTGTAAAAGCCCCAAACTGTAGGATAAAAGTTTTTCATATAATATTTTGAAGATATTAGGCTTTTAGGAGTGACTATAAAAACCATAGGCTGGTAATATTCTATGAGATAAAAGGCGGCTCTGTAAATGGCTATACGTTTTTTAATATTTGTAGTCTTGGCGCCTTCGTCAAAGAGTACGTCAAGTTCCTTTTCCCATATGGTGGCTGGCTTTTTCTCTAAAGGGTGCCATATGTGTAAAGAACCGCTTGAATACCAAACGTTTTTACCGTCGTTTGGGTCAATAGAACCAGTAAGCCCTATCAAAACACTTTCCCATTGATAAGGTGGTGTTGTAAGCTTAGATACCAAAGAGTTAAAATCTATTGGTTGAAATATAATTTTTATACCTATTTTTTCCAAGTCTTCTTTCACAATGGCTCCTATATATTTTCTATCTTGGGCATCTGAGTTTGTGATAAGGCTAAATTCTACTCTGTGGCCGTATCTATCGTAAAGTTTCTTGTGTTTATAATAAAATCCTGCTTTTATAAGAAGTTTTTTGGCTTTTTGCAGGTTAAAAGGAAATTTTTTGAATAAACCCTTTTTATAGTAAGGTCTGTTGGCGGGGGTTATAGGTCCGTAAAGGGGGCTTGCCATGTTGTTGTAAACCATCGAGGCTATTGTCTTTCTGTCTATGGCGTAAGATATAGCTGTCCTAAAAAGTCTGTTTTGAAACCATCTTAGCTTGTATTTTGGTATATGGGCGTTAGGATTTTGGTTAAAGGTTATAAACGTTATGGTAGGAGTATCCCCTAAATCGTATACTGTTATTGGGGTTTTTGGCTTGTTTAAAGCAAAGTAAGATAAATCCTCTGGTGATAGTCCAAGGTAAGATATGTTTCCTTCTAAAAATTGCATAAGAGCTATATTTTTATTTTGAATTATAAAAGCTTCGATACGTTTTATATATGGAAGGTTTTTTGAGCTTTTATAATAATAGGGATTTCTTTCGTATTCCACATATTGACCTTTTACGTATTTAACAAGTTTGTAAGGGCCGGAGCCTACTATCAGTGAAGGTTTTTGAGATACGCTCCAAAACGTATTAAAGGTATTTTGTTTTACAGCTTGTTCTAATATATGCTTTGGTAGTATGGGCGCGCTTATAGCTTGTAAAAACGGCGCGAACTTATGGGGCAAGTCAAACTCTACTGTATTTTTGTTTAACGCTTTTACCTTGAAGGGTTTGCCATTCACCGACAACGTATCCTTTATAGAATTTGGAATATGAGGATTATAATATATATCGTTGTAGGTAAAAGCTACATCGTAAGCGGTTAATGGTTTTCCATCCGACCATTTTAAACCTTTTTTAAGGTAAACTATGTAGGTTTTTCCGTTGTTTAGTATCTTCCAAGAAGAAGCAAGTTCTGGTTTTACGCTCATATCTTTTAAATTAAGTTTTGTAAGCCCGTTAAAAAGAGGGGCAATCACATCAGTGGAAGATGTTTCTTGAGCTAGCACTGGATTTAACGTTTTAGGGTCTGAAGCCAAAACGACGTAGGCAATTTTAGATTCTTTGCCAATGGATACGTATGCTTTGGTAAGATTTACAGTTTTTATAGGGATGTTGGAGATTCTTGGGCTTTTAGAAAGATAGATAGGTAAAAAACATGCCAGCGAAAACAAAACACCGTTTAGATATGGACTTTTAAATATCTTAAAAGCAGAAAACATAAGAATAATTATAAAATACAAACGAAGTATATGATATATTAATATTCTTATGTAGGTGTTATATGATAAGGTTTGAAGTGTGTCCTCACGATACAGAGTTTAAAGAAGGTTTGGAGAAATGGCATAAGACAGCAGGTTATATATCATCTATTTTAAAGGATGATGTAGTATTTGAAGGTGTTAAGGATTATAAAGAGGATTTAGAAAATATAGATGAGGAAAATAGCGATTTGGTATATACATATGTAGAAAAAGCGTATGAGTTATATAAAAAT
>PNJC01000059.1 GCA_002878215.1 Hydrogenobaculum sp. | reverse complement strand
TTCTAACCTTATTTCATGAGTTTTCATTTTATATAGCCTTTATTTGCTGCATATTGTTTTAAATTATTGGAAATTTCTAAAAGAACGTACATTTGCTCTATGGCTTTTTTAAAAGTTTCTTTTAGCTCCAAATTTCTTTCCCATATGTATTCGTGGGCGATTTTGTTTCTTAGGTCTCTTAAATTGACTATTAATCTGTAATCTTCTACTATCCCTCTTTTTTCTGCTCCTATTATTATATCTAAAGTGGTTTTCATGTTTTTATCTTCAAGCTCTAACACATCTAAACTGCGCAAAACTCTATTTATAAACATATCAACGCTTCTAGAAAACCTAGCAAGGAAAAGATCTACCACCTCCAACTCTTTTTTTGTAAAGCTGGTTTTGTTTAAATTTATTTGTTTTGCTTTTTTAAAAGTGTCTTGGCACCACTCTATAGTTTTATCAAAAGCCTCTAACTCTCTTTTAAAGTTTTCAAGTTTCCTCATTTCTTTCATATTTCTACTGCTTCTTCATAAATCATACTAACAAAAGGTGAGCTTTCTGGATTTTTTGCTCTTACTATGTCTATTTTCCTATCACCTAGCTTTATTAAAAGCTCTGCTCTGATGCTTAACTCAGCATCAAGGTCTATTTTATCAGATAAAATAAGAATGTCTATATCCCCGCCTTTTTTAGAAAGGTCTGCTCTGCTTCCAAATATAAATATTTTTGCATCTTTGTCGTAAGCTTTTATACTCTCTTTTATAGCTTTTATCTCTTCATCGTCTAACCTTACTTTCTTCATAAGATTATTTTATATATCTCCAAGCATCTTTTTCACACTTTCTTTTATAGATTTTGATATGCCAAGTTTTTTAAGCTTTTCATCGTCAGATTTTATAAAATCATAAAGGCTGTCAAAATGTCTATATATGATTTCTCGTTTTATCTTACCAACGCCTTTTACCTTTGATAGCGTATCTTTTATAAACTCTTTTGAGCGTAGGTTTCTGTTGTAGGTTATGGCAAAACGATGCGCTTCGTCCCTTAAAAGCCCAAAGACTCTATAAAGAGCTTGGTTGTTTTTTATGGGGATTTCAAGTCCATCTTCTGTGTAAATAATCTCTTCTTTCTTTGCCAAAGAGCAAATGTATATGTTTAATAAAAACTTTTCTTTTACCTCAATACCCATTGAAAGCTGCCCCTTGCCGCCGTCTATAAGCCACATATCTGGAGCTTTGTCCTCTTTTGAGACTATCCTCTTTGCCCTTCTTGATAATACTTCTTTTAAAGAGGCAAAATCATCTATGTAATCTACGGTTTTTATCCTATACCTTCTATACTTTGATTTGTTTAAACTGCCATCTTCCCATACCACCATAGAACCTACAGTATATTGACCTTGAAAGTGGCTTATATCAAAGCATTCTATCAGTTTTGGGGCTTTTCTTCCAAAAAGCTTTAAAAATTCATTTTCAAACTCTGAGGTATCTGGTTTTAAAACTACATTCTTCTCTATTATCTTCAAAAGCGGCTTTGGAATGTTGTTTGAAAACGTTGCATCTTTTCGCTTTGATTTTATAAAAAGCTTAAAATGTTCTGTTAGCTCAAAATTTGCCACAATTTTTTTAGGTATTATATTTGACATATAATAAGTGCCAAGCATCTCTTCATAATTTATAATAAGTTCATTGTTTAAACGAAACTCCTTATGAGCTACCAAACGCTTGTTTCTTATTATAAAAAGCCACAAACTATAACCCTCCAAATAAAACACATCCGCCTCTTCTATATCGTATAAAAAAACTCCTTGTCCATCCACTATATTTTGAAGCACAAGCACTTGGTCTCTTAGAAACGCAGCTTTTTCAAAAGCCAAACTTGAAGCGTATTGCTCTATCTTCTCATAAAGAGTGGGAAGCACATCTTTTACGTTGCCAGACAAAAAGGCTTTTGCAGATTTTACGCTTATGGCGTAGTCTTCTTTGGATATTAGGTTAGCACAAGGACCAGAGCAAAGCCCAAGGTGATAATCCATACAAGGGGTCGGTCTTTTTGGCATCTCCTCGCAAGTTCTAAGCCTAAAAGTAGCATGTATGAGCTTTTTAATCTTTAGGGCTTTGTTTATATTTAAAAACGGTCCAAAAGCTTCTCCTTTCTCAGAAGTGTCTCTGGTGATTTTAACAGTAGGATAGTCATCGTCTGTGACAAGTATAACAGGGTAACCGCTACCGTGTTTTAAAAGCACGTTGTATTTTGGCTTATGAGTCCTTATCAAATCCATCTCCAACAAAAGAGCTTCGTATTCGTTGTTGGTTACTATCCATTCAAGATGAGTAGAATGTCTAAATATGTTATCTTCTTTTCTAGAATTTTCTCTTTCCTTCAAATGCTGAAGCAACCTCTTCTTTATGTTTACAGCCTTGCCTATATAAACATGGTGCTTTTGATTTTTAAAGATGTAAACGCCCGGCTCTTCAGGAGCTTTTTCTATAAGTTCAGCGAATTCCAT
>PNJC01000119.1 GCA_002878215.1 Hydrogenobaculum sp. | reverse complement strand
CCTATGATAGACCCAGATATTATAGATTTGGTGGTAAAAACCCATATTGACCAAGAAGCAGATTATACTTCAAACACCATAAAAGAGACTTATCCAGACGGTCTTGATGTAGAAGTATTTACATTTGAAGCCTTAAAAGAAGCGTGGTTAAATGCAAAACTTTTATCAGAAAGAGAGCATGTCACACCTTATATACGAAAAAACGATAAATTCAAAAAAGTAAGCGTAGAAAATGATAAAGATTTAACAAGCCTAAGATGGACTCTAGACAACAAGGAAGATTACGAATTTTTAAAAGAGGTTTTTAAAAGACTTTACAAACAAAACAAAGATTTTATGACAAAAGATGTTTTAGAGCTTTTAGAAAAAGAACCACATTTAAAAGATATAAACAAATGCATAACAAGAAATGAAGGATATATAAAATCTTTAAAAAACGACAAGATATTGGATTTAGATTACATAAAAGAGGATTGATATGGGAAAAGGACAAGAGCTTTATAAAAAAGCAAAGAAAATTATACCTGGTGGCACTCAGCTCCTATCCAAAAGGCCAGAAATGTTTCTACCAAACCTTTGGCCGTCTTACTACGAAAAGGCAAAAGGCTGCAAGATATGGGATTTGGATGGCAACGAATACCTTGACTTTAGTCTTATGGGAATAGGGACAGCTATACTTGGGTACGCTTATGATGAGGTAGACGAAGCCGTTTGTGAATACGTCAAAAAGGGCAATCTGACAACTTTGAACGCACCAGAAGAAGTTTATTTAGCAGAAAAGCTAATAGAACTCCATCCATGGGCTCACATGGTTAGGTTTGCTAAAACTGGTGGTGAGTCAATGGCAATAGCCATAAGAATAGCAAGGGCGAAAACAAAAAAAGATGTTGTGTTATTTTGTGGCTATCACGGATGGCACGATTGGTATTTATCTGCAAACCTAAATGAAGAAGATGCTTTAAAAGAACATCTTCTTACAGGATTAAATCCTTTGGGCGTACCAAAAGGATTAAAAGATACAGCTTACTCTTTCAAATATAACGATGTTGGAAGGCTAAAAGAATTGGCTTTCAAGCTTAAAGACAAGATAGGGGCTATAGTTATGGAACCTATAAGAAACACAGAACCCACAAAAGAGTTTTTTGATACAATACACAATATAAGAGATGATCTAAAAATAGCTCTTATAGTAGATGAGATAACGGCTGGGTTTAGACTATGTAATGGTGGAGCTCATAAACTCCTTGGATTAGACCCAGACATAGCGGTATTTGGAAAAGCTTTGGGCAATGGCTATCCCATTGGTGCTATAATAGGAAAGGAATGGGTAATGGACGTAGCACAGGATACTTTTATAAGTAGTACTTATTGGACGGAAAGGTCTGGGCTAGTAGCAAGTCTTAAAACGTTAGATATTTTGCAAAGATACAACATACCAAAGTTTTTGGATGAGGCAGGTAAGAAGGTAAAAATCATCTGGGAAGAAAAAGCAAAGAAGTATGAACTAAAAATACACATATCAGGTATAAATCCTTTGGCTCATTTTAGCTTTGAATATGAAAATCCACTTGAATTAAAAACCCTTTTTACTCAAGAGATGCTTGAAAGAGGATTTTTGGCATCTACAGCTTTTTATGCTTCTTTTGCTCATGCTGAAGATCTCATAAACCTTTACGAAAAAGCTGTTGACGAAGTTTTCTATATCATATCAAAAGCTATAAAAAATAATACTGTAAAAAAATTATTAAAGACAGAAGTATGTCATGCTGGTTTCAAAAGACTGACATGAAAGTTTTTATAATAACAGAAGGTAGTTCTTATATAGGTTTTGGGCACATTACAAGGATGCTCTCTATATATCAGGCTTTTGAAGAAATAAACATAAAGCCAAAGCTTATAATAAACGGAGATGAGTCTATTTTGGATTTGGTAGAAAATACGGATTTTGAGATATACGACTGGCTTCATGAAAAAGAAAATTTGCTATCACAAATAAAAGATGCAGATATTGTTATTGTAGACAGCTATATGGCGGATAAGGATTTTTATGAAAAGATAAGCAACATGGTAAAGATACCAGTATATTACGATGACAACAAAAGGCTTGATTATCCAAAAGGCATAGTTGTAAATGGCAACATATACGCCAAAGATTTGGATTATCCTAACAAAGAAGGTACCTTTTATCTTCTTGGGACTCAATACACGCCCCTTAGAAAAGAATTTTGGGAAGTATCAGAAAAATCTATAAAAAAAAGCGTAGAAAGCATAATGATAACCTTTGGAGGTGATGATATTAGAAATATGACACCTAAGGTTTTGAAGCTTTTAAAAGCTAAATTTCCCAACTTGAAAAAAAATGTTGTAATAGGTAAGGGTTTTAAAAATATCAACGAGATAGAATATACAAAAGATGCAAACACCGATTTAATATATTTTCCAAAAGCTGAAAAAATGAAAGAGCTTATGTTAGAAAGCGATATAGCAATATCAGCAGGCGGTCAGACCTTATATGAAC
>PNJC01000124.1 GCA_002878215.1 Hydrogenobaculum sp. | reverse complement strand
GTTTTAGAAGGCTATGAGCCTTGGCAAGGCGAGATTAAAAGCCGTATAAACGGGGCAATAGTAGCGGACAGAAAAGGTGTGGCTACTCCTTACGCTTTGCTTGGACTCGAAGATAGGGGTATATTTTTTATAGAACCAGGCACAGAAGTTTATGAAGGTATGGTAATAGGAGAGCACAACAAGGATAACGATCTTTATGTAAATATTACCAAAGAGAAAAAGCTTACCAACAATAGGGCCGCTGCTGCAGAAGAATATGTAAGGCTTACCCCACCAAGAAAGATGAATTTTGAGCAAGCGATGGAGTGGATTACCCAAGATGAGCTTATAGAAGTAACTCCAGATGCAATAAGAATAAGAAAGAAGAAAAAGTGATAAAAATAGCTATTACTGGAAATTTCGGTGTAGGTAAATCTTTTGTATCTTCCTTATTTAAGGACTTAGGGGTTTGTGTTTACGATGCGGATGCCATAATCCATGAGCTTTACAAAAACGATGAAAGATTAAAACACGATGTTGTGAAGCTTTTAGGAGAGGGTATATTAAAAGATGGAAATATAGACAGAAAAAAAGTTGCAGATATCGTTTTTAACGATAAGCAAAAGCTCTTATCTTTAGAAAAGATAGTACACAAAGCCCTTTACGAATATTTAGATAATTTAATAAAAAGCTTGGATTGTGATATATTTGCATTAGAGGCCTCTCTTGTTGTAGAAAACGGTACTTACAAAGATTATGACATCGTGATAGTGGTTTATGCAGATAAAGAAACCTCAATAAAAAGACTTATTGAAAAAGGCTATACAGAGGAGCAGATAGAAAAGAGATTATCAAGACAGATGCCAATAGAGGAAAAAATAAAATATGCAGATTTTGTGATAGACAATTCGGATGGCAAAGAGTTTACTATTAAACAGGTAAAAGATATATACAACAAAATTAGGTATGCTAAAATATTAGGTATGAAAAAATGGAAAGAGCATTTAGATAAGCTTAAGAGGTTAGAGGAGTTTTTAAGTAGCAGCTTTGACCAGGTAGAAACAATAGTGGAACTTTGTATGCCTGGGAACGATTGCTGTCCAGATTGTGAAAGACCTTTGGTTTTGGTAAAGTTTTGCTTAGAAGATAACAAGTGTTATGAAAGAAGGATAGAGCTTTTTGATCATTATTTCGATCTCCCAGACCAAGAGCTTTTTGACCAAATTACTCATTACGTAGAAGACTTTATGATGGAAATAGAACAATCAGAATACGGCGGTGGTTAAGCATGATAAAACTTGCTATAGTTGGAGTGGGAAATTGCGCCAGCGCTCTTATACAAGGTATATTTTACTACAAGAAAAATAATTTAAAAGATGTAAGCGGGCTTATGTACGATGATATCGGGGGTTATAAACCTTACGATATACAGGTTGTAGCTGCTTGGGATATAGACAAAAGAAAAGTTGGTAAAGACGTTTCAGAAGCCATTTACGCAAAGCCAAATTGCACTGCGATTTTTGAGCCAAACGTACCAAATCTAGGATGTAAAGTTAGGATGGGCAAAGTTTTAGATGGTTTTGCAGAACACATGTCAAACTACCCAGAAGATCTTACTTTTGTAAAAGCCGATGAAAAAGAAGACGATATGGACACCATAGTAAGCGTGTTGAAGGAAACCAAGGCAGATGTGCTAATAAACTATGTGCCTGTTGGTTCAGAACAAGCCGCTAGATTTTATGCTGAATGCGCTCTTAGAGCTGGTGTTGCTTTTATAAATGCTATGCCTACCTTTATAGTTTCTGATAACGAATGGGCTAAACGTTTTAAAGATGCCGGTATACCGGTGGTAGGGGACGATATAAAATCTCAGCTTGGTGCTACCATATTCCATAGAACAATAGCCCAGCTCTTTAAAGATAGGGGTGTAAAGATAGACAAAACATATCAGCTAAACGTTGGTGGCAACACAGACTTTTTAAATATGTTAGAAAGAAAAAGGCTTGATACTAAAAAAGAATCCAAAACAAAAGCTGTTAGCTCTCTCATAGATTACGATTTAGGATATGGTAATATACATATAGGACCTTCTGACTGGGTACCCTGGCTAAAGGATAGGAAAGTTGCCTATATCAGGATGGAAGGTAGACTTTTTGGTGATGTGCCTATGCATGTAGAAGCAAGGCTTGATGTAGAAGACTCCCCAAATAGTGCTGGTTCCGCCATAGATGCCATAAGATGCGCAAAACTTGCGAAAGACAGAGGTATATCAGGTCCACTTTATTCCATCAGTGCTTATACGATGAAGCATCCACCTATTCAGTATCCTGACTACAAGGCTAAAGAGCTTGTTAACAAGTTTATAGCTGGAGAAATAGATACCTAATTGACACTAGAGCTTTCAAAAAGGCTTTTAATAGAAAATATAAACCTACCTAAAAATGCTGTTTGGTTCCACACTGCAAGCGTCGGTGAGTTCAACAGCGTTAAATTTATAATAGAGCATGTTAGCTCTAAGTTTCCTGTTTTTATAACTTATTTTTCTCCAAGAGC
>PNJC01000056.1 GCA_002878215.1 Hydrogenobaculum sp. | reverse complement strand
GCTCTTCTATCTCTTTTCTTACTTTCTCTGCCTTTGGGTTTTGTGCTTTTAATATAACACTCATATGTTACCACCGTTTCCTAACGGTGTAAAAATCATCATATTTTCAATTATATTCATACGCTTTTATTATATCATAAAAACTGCTTTGTTAGTTAAATCCTCTTGTTATGACATGATATAATAAAAGAGCTATGGAAATATTTGATGAAGCCGTTGTGCTCGTTACAGGCGGGACTGGTTCTTTTGGTAAAGCATTCACAAAAGCGGTTTTAGAAAAATTCAACCCTAAAAAACTTATCATCTATTCAAGAGATGAATATAAGCAGTATATCATGATGCAGGAGTTTGCCAAATACAAAGATAAGCTAAGGTTTTTTATAGGCGATGTAAGAGATAAAGATAGGCTTTATAGGGCTTTTTCTGGTGTTGATTATGTAATACACGCTGCTGCCTTAAAGCATGTGCCTCTTATGGAGTACAATCCTATAGAAGCTATAAAAACAAACATACATGGGGCTATAAACGTAATAGATGCCGCTATTGATAGAGGCGTAAAAAAGGTTGTTGCACTTTCCACCGACAAGGCGGTAAATCCCGTTAACCTTTACGGGGCTACAAAGCTTGTGTCTGATAAGCTTTTTGTATCTTCAAACGCATACTCTGGAGAAAAAGGGACAAAGTTTGCGGTGGTAAGATACGGAAATGTGGCTGGAAGTAGAGGTTCTGTTATACCATTTTTTATGAAGCTTTTTAAACAAGGAATAAAAGAGTTTCCTATTACGGATTTTAGAATGACTAGATTTTGGATAAGTCTTGATGAAGGTCTTGAGCTTGTATATAGAGCTATAAGAGAAGCAAAAGGTGGAGAAATTTACGTATCCAAGATTCCATCTTTTAGAGTGGTAGACCTGGCAAAGGCCATATGTGAAGAATGTGCATTAAAAGAGGTGGGCATAAGAGAAGGTGAAAAGCTTCACGAGGTAATGATTACCGAAGAAGATGCGAGGACTACTTACGAATACGAAGACCACTATATCATATATCCTCAGTTTGATTGGTGGAATTTCAAACTCCACTTCAAAGAAGGCGGTAAGAAGGTTAAAGAAGGCTTTAGATATTCTTCAGATACAAACGATAAGTGGTTGAGTGTTGAAGACATAAGAAAACTTCTAAATGAGATAGACATAGTATATTGATATGGAAAAGGTTATACCCTACGGAAGACATCTTATAGACGATGAGGATATAAAAGCTGTAATAGATGTCTTAAAGTCCGATTTTTTGACGCAAGGACCAAAGGTAGAAGAATTTGAAAAAGCTCTTGCTAAAAGGTTTAAAGCAAAATACGCTGTTGTTTTTAACAGCGGAACATCAGCTCTTCACGGTCTTTACTTTGCCGTAGGACTAAAAGAAGGTGATGAGTTTATAACGACCCCCATATCTTTTGTAGCTACTTCGAATGCAGGCTTATATATTGGAGCAAAACCAGTTTTTATAGATATAGAAGAAGACACTGCAAATATAGATGTATCAAGGATAGAAAATCACATAACAGACAGAACAAAGCTTATATCGGTAGTCCATTACGGAGGTCACCCGGTGGATTTGGAAAATATCAAAAAAATAGCTCAAAAGCACAGCTTAAAACTTATAGAAGATGGGTGTCATGCTATGGGTGCCAAATATAAAGATTGTGAAATAGGAAACTTGGCTTACTCTGATGCTTGTGTATTTAGTTTCCATCCCGTAAAGCATATAACCACTGGCGAAGGAGGGGCTGTCCTTACTAACGATGAAGGGCTTTATGAAAAGTTGATTATGTTTAGAACTCACGGCATCACAAAAAACAAATCAAATTTTATAAATAAAAAAGAAGGACCATGGTATTACGAAATGCATTATCTTGGATATAACTATAGAATGACCGACATTCAAGCTGCTCTTGGTATATCTCAGTTAAAAAAGCTTGACAGCTTTGTAAAAAGAAGAAGAGAAATAGCCAATATTTACAACGAAGCTTTTAAAAATAATCCATATTTTGACATACCAGTGGAAAGAGAATACGCTTATCACTCTTATCATCTTTATGCTATAAGGCTAAAAGACCGTTATAAAAATAAAAAATCTGAAATCTTCAACGCGCTAAAAGAAGAAGGGCTTGGTGTCCAAGTCCACTACATACCAATATATCATCAACCTTTTTATAGAAGCTTAGGTTATAAGGATTTATATTTGGCAAAAGCCGAAAGCTTCTACGAAAAAGAGATATCTCTTCCCATATTTCCAGCCATGACGGACGAAGATGTTGATTATGTGATAAGCAAAGTGTTTGAGGTTTTTAGAAAAATATGATAGAAAAGATAGCGTTAGGGACGGTACAGTTTGGGTTAGATTATGGTATAAACAACCCTTATGGGAAGATAAAAGAAGATGAGGTTTTTAGGATTTTAGATTTCGCAAAAGAACACAGAATAGACACTCTGGATACAGCTTACTTATACGGAGATAGTGAGAAAGTGTTGGGAAAGTACACACATATA
>PNJC01000020.1 GCA_002878215.1 Hydrogenobaculum sp. | reverse complement strand
AAGTGTAGTCTTCCCAGCAGATTTCGGCCCGTATATCCATAGTATGCGTTCTGGTCTTGTTTGAAACCTATCCATGAAAAGCTTTATTTCTTTTTCTCTATCTACAAAAAATCCATTTCTAAACCATCTTTTTTCCATATATCTATTGTATCATATCTTGTAATCTCCATAGCACAGGCACATGAGATTTTAAATCTATACCAACACCTGTTTATTGCTTTTCACAGTAAAGCTCTATTATCTTTTGTATAATCTTTGAAGTGGAAGTATCGTAGTCAAATTTTATAGTGTTTACACTGCCCCCATGTGATAATACTATATCCGCTCCTACTATGTTTTCTATTTTCCAATCCGCTCCTTTTATAAGGATGTCTGGTTTTATAGCTTTTATAAGATTGTAAGGCGTATCCTCATCAAAGATAACAACCATATCAACAGGTTTTAATTGGCTGAGCACATAAGCTCTTTGTTCTTGAGGTATTATTGGCCTTTTCTCGCCTTTTATTCTTTTTATAGAATTATCTGAGTTAAGCCCTACCACAAGAATGTCTCCGTAGCTTTTAGCAATGTTTAAATATTTCACATGCCCAGCGTGGATTATATCAAAGCATCCGTTTGTAAAAACTATCTTCTTGTTTTGGGACTTGTGCTCTTTTATTTTTTCTATTGCTTCTTCTAAAGTGTAAATCATGCAATTAATTATACCTCTTAAGAGCTTGTTGAAAAACGACTGATTGTATAAGATAGTAAATGTTGCCCCAAGGGTTATACCTTTTGGGGCTTTTTAAAAATATATTTAAACTTTTACCTCTTCCAAAGAAAGCTCTTTATCTTTGTTGAAAGCGTTTAATTCTAAAGCTATGCTGTCTAAAAGCTTGTATAAAGATGTATGCATATCGTCGTACAATTTACAACCAGAAGCGTATTTATGGCCACCACCACCAAGGCGCTGTGCTATTTTAGACACATCCACAAACTCTTCTTTGCTTCTTAAAGATACTCTCCAAAACGTTGTGCCGTCTTCTTTTTTAGTTTCTATCATAGCAAAAGCCACATAAACACCTTCTAGCCTTCTTGGATAGTTTACAAGCCCTTCTGTATCTTCGTAAAGAGCTCCAGTTTCTTCTATCATACTCTGGGTTATAACAATACCAGCGGTTCTTCCGCTGTGGAATATCTCAAGGTTTTCTAGGGCTTTGCTTATAAGCTTTAGCTTAGATAGGCTTTCTCTTTCTCCAAAGTTTTTCCAAACGTAGTTTGGCTCTACACCGTAAGAGCATAGCGATGATGCTGCATCAAACACTTCTTTTGTGGTGTTTGAGTATCTAAAGAATCCTGTGTCTGTGCAAAGGCCAGTGTAAAGGCAAAGGGCAATGTCTTTGTCTATAAGATCTTTGTTTATATATTTTAAAAGCTCGTAAACCAAAAGCGTGGTGGAAGCGTAAGAATAATCTACAAAATCGTAAAGTCCGTAAAAATCCCCACCCACATGATGGTCAATACGTGCTTTGCAGTTTGATGAAATTTCAAAGTTGGCTCTTTTGAAACCAGAAGCATCTACTATAATTGCCAAATCAAAGAACTTTCCCTCCAAATCTTTTGGATGAAGGACTTCGTCTACTCTTGGTAAAAATTGGGCAAACTTAGGAACGTTGTCTTTACAAAAAACGTAAACATCTTTATTTAATTTTTTTAAAAAAATATATAAAGCCAAAGCACTACCTAGGGTATCACCGTCTGGGTTTTCGTGGCAAACCAAGAGTATGCTTCCTTTTTCCTCTAAAAGCTTTTTGGCAAGAGGAACAACTTTTTCCATAAATACCTCACATATATTATTTATGCAATTTTTCCTCCATTTCTACGACAGCAAGCATAGTTTTAAAAACTGAGTCTGGATTTAGAGATATGCTGTCTATGCCTTTTTCTACTAAAAATTGAGCAAAGTCAGGAAAGTCGCTTGGGGCTTGGCCACATATACCTACTTTTCTTTTGGTTTTTTTGGCTACATCTATTAGATTTGCCACCATGATTTTTACTGCTTCGTTTCTTTCATCGTAAAGATGTGCCACCAAATCAGAATCTCTATCTATACCAAGGGTAAGCTGCGTTAGGTCGTTGCTACCTATGGAAAATCCATCAAATATTTCTGCGTATTGGTCTGCCAATATTACGTTGCTCGGTATCTCTGCCATTACATAAACTTCAAGACCGTTTTCTCCCCTTACAAGCCCAAACTCTTTCATGGTTTCCAACACTTTTGCGCCTTCTTGAGGTGTTCTACAAAATGGTACCATCACCTTTACGTTGTCAAGACCCATTTTATTTCTAACTCTTAATATAGCTTTACACTCAAGACCAAAAGCCACTTTAAACTTATCTGAATAATACCTAGAAGCGCCTCTCCAACCTATCATCGGGTTTTCTTCTTTTGGCTCAAAGTGTTTACCGCCTAAAAGACCTGCGTATTCGTTGCTTTTAAAATCAGAAAACCTAACTATTACAGGATTTGGATAAAAAGCTGCGGCAATTTTTGCTATACCGTAAGAAAGCTTCTTCACATAGTATTCTTCTTTGTTGTCGTAACCAAAGGTTATATTTTCTATCTCTTTGTAAAGCTCTGGGTCTTTTTCTTTTACAAAGTCCAAGTTTATAAGAGCTAAAGGATGTATCTTTATATAGTTTGCTATGATAAACTCCTCTCTAGCAAGGCCAACCCCGTCGTTTGGAATAGCGGCGTATCTAAACACAGAACTTGGATCTGCTACGTTAATCATTATTTTGGTTTTTGGCTTTTTGATATTTGATAAATCTATCTCTTTTACATCAAACTCCAACTCTTTGTCGTATACGTAAGCAGTCTCTCCTTCAGCACAAGAAAGCGTAACCCTCATACCGGTTTTCAATACTTCCGTGGCTTTTTGAGTGCCTACAGCCGCTGGTACTCCAAACTCCCTTGCTACTATAGCTGCATGAGCAGTCCTACCACCCCTGTTGGTAATGATACCTGCTGCTTTTTTCATTATTGGTTCCCAGTCTGGGTCTGTGATATCTGTAACCAGTATGTCTCCTTCTTTAAAATCTGAAGCTTCTTTTATGCTGTGAATTACTTTTGCTGTGCCTACTGCTATCTTATCACCTACTGCTATACCGCTTAATATCCTATGGTTTATCCTTTCTTCAAGAGGGTCTTTTATTTCATACACTAATAGTTTGTTTTGTTGGCGTCTTGATTGGACTGTTTCTGGTCTTGCTTGGACTATGTAAAGCTTTCCGTCGTTGCCGTCTTTCGCCCATTCTATATCCATCGGTTTTTGGTAGTGCTCTTCTATTTCTATGCCCCATTTGGCCAATGTAAGTATTTCATCATCGTTTAAAGCGTATAGCTTTTGCTCATTTTGAGGCACGTTTATTATTTTTACCCTATCAGACCCCATACCGTATGTCATTTTCCTATCTTTTTTGCCGAGTTTTTTCTCTATAATAGCGGAAAAGCCTTTTTTGAGAGTTGGTTTAAAGACCATATACTCATCTGGAGTTACCATACCTTGGACTATCATCTCTCCAAGACCATATATAGCGTTTATGACTACCACATCTTTAAAGCCGCTTTCTGTATCTATGGTAAACATGACTCCAGACGCGCCCAAATCTGAACGTATCATCTTTTGCACGCCCATCGATATGGCTATTTTGAAGTGGTCAAAGTTGTGAGAGTGCCTATAAGATATTGCTCTGTCTGTGAAAAGCGATGCGAAGCCATTTTTAACGGCTACCAAGACATTTTGAGCTCCTACTACGTTTAGGTAAGTATCTTGCTGACCTGCAAATGAAGCATCCGGCAAATCCTCCGCAGTGGCAGAAGATCTCACTGCCACGTCTACTGCATGTGTGTTATACATTTGGGATAATTTTTCATAAGCTTTTGTTATCTCATCTTCTAGGTCTTGCGGAAATTCCCCGGCCCTTATCATCTCTCTTACAGCGTGTCCTTTTTTGGCAAGTTGCTCTAAGTTTGAAGGATCTAAGTCTTTTAACGTATCCTTTATCTTCTCTTCAAGGTTGTTGTGCTTTATAAAGTATCTGTAAGCTTCAGCAGTTACTACAAAACCGTAAGGTACGTTTACTCCTTTTGGTTTTAAATGCCTTATCATCTCCCCCAAGGATGCGTTTTTTCCACCCACGTAAGGTATATCCTCGATACCCACCTCGTCTAGGAAAACCACCAGTTTACCTTCTAAGCTTTTACTCATTTGAAACCTCCTAAATTTATAGCTTCTTATATTTTATCACTGGTATAAAACTTTTGTCAATAGCAAAAACTCCAGGCCTTACCCCTTCGTAAAAGGGTTGATATTCGTCAAAACCATCTGAGATAAAAAATGTGTTGTCTGGTATGTTGGCGGATATTTTTACCTTTAAAACGGCTTTTCCGTATTCGGTGGTGATTTCTAAAAGCTCTCCATCGGTTATGTTTATACTCTCTGCCAAAGATTTATTTATGTATATGTATTGGTTTGGTTCTATCTCGTGAAGCCACCTTGAATAATGTCCCATATCATCTACTACGCTGTGTCCCATAAAAAGAGTAGGACCCTGCAACGTTGTGGTTTCTTGTTTTGGGCTTTTAGTATAAGATGTATTCTTACCTACATTTGGTATTATATCAAGAAGCGTGTAAGAGTTTTCATTTTCAAAGATAGCTTGAGCGCCTACATCTAAAAACGCCGTTTTCTTGGTAAAATCCATCTCTATAAAAAACTTTCTTGGAAGATAGTATTTTGATAAGTTTACGCTCATATTTGCCATGTGAGAAAGGCTAAGTATATCTTTTTTAGAAAATGTTTCTAACTTGTCGTCTGGTATATACCTAAACATATCCCCTACGTTTACAACGATTTCATGATTTTCGATATCTTTTAAATGTTCTTTTATATTCTTGACAGGCCAATGGGTTATGTTGCCGGTGATTACATAGTCTATGTTGTATTTTTCTTTCATATATTTTAAAAACTCTAAAACGAAATCTCTATCTATCTTAATATAGCTATCTTCTATTACAATTAGGGCATCGCTTAATTTTGTTGAAAATAGTGCAAACTTGTTTATAAATTCATCTTCGCTATGCCCTATCTCAAAAGCGTTTTTTATGTTTTCTAAAAAGCTCAAAAATTCAGAAGGCGGTATCAGTTTTTTGTAGTTTGCTTTAAACGTTATATTTGTAAACATTGCACCAGCGCTGAAGAGTTTTGCTCCCTTTTGTTTGGCATCTATAATCCACCTTGATAGCATCACATCGTAGTATGAAGGCTCTGATATGTTTAGGATTACTTTTTTATCTGGTATATTTTCTATTTCTATGGTTTTAGGCTTTTCAACGTAAAGCATATTAGAATATACGTTTTCTGTAAAAGAAAAAGCCCTTTGAAGCTCTTCTTCTGTGCAAAATCTATCCACATATATGCCTATGTCTTTGTTTAAATCTATATTGGGTTTGTTTGATTCTTTTAGTCTAAACTCTGAAAAAGGAAGTTCTTGGACAAGAGCTATTCCTTTTGTGCAAAAACTACCCATTCCAAGTCTATCGGAAGGGTGTCCTGTTACATCAACTATTTTGTTATCTTTAACAAAAGCTATAAACTTACAACCGCAATTACAACCTATACAATACCCTATTAGTTCCTTTTCAAAGTTTTTTGAACTAAAATGCTCTATCAACGAAAACCTCTCACTCTTCTTCTTTGTCGGAAACACCCATTATGCTGTAACCACTATCTACATATATGGTTTGCCCTGTTATACCCCTTGCCCACTCGCTACACAAAAACGCTGCCGTATTTCCTACTTCTTCTATGGTTACGTGCCTTCCCAATGGGCTTACTTTAACGGTGTGTTCCATCAGAAGGTGAAATCCAGTGATGCTATATGCAGACAACGTTTTAATAGGACCTGCGGATATACAGTTTGCTCTTTGATTTTTCTTCGCTATATCAAAAGCCAGATACCTTGTAGCGCTTTCTAAAGCTGCTTTTGCTATACCCATGACGTTGTAATGAGGCACCACCTTTTGAGCTCCGTAGTAAGAAAGCGTCAAAAATGCTCCTTCTTCGTTCATAATATTTGAAAAGGCTCTTACAACCGCTATGAAAGAATAAACCGATATATCCATGGCTATGCCAAAACCAGCCCTTGTGGTGTCTATAACACCGTTTTTAAACTCATCTTTTGGAGCGTAAGCTATAGAGTGCACTACTATATCTATATTACCCCAAGCTTCTTTTATGTTGTTGGATAGGTTTTCTATGTCTTGGTCTTTCGATACATCGCATTCAAAAACAAGCTCTGTACCAAGCTCCTCTGCTATAGGCATAACCCTTTTTTTCACAGATTCACCGGCGTAGCTTATTGCTATTTCTGCTCCTTCTCTTTTGAAGCTTTTAGCTATACCGTAAGCTATACTTTTGTCGTTTGCTAAACCCATTATAAGAGCTTTTTTGCCTTTTAATATCATTTTTTATCTCCTATTTATGAGTGTAAAAATTTTGATGCTTCTTCTGCAGTTTTACCTTCGTGCACTATCATATACATAGCTCTTGTTATCTTTTTGGGATCTTTGGCTTGGAATATGTTTCTTCCAATAGAAAGCCCAGCTGCCCCAGCCTTTATAGCACCTTCTACCATTTCAAGAACGTCTTTTTCGGTTTTCATCTTGGGCCCACCTGCTATTACCACGGGTATGTGAGTACCTCTTACTACCTCTTTAAATGACTCTACATCTCCTGTGTAGGGTACTTTTACCAAATCTGCTCCAAGTTCTTCTCCTATTCTTGCACAGTGTGCTACAAAGGTTTTGTCGTATTGGTCTTGGGGTTTTATCTCATGTCCTCTTGCGTATACCATAGCTAAAAGCGGCATCCCCCACTCGTCACAAACTCTTGATACGTATCCGAAATCTCTTAACATTTCTCTTTCCATCGGAGCTCCGATATTGACGTGTATAGAAACTGCATCCGCTCCAAGCCTTATAGCTTCTTCTACTGTGCATACCAACACCTTGTCGTTTTTTGTGGGCGAGTGGTCTGTGGAAGCAGAAAGATGTATTATAAGGCCTATATCTTTACCAGAGCCCCTGTGTCCTGCTTTTACAAGGCCTTTGTGCATTAGGACAGCATTTGCACCACCCTCTGACACTGCTTCTATGGTTTTTTTCATATCCACAAGACCTTCTATGGGCCCTGAGCTTACGCCGTGGTCCATTGGTACTATTATTGTTTTTTGGGTTTCTCTGTTGATGATACGTTCAAGCCTTATTTTTTTACCGATGCTCATTTTATGCCTCCTTTATAACAACGTGTTCAAAATCTGCTATCTGTTTTAAGCTTTTATAGATATTGTAAAGCAAGCTGAGTCTGTTGTTTCTTACATCCATATTTTCAGCCATAACAAGTATTTTATCAAAAAATTCATCCACTATCTTCTTCTTGTGGTCTATATATTCTAACAGTTCTTTGGAAAACTCTTTATCTTTTATATCTTCTGAAATCTTGTAAAGCTCTTTTTCCAAATCGCTTTCAAAAAATTCCTCTTTTACGTCTTTTGGTGTAAAGTCTTTTGGCAGTATTTTTCTTATTCTTTTATACACCCTTGCTATATTTTCTACTATATCCCTATTGGATGATAAGAGTTCTACTTTGCTTTTTATAGTTTTTACCATAAGAGGGTCTTCTACTTCCAAAACAGCTCTTACTATGTCGTAAGGATACTCTTCGAAGTACGTGTTTAGTCTTGTTTTGAAAAGGTTTTTGATATGAGATAAAATTTCTTCGTAGCTAAGAAGCTTTTGTTTGTTTTCTAAAAGCTCAAAAACTTTGTAAAAAAGCCTTTCTAAATCTATATTAAAATCGTGCTCTAAAACGGTTTTTATAATACCGTATATGTTTCTTTTGATACCGTACGCGTCCGATGTACCTTTTGGAATCTCACCAGCACCTATCAAAGATACTATGTTGTCTGATTTTACTATGATACCAAGCAAAGCTCCAGTTTTTGTAGATTGAACACCTTCTATCTTGTCTGGCATATACTGTTCTAAAAGGGCTTTTGATAGCTCTTCGTCTTCGTTTTTGGCTTTTGCATATATCATACCCATATAGCCTTGAAGTTCGTCAAACTCCTTTACCATGTTTGTGGCTATATCAAACAAAGAAAGTTTGCAGGCTTTTATCAAGATATCTTTTTTTGTATTAAAAGCCAAAGACAAATATTCTCCCAAAGCTACATGTCTTTTAGTTTTATCAAACATCGTTCCAAGTTTGTGATGAAACATGATACCCTTTAGCTCTTCTACAAAAAATTCGAAAGGTCTTTTTAGATCTTCGTTGTAGAAAAATACGGCGTCCCTTAGCCTTGCTCTTACCACCTTTTGATAACCATCTTTTATGTAGCCTTTTTTATCTTCTATGTTTGATATACCAAAAAAAATGTTTGTGATGCTTTCTTTTTTTGTGGTAATAAACTTTTGATGATGAGCCAGCACTGTTTTAATAACTATATCTGGCAAACTCAAAAATTCTTTTTCAAACTCTCCTACCACAAGGTAAGGGTATTCCACCAAGTTTGTGATTTCATCTATAAGCTCTTCTTCGTAATCTGGGGTTATATTTAGTTCTTTGGCTTTTGATAAAACCAAATTTAATATTATATCTCTTCGCTCTTTGAAAGTAGGTATTACAAAATGCTTTTTTAAAAGCTCCTCGTAAGACTTAGCGTTTTCTATCACAAATTCGTTTGATAAAAACCTATGGCCTCTTGATGTGTTTTTATAAGGGTATATAGGCTTATCGTTTAAAATAAGTGCTATACCCCTGATGGGTCTTGGAAACCTCATAGAAGAGTTGTCCCATCTCATCATCTTCTTATAGGTCAAAGATTTTATCACAAAATCTGGAAACTCTTTGAAAAGCTCTTCTATAGATATACCGCCTACTTGTTTTTTTATGGCTATATATACACCGCCTTGTTTTTCGTATTTAAAGGCCTCTTCTAAAGAAGCGTCGTTTTTCTTAAGAAAAGCCTCTAAAGCTTTTGTAGGATGACCGTCTTTGTAGCAAGCCTCATAAGGAGGTCCTATTACAAGGATTTCCTCTTTTTTGTTTGAATCTGGTAAGCTTTCTATCAAAATACCTATTCTTCTTGGGGTTGTGAATATTTTTATATCTTCGCTTGATTCTATGTTTTTTTCTTTTAAAAAGGTTTTTGCTGTATCTTTAAGGGTTTCGTTGGCTTTTAGCAAAAATGAAGAGGGAAGCTCTTCCGTTTGAAGTTCTAAGAGTATATCGTTCATAGGTTGTTCTCCTTTTCTACGTATAAAGAAGCTACTTGAGATGCCATATGTTTTATGCGTTTTATATAGTTGGTTCTTTCTTGGACAGATATCGCGCCCCTTGCATCTAGAAGGTTAAAAGTGTGAGAGCACTTTAGCACGTAATCGTAAGCTGGGTATACAAGCTTTTGTTCTATAAGAGATTTCGCTTCTTCTTCGTATATTTCAAAAAGCTTAAAAAGTCTATCTTGGTTTGATTTTTCAAAGTTGTATATAGACCACTCTTTTTCAAACTCAAAATATATATCCCTGTAGGTGAGGTCTTTGTTCCACTTTAAATCAAACACGTTGTCGACATTTTGAAGATACATCGCTATACGCTCAAGCCCGTAGGTGATTTCGCAAGCTATGAGGTCCAAATCTATATCTCCTGCTTGCTGGAAATAAGTAAACTGGGTTATTTCCATGCCGTCCAACCATACTTCCCATCCAAGACCCCAAGCGCCAAGCGTAGGGCTCTCCCAGTCATCTTCTACAAACCTTATATCGTGAAGGTTTTGGTCTATGCCTAAGGTTTCTAAGCTTTTAAGGTAAAGTTCTTGGGAGTTTTCTTTAGCTGGTTTTAATATCACCTGAAATTGAAAATAATGTTGTAGTCTGTTTGGGTTTTCTCCGTACCTTCCATCTTTTGGTCTTCTTGAAGGTTCTACGTAAGCTCCGTTGAAAGGCTTTTTGCCGAGCACCCTCAAAAAAGTAGCTGGGTTCATGGTCCCGGCTCCCACTTCTATATCGTAGCCTTGCATTATAGCGCATCCGTTTTTAGACCAAAAATCTTGAAGATTTAGTATTATATCCTGAAAATACACTTTTTACCTCCAAATCATACCGCATTTGCAAAATACTTCTATACGCTGAGCCATGCTATACTATTATACCAGTTTATGGATTTTAAGATAAAAACTATAGAAGATTTAAAAAATGCGTTTTCAAGGTTAAAAGAGTGTAATAAATGAGATAGAAAATTAAATATTAATAATTATGATTTTTCAATAGCTCTTTTTAGTTCACCCAAAAGATACAAAGACCCAAACACAAAAACATCTTCTTTTAAAGATAGGATATCTTTTGCATCTTCTAAGGTATATGTTTTAAAACCTATGCTTTTGGCATAATCTACCATGATGTTTATATCTTCCGCTCTTTTGTAATGTATAGGTACAAATGTAATTTCGTCAAAGTAAGCTCTTAGTATATCTAACTCTTTTTGCCATTCTTTGTCTTTTAGGCTTCCCATTACAAGCCTTATATTGTTAAGATGCTCTTTTACATCTTTTATTATCTTTACCAAAGCGCTTACGTTGTGAGCCCCATCCACCATGATAAGAGGTTTTTCTCTTAAAATCTCCATACGCCCTTCCCAGTAAGTTTTTTCTAAGGCTTTTTTTATAAACTCTTCTTTTGGTTTGAAAAGAGGTTCTATGCTTGGTATGGTAAGAAAAGATGCCAAGGCTAAAGCCCCGTTGTCTATTTGATGTTTTCCCCAAAGCCCCAGTTTTAGGTTTTTTATATGAAAATCAAAAAAACTAAACTCTTCTATATAAGTACTATGCTTTTCTATATAACCCTTATACTCAAAATCCTCACCAGCTACAAAAAGTTTTGTGTTTTGCTCTTTTGCTTTTTCTACAGCCATTGGATAAAGAGGGTATCTGTTGTTTCCTATTAAAAAGGTTTTTGTGCCATTTGCTATTTCAAGTTTTTCTGCTGCTATTTTATCCACAGTGTTTCCAAGCCATTTCATATGATCTTTACCTATGTTTGTTAAAACCCCGAGAAAAGGCTTTGACGCTCTGGTCCCATCCCATCTTCCACCCATTCCCACTTCCCATACTACTATATCTACGTTTTTATCTTTAAAATACAAAAGCCCTATTAGGGTTATGGCTTCAAAGTACGTTAGCTCAAATTTCTCAAATACGGGTTTTAAATCTTTAACATAATACTCTAACTCTTCATCGCTTATAAGGATGTTGTTTACCCTTAGCCTTTCGTTTTCTCTTACAAGATGAGGAGATACAAACCACCCAGTTTTAAGACCGTGCTCTACCAAAAGATAGTTTAAAAAAGCGCAGGTAGAGCCTTTGCCGTTTGTCCCACCTACTATTATAGACTTGTATTGCTTTTCTGGGTTTTTTACATAGTCCCTTGCTTTTAATATTCTGTCTAAAGTAGGGTTTATCTTGTAATCTTTTCCTTCGTATAAGTCCCAAAGCTTCATGGGTTTATATTTTCACCTTCTTTTTTAAGCCACTCTATCGCCTCTTCCTTTGTTTTTATAAGCCCTTCGTATTGTAAATCTAAGAGTTTGTTTTTTAAAAGCCCAACGGTTTTTCCTTCTGGTATATTTAATATATCCATTATCTCTTTACCGCTAAGAAGCGGTTCTATGTGTTTTGGCACGTTGTTTAGTTTGAATTCTATTATGTTTTTAACGGTTTTCTCTAAGGCTTTCATTGTAGGTTCATCGTCTTTAGAGCCCATAGCATCTGCTATAGTAAGTATCATAAGTGGGTATATATCTTCTTCAGCTTCTCTTAAGAGTTTTCCATAAGCCCTAGGGGTTAGATTTTCCAAAGATTCCCTAAGATAAAATATTCTTAGATGCATTCTTACCATCTTTTGTAAAAATCTTGAAAGCTCTTCTCCAAAGCTAAGCTCATTGGATATTTTAGATACAAGTTCTTCACCTACTTTGTCGTGCTCGTAAAAGGTAATGTTGCCCTTTTCATCTATCTTCATAGTATGGGGTTTTCCTATATCGTGTAGTAAAGCGCTTAGCTTGATAGCTTCTTTTGTGCCAAACTCTCCTAAAAAGCTGTATTCTGGTATTTGGCTTTTAATAAAAGCTAAGAGTTCTTTGTCAAAGGGTATGTCTAAATTATCGTTTTCTAAAATCTTATCTGCATACTCATAAACTTTCAACGTATGCTTATCGAGGGGGTATATGTGGTGATGTCCTTGGTTTGATACTTTTTTTATATCTTCTAAGTAGGGTATTATGCTGTAAATAGCGTTTGTTTCAAAAAGCGTTTCCATTCCCTTGTAAGAGTTTTTTAGTCTTAAAAGCTTAAAAAATTCTACGCTTATTCTTTCTTTAGCGCTATTTTTTATAAGTTTGTGGTTTTCTTTCAAAAAATCTATAAAACCCTTTTCCAAGTCAAAATCTAGTTCGTTTGCTATCCTAACTCCTCTTAAAAGCCTTATTGGGTCTTTTTTGAGATTTTCGTAAGATATGGGTCTTATAATCCCATTTTCTAAGTCTTTTATACCGCCTGTTGGGTCAAAGAGTATTGTCTGCTGGGCGCCCACAGATAATACATCATCTAAATTTACCGCTATAGCGTTGCAGGTAAAATCTCTATCCTTTAAATCTTTTTCTAATATTTTTTCCCATTCATCGGCGGATGGTCTTATACCAAAAAAGCTTTTTAAACCACCGCTTTCTAATATTGCTATATCAAATCTATATTTAAAACTTCCTTCGTTAAATATTAATGTGGCTATCTTGTTTCTTTTTATCCAAGGTTCTTTTTTTTCAAACTCAAATACGTCAGCTTTTATACCGTATGTTTGGAAAAGAAGCTCTTTAAAGCGGTTTGCAACAGTTATAGGCTCTTGAGTGGTTATAAGGTCTACATCCACGCTTTTGTCTATTGGTTTTCCTATTATTCTATCTCTTACATAGCCACCCACCAAAAAAGCGTAATGTTCTCTGTCAAGACACTTTGCCAACAAATCAAAGTGTGTAATGTAAAAGTTTAATCCATGGGCGGTATGTTTTTTGCCGAAAACCTCTATTATATCACTCATAAAACCACCTTTTTAAATAGCCATACAAAGAGACGTAGGCGAAGAAAAGACCTATATCGAAAAGTATATTACCAATTTGGATAAAACCAAGAAGTATTACAATGATACTAAACATCTCAAAAAACGCCTTTATTTTCCCGCTTAAGATAGCCCCTTTGTCTTTGTTTTTTGCTACGCTTCTTAAAAAAGAAACCGTTAGTTCTCTAATCATTAAGAACGTAGCTGCATAAGGGTTTAGCATGTGTTTGTATAAAAGCCCCATAACTGCCGTTAAAACGAGAATTTTGTCTGCGAAAGGGTCGTATACCTTTCCAAACTCTGTGATAGATTTGTTGTTTCTTGCAATAGAGCCGTCAAACCAATCTGATATGGCTCCTATGCTAAATACTATGAAAGCTATGAAATAGTGAGAAGATATTATAAAGCAAAAGGCTAAAATGCCACAAAATATTCTAATGGTAGTTATAAAATTTGCCATAACTTTTTAACAAAAATCATTTATATTATAATTGATGTGCGGTGTTTTTGGCGTTTATTTGAATGAAGAGGAAGAACAAGTAGCCTTTTCAAAGGCAGCTACCTTTGCTTACTTTGGTATATATGCTTTGCAGCATAGAGGACAAGAGAGCGCTGGTATATGCTCTTACTCTAACCATGATATCAAAAGGGTTGCAAACAAAGGCCTTGTGCTGGAGGCTATTTCTAAGGAAGAGCTAAAAAATTTAAAAGGTAAGGTGGCTATATCTCACGTTAGATATTCTACTGCGGGTGATGATTCTATCCAAAACATTCAACCTATAGTCAGAGAATCTAAAAGATTTGGGAAAGTGGCGGTGGTCCACAACGGAAATCTCACAAACTACAACCTTCTAAGAAGACTTCTTGGTGCAAACAACGTTGAACTAAAATGCTCCTCAGATACAGAGGTGTTTTTAGGGCTTTTAGATATAGTAGAAAAAGATTTATCTGTAGAATCTCATATATTGGACGAAGAGCTTATACCATATCTTGTTAGTGTTTTAAAGCTTGTGGAGGGAGCTTACAGCATACTTATGATAATAAACGGTAAGCTTATAGCCGCTAGAGATCCTCTTGGTTTTAGGCCGCTTTTAATGGGAAGGCGTCAGGATGCTATTGTGTTTGCCTCTGAGACTTGCGCTTTTGACATAATAGAGGCAGATTATTGGCGTGAGATAAAACCAGGAGAAATCACCATAGTGGATGAAAACGGTATAAGAACTTACTTTTTTGCTAAAAGCCAAAAACCAAAAAAGTGTATCTTTGAGCATGTGTATTTTGCGAGACCTGATAGTCTTATATTTTCTGAATACTCTTACAACGTTAGAAAGAAAATGGGCATGGAGCTTGCCAAAGAAGACGATATAATTCCAGATATAGTTATTCCAGTACCAGATTCCGGTATGCCAGCAGCCATAGGGTATAGTCAATACAAAAATATTCCGTACGAAATGGGACTTGTTAGGAATCACTATATAGGCAGGACATTTATAGCTCCTACTCAAGATATTAGAAACCTAAGCGTTTTGATGAAGCTAAACCCAAACAAAGGTATCGTAAAGGACAAAAGCGTGGTGGTAATAGATGATTCCATTGTAAGGGGTACCACATCAAAGCGCATAGTGAATCTTTTAAAAGAGGCTGGAGCCAAAGAAGTACATATGAGAATAGCTTCTCCACCAGTCATAGGACCTTGTTATTATGGCATAGATACACCTACAAAAGAAGAGCTTATGGCAAGCCATATGTCCGTGGAAGATATAAGAAGGTTTATAGGGGCAGATTCTTTAAAATATCTGTCGTTAGAAGGGCTGATGAGGTCTGTACAAGAACCAGACTCTTTTTGTGATGCTTGTTTTACCGACAATTACCCTGTAGAGTTAAAGCTATGAACGAGTTTGGAAAACTTCTTATCATCTTTGGTCTTATACTCGTTGGTTTTGGGCTTTTAATAACGCTTTTTGGAAAATTAAACATACCAATAGGAAGATTGCCAGGAGATATCGTTTATAAAAATGGAAACTTTGTATTTTACTTTCCTTTGGTGAGTTCTATAATTTTGAGCATTATACTAACGATACTCTTAAATATTCTTTTTAGAAGATAAAACATAATGTTATAATATGTTGAATGATATGGTTTGATATAGTAACTCCTAAGGCAGCTTTATTCTTTAGCCCTATTGTAAGACATTTAAAAAGCCACGGAGAGGATGTTTTTATTACCACTAGAAAATCCGAAGGCTATGAGGAAATAGTAGAGCTTCTTGATATGCTAAATATACCTTACAAAGTTGTGGGTGGGTTTGGAGGTGGTACTTTAAACGGTAAGCTTCACGCTAGTATAGAAAGAATGTATCAAATGACAAAACTTCTAGATGAATACAACCCAGATGTCATGGTAAGTATATGCTCTGTAGATGCCAACAGGGTAGCTTACGGGCTTGGTATCCCTATAGTGAATTTTTACGATATACCTTTGTCTGATTATAAACATGATTTTAAAAAGGCGCTTCCTCAAGCGAGGCTTACGCTTCCTCTTTCTAGTGTAGCTTTGAAGCCTTTTGTGGTCCCAGATGAAATATTTTATAGGTTTGCATTGGAAAAAGATCAAGTTTACACATACGATTTTATAGACCCTTTGATATGGCTTTACGATTTTAAACCAGATATCAACTATGTGAAAGATGTGATGGCTATACCTTTGGATAAACCCATAATAGTAGTAAGGGAAGAGGAGTTTAAAGCCTCTTATGTAATGAAAAAATATAGCCTTTTGTACGATGGGCTTTTAGAGTTAAAAGATAAAATAGATGCAACGTTTGTAATAATACCAAGGTATGAAGCAGAGCCTTTAAAAGAGCTTTTTAAATTTGCCATAATATTGGAAAAGAAATACAAAATCCAGCATCTTTTGGCTTTTGCTTCTTTGTTTATTGGAGGAGGAGGTACCATAAACTTAGAAGCCACATACTTTGGCACGCCTGTCATATCTACAAGGAGCTTTGTAAGTCATTACGATAAGTATGTGGTGGATGTGGGGCTTATGAAATGGGTAAACGATAAAGACGCTCTTGTAAACACGGCTCTTAAGCTTATAGGAAAGCGCTTTGATGAGCTTGCTCAAAACGTGTGGGGGTCTATGAAAGTTGATATAGATTTTCTTGCAGACACCATTTTAAAAGCCAAAGACTTTAAAAGATATTGACATGTGCGGTATATTGGGGCTTTTTGGAAATCCAAAATCTGTAGATATAAACCTTTTTAAGAAGGCTTTAGATAAAATAGCCCACAGAGGACCAGACGCTCATGGTGTTTATGAAAACGAAGATATTATATTTGGGCATAGAAGGCTTTCTATCATAGACTTATCGCCTTTGGGAAATCAGCCCATGGTAGACGAAGAGACCAACAACGTAATAATCTTCAACGGCGAAATCTACAATTACAAATCCATAAGAGATTTTCTCACTTCAAAAGGAATACGCTTTAACTCATCTTCAGACACCGAAGTGCTTTTAAAAGCTTATAGATATTTTGGCGTAGAGGTCCTTAGCAAACTAAGAGGTATGTTTTCCTTTTGTATATACGACGCTGATAAAAAATCTTTGTTTTTTGCAAGGGATAGGTTTGGTAAAAAGCCTTTTTACTACGCTTTTATAAAAGAAAATTTTTTGTTTTCTTCTGAGATAAAAGCGCTTTTACCATTTTTTGATAAAAAACCACTGCCTGATAAAAATGGGGTGGCAGATTACTTTAGATATTTAGCCCCTTCTTACGGTAAAACGATATACGAAGGCATATATAAACTACCGCCTTCTTGTTTTGGGATTTTAGATAAAAATGGACTTCTTATAAAAGAATACTACAATCCTCTTGAATACGCTTCTAAAAGCCATCAAAACGAGGGTCAAGTGTTAAAAGATATAGAAGAAAAGCTTATAGAATCGGTGGAGCTTAGGCTTGTGGGGGATGTGGAAGTGGCTTCGTTGCTTTCGGGAGGTCTTGATTCTTCTTTTGTGAGCGCTTTGTATTCAAAGATTGCTAAGGATAAGTTTAACAGGAACATAAACACATTTTCTATAGGCTATGATGAATACGAGCATTACAGCGAGCTTTCATGGGCTTTAAAAGTGTCTAATTTTATAGGCTCAAACCATCATCCCATCACAATAAGCTCAAAGGATTTTATAGACAAGATAGATGAAGTGGTTTATTTTTTAGATGAGCCTATAAACGATCCAGCTACGCTTCCAACTTATGTTATATCTTCTTATATAAAAGAAAATGGGATAAAAGTTGCTCTTTCTGGTGAAGGTTCTGACGAGCTTTTTTTTGGATACGATATGTATTATAAGTATCTAGCTTACGATGAGCTTTCTAAAAGCCTAAAAAAAGAATCAAAAGAGCTTTTGCTTGAAAGTATAAATTTTCAAGAGAATATGTCAAAATACCAAGAATTTCTTAGAAGAGCTTTAAAAGATGAGGTTGTGTTTAGGACAATAGGTGAATGCTTTACAGAGTTTGAGCTTAAAAAGTTTTTAAGATTTTCTTATGAAAATAATCAAATTGAGTTATTCTCAAAAAGGTTTGAACCTTTTAAACATCATCACCAATCTCTTTGGTATTACTTTGTGGATATGTACATGTGGATAGGAGAAGTGCTTATGATGAAAGTAGATAAAATGGCCATGGCTCATTCTGTAGAACTAAGAGCCCCCATGCTAGACCACGAACTTCACCAGCTTGTTTTAAATGTAGATCCAACCCTTAGAATATCAAACCAGAATAAACATCTTCTTAAAAAGATAGCTATAAAATATCTGCCAGAAGAGATTGTCTATAGAAGAAAAAAGGGATTTTCTTATCCATTTATAGAATGGTTTTACAAAGAAAAGAAAGACTTTTTAAAAGATTGGCTCAATGTGAATAAAGAACATGGCTTTTTTGATGAAGGATTTTTAAGATTTTTATATGAAAACGGCAATTCAAAAGCTTACAAACACCATGTCTGGGCAGTAGAAATATTTAATAGATGGTTTAAACAAAACTATTTATCCAATTGAATCCTCTATCCACTTTAGATAAGATTCGATGCCAGATTCTATGTTTAAAGATATAATCTCAGGTACCGTGTATGGGTGTATAGCCTTTACCTTTTCTATTAAAAGCACAATTTTTTCCTTTAGAGTTTTTACGATAAGAAGAGATTCTTCAGATGTCTCAATCTGCCCTTGCCACCAGTATATAGACTCTATCCCGCTTACTATGTTAACACAAGCCCCAAGCTTTTCTTCCACTATAAACCTTGCAATGTCTTTAGCCTTTTCCTTTGGTGTTGTGATTAAAACTATTGCATAGTTTGATTCCATAGTTAATATTATAGCTTATTTGAATAAAATTAATCAAAAAGCTTAAATGGCTTATTCATTGCCTCTTCGTAAGTGTAAGGGCATTCTTTTGGAATGTTGAAGTTATCTGGATTTAGATCGTTGTCTCTTAACCATACTACTGTATTTAGCGTAGCATCTTCCCATGCTTCTTGGAGATGATTGGGAAGTTTTGATTTTAAGCTTGGATATCTTTTAAACAAAACATTTATTCTATCTCTTGAATTAAGTATGCTTTTTATCCAACCTCTACCAGCTTTTTCATCTTTTTTAAAGTTGTCCAACTTATACATATGTTCCAAAATAATTGCAAGATAGCTAATTACAGCTTCTAAATGCCTATTTCCCATATCTTGTATTTCCTCTAAAAGGTTTTCCCAATCTACCAAGCTGTATTCTTTGTTTTTTAAAAGCTCTATATTTTTATCTACCCATTCTACAAAGTCCTTTTCGTAAAGCTCCTTTAGGTTCTCTTGAATTTTTATACCCATACAATAAAATATATGAACTTAATATCCAATTACAAGCTATAAACTTTTGTAGAGATTTTACACACAAGCGTCATAAGAGTATGTTGTGATTAAAACTATTGCATAGTTAGAGTCTATAGTTGATATTATAGCAGTTGTTTATATTATTGTAAGGATAATTCTTGATAATCTGAGATTATCGTTATTTTAGTGTTTTTTAGATTTTTAAAGTCCTTATCAAAAGTGATTAGGTAATTTATGTTGTTTTCTACACATGTGCTAAATATTAAAGCATCTTTTGGCAAAAGTCCATATTCTTCGCATACATCAAATAAAACGTTTGAAATGCTTGGTGTGGTTTGGACTAATTTAAATAAAGTGCTTATTAGACTTTGTACCAACGGCAATATTTCTTTATAGATTTTCTTTGCCAATTCATGGTCATTTTTTAATTCCCAGTAAGATTTTTTGGAAAAATGTTTTAATAGCACGTATAAAATTTCTTCTACAGTATCTACAGTAATGTAA
>PNJC01000088.1 GCA_002878215.1 Hydrogenobaculum sp. | reverse complement strand
ATACTTGCTGAAAAATCTTTTAAAAAATATGGGTTAAACGTAAAAAGCGTATCTCATTTTGTAGTAGATTTTATAAACACCTTGATAGAATTGAATGTAAATATACCCATCAATGCTGTTTATATTAATAAAGATTATTATTTTTTACTGAAATTAGAAGAAAGATTTATAGATTATAAAAAAGTGGATATAACTAATTTTAACGAGCAAAGAGAAAGTATTTTAGAGGATATTAACAGTTCTGTACTTTTTTTAGGGTTAGAAGATATAAAACTTGTTTATTCAAGTTTATTTGCAGAAGATCACGATTTTTATGACAGACTAAGAAATCTTTTACACGTTAAAGAAGAGCTTTTCCCTCCATATGACTTTGATTGTTATCTTTTGCAAGTTAACAGGAGCGTTTACTAATGCCTAAGTTTCAATATATAGCTTATACAAAGGATGGTAAAATAGAAAAAGGCATTATAGAAGCCCAGAACCAAGATGCTATAGCTCAAATATTGTCTTCCAAAGAGCTTATTCCTGTATCCATAGAGCTTGCCCGAGAAAGGACCCTTTCTTTTGGTTTTGGTAAGAAAGTAAAAGAAAAAGAGTTATCTTTGGTATTGCGGCAAATAGGGTTTTTAATTCAAGTAGGTATAAGCGTACCGCAAGCTTTAGAGATGGCGGCAAAACAAATAGATAACAAATATTTTCAAGAAACGCTTTTAGAAGTTGCAAAAGATGTTAGCGAAGGTCTGACTGCAGGACAAGCTATGCAAAAAAGGAAAAATGTTTTCCCACCACTTCTTATAAGCTTAGTAATAACAGGAGAAGAAACGGGACAGCTAGATAGATCACTAATTTTGGCTTCAGAATACTATGAAAAGCTAGCTAAGATAAAAGGTAAAATAAAAAGTGCATCTTTCTACCCTTCTTTCGTGCTTATAATAGCTACTATTATAACAACTGGTATTATTTATTTTTTAGTGCCAATATTTGCTAGCATATACAAAGGTTTCGGTGCATCGCTACCGCTTCCTACGTTGATACTTTTAAAAGCCTCCAATTTTTTACATGAAAATATATTAAAATTTATAATTTTGTTAGTTATTTCAGGTTTTATTTTTAAACGTCTTTATCAAAATAACATGGAATTCAAAAAGCGAATAGAAAAAATGCTGTTGAAACTTCCAGTTTTAGGAAACGTTTTTCATAAAATAATGATGAACTCTTTTGCTACGTCTTTGTCTTCTTTATTCTCCAGCGGTGTGTCGCTAGATAGGTCTATGGAATTGATATCTCAGACTAGTACAATGCAAATAGTAAAAGAAGGTGTAGAAAAAGCTTCTAAATCTATAAAAGAAGGAAAACCGTTGTGGCTGTCTTTAAAAGAAACAGAGCTATTTGATGATCTTTTTATATCTATGGTTAAAATAGGTGAAGATACTGGACGTCTTGATGATTTGCTTCAAAGTATTGTAAGATTTTATGAAGATGAAGTGGATAAGGCTATAGATGCTATGATATCTTTAATAGAGCCTGCTATGATTGTAATAATAGGGGGCATAATAGGTGTTATACTAATAGCTCTATACATGCCAATATTTAAGATTGGTTCGTTGATAAAATCTTAACTATTTTATATTTTTTTCACAACTATATGTTATATTTTTAAGTATGCATAAAGATTGGTCAAATACTTATAAGTTTTTGCATTGGATTTTTGCCCCTTTGATAGCATTGCAGTTGTTGTTATCACTTTTCATGAGCTCTAAGAAGCAAGGGCTTCCATACTTGTTATTTAACATTCATATTACAATAGGACCAATTCTAGCAGGTGTTATAATAGCTCTATGGATATATATATTAACAAACAATTCTATAAGAGCTCACTTTTTCCCATATAGTCATTGGGATGAAGTAGTTAGTGATTTTAAAAATCTTATAAGGTTTAAGTTAGCAGAAACAGGACCAAGACCTGGGTTACCCGGTTTTGTTCACGGGCTTGGATTGATAGACGTTAGCATAGTACTTATAGCTGGAGTTGTGATGCATTTTCTTTTTCCATTTTCTTTAAAAGATCCTTCTTTGAAACCCATTGTATATATTTTCATGGAAATTCATGACTTTTTTGGAAACTCAATGTGGGTTTATATGGTAGGTCATGCCTTTATGGCACTGTTACACAGAGTAGTTTCTAAATAACTTTGCCCGGATTAAATAAATTTTTTGGATCAAAACCTTTTTTTATAGCTTTTAAAAGCTCAATACCAACGTCCTTTAATTGCCATTCTAAAAACTTCTTTTTGGTAAGACCAACTCCATGTTCACCGGTGATAGAACCCTGGTAATGAAGGGCCAACTCAAATACTTCATCTACTGCTTTTTCAGCCCTTTCTAATTCTTCTTTGCTTAGCTTATCGTAGAGTATATTTACATGTAGATTACCATCTCCTATATGCCCAAAGTTAACTATGGTAAGATTGTATTTCTTTGCTATTTCGTTTATTTTTTTTAGCGCTTCAGATAGATATATTCGCGGAAAAACTATATCTTCGTTTATCTTGCCGGATTTTATGTTGGCAAGGGCTGGACCTATATTTTTTCTTGCGCTCCAAAGCTTCTGCTCGTGCTGAGGATTTTCAGCTGGTATAACATCCGCTCCTAAAGATTTTAGTATGTTTGATACTTCTATTTTTTCTTTTTCTACGCTTTCTTTTTGCCCGTCAAGTTCTATCAACAAAACTCCTTCGGCATCTTCGGGAATACCAGCTGGATAGAATTTTTGCACAGCTTGTATAGAATTTTTGTCCATGAATTCCAATGCGCATGGTAATATACCAGATGTCAATATTTTAGTTACAGATTTACCTATATTTTCTATATTATCGAAGATGCCCATTATAGTTGATTTGTAGGGTGGTTTTGGTATCAATTTTAATATAGCTTTTGATACTATACCAAGCGTCCCTTCAGAGCCAACTACAAGCCTAGTTAGATCATACCCTGCCACATCTTTTATTATAGGGTTTCCAGTTTTTAACAGCTTTCCTTCTTTTATATACATTTCTAGACCTAACACGTATTCCCTTGTAACCCCGTACTTCAGACACCTTGGGCCACCGGCGTTCTCTGCTATATTCCCCCCTATTGTAGAATACTTAAAACTAGAGGGGTCTGGTGGATAAAATAAACCTAGAGATTCTACATAGTCTTGGAATTCTGATGTAATAACCCCTGGCTCTACATAAGCCGTGGTGTTGTCCACATCCACATGAAATTTATTCATCTTTTCAAGAGATATAACCAAAGAACCATCTACCACCGGTGTGGCACCACCTGTTAAGCCTGATCCAGCACCTCTTGGTACCATTGGTATATCTTCTTCATAACAAATTTTTACTATAGTTTCTATATCTTCTGAAGATGTGGGAAAAGCAACAGCTATAGGAGTAGTATGTTCTATTGGTATCGCAGTTGCATCGTAAGAGTAAAGTTTTCTCTCTACTATAGAATCATTAATCTTGTCGCCCAAAGCGTCTTTAAGTTTTTTCAATCTTTTATCCATGTATTAGATAATAGCCTAAATCTTAAGCGATTCAAGGGTTTTAATCATTAGGAGCTATGTGCCATGCTCCCAAGAAGACATATAGGCTATCTGCTCTGGCGTAAGCACATCAATCTCTATACCCATGGAATCAAGCTTTAGCTTAGCCACTTTTTGGTCTATGTCATCTGGTACCTTATACACATCTTTTTCTAATTTGCTATGGTTATTTAAAATATACTCTGCAGATAGAGCCTGATTGGCAAAGGACATATCCATAACAGAAGCTGGATGTCCTTCGGCAGCTGCTAAGTTCACAAGCCTTCCCTCTGCTAAAACGTATATACGTTTTTTACCGCTTTTAGTATTGATAATATATTCTTTAACCATAGGTCTTTTATCGTTTATCTCTATTGCAACACTTTCTAAATACCTAACATCTATCTCTACATCAAAGTGCCCTGAATTTGATAATATAGCTCCGTCCTTTATTACTTCAAAATGTTCTTGTCTTATAACTTTTGTATTTCCTGTTACAGTGACAAATATATCCCCCAATGGAGCTGCTTTTTCCATTGGCATAACCAAGAAACCATCCATCCTCGCCTCTAAAGCCTTTAGGGGATCTACCTCTGTAACTATAACATTGGCACCCATACCCCTTGCTCTCATGGCTACACCTTTACCGCACCAGCCATAACCAGCTACTACAAAAGTAGAACCTGCTATAAGACGATTTGTAGCTCTTAATATACCATCTAGTGTAGATTGTCCTGTACCATACCTGTTGTCAAACATGTGTTTTGTGAGAGCATCGTTTACTGCTATAACTGGAAATTTAAGCGCTTTATCTTTTGCCATGGCTTTTAGCCTTATTACACCCGTTGTTGTTTCTTCCATTGCTCCAAAAATCTTTTTGGTGAGTTCTTCGTATTCTTTATGAGCGGTAGAAATCAAATCTGCCCCATCGTCTATCAGTATGTTTGGGTTTTTATCTAAAATGCTTCTTAAATGCTTATAAAACGTATCGTTATCCTCCCCTTTTATTGCAAATACAGGGATATCATAATCTTTTACCAGTGAAGCGGCTACATCGTCTTGAGTTGAAAGCGGGTTTGAAGCGCAAAGATATACGTTTGCTCCCCCTTCTTTTAACGTTATCATAAGATTTGCTGTTTCTGTAGTTACATGAAGGCAAGCTCCTATGGTTATACCATGAAAAGGTTTTGTCTTAGCAAACTCTTCTCTTATAGATTTTAATACAGGCATATCGATACCAGCCCATTCAATCCTATCTTTTCCTTGCTTAGCTAAATTAATATCTTTTATATCGTAGTTCATTCTATTTAACCTCCTTCTTTATTTTAAATGTGCACTTATCGTGTCCTTGGGCTTGACAAGATGTCTCTACAACACTATATTTTGTTTGTAGTAATTCTGTCAAAAAACCGCTGAAAAATCCAGCCATTGGTTCACAAACAGGTTTTTTGCTTTCTGGTATTGCTTCTACAAGTATGGAGCCCTCTACGTATATCTCCATATTTTCTACAGATGTTTCCATAAACGTTATTAGCCTTGATGATTCAGCTATTATAGTCAGCAAGTCTAAAGCTTCTGAAAGCTTATCCGTAGTTACTTCGTAGCGCTCTTTAAGCGTTATTGCACCCTTTTTCCCCCCAAGTTCTGCTGCTTTTTTAACAAACGCACCTATACCTAACTTATTTAACTTAAAAAGCTCTTTATAACCATCTATGAGAGCGGATCTATGTATTAGAACAGACTCCCTTTCTATGGCTTCTGCTAATATCCTTAGATTATCTCTAAATTCCATATCTTCACCCACCCTACTATTATATCATCATAAAATAGCTTCGTCGTAATCTATATAATCGTAAGTTTCCCTGCTTCTTATTAGCTTATATTTTCCATTTTCCACAAGCACTTCTGCCGCTCTCGGCCTTATATTATAATGGCTTGACATAGAAAATCCGTAAGCACCAGCGCTTAACACAGCAAGATAATCCCCTCTGTCTAATTTATGTATTTCTCTATCTTGAGCTAAAAAGTCTCCGGTTTCACATATGGGTCCTACTATATCAGTTTTTATAAAAACTTCTTTATATTTGTTGTGAATAGGGACTATATGGTGATAAGCCCCATATATAGATGGCCTTATAAGGTCATTCATACCTGCATCTACTATTACAAAATGTTTATGGCCTTTGTCTTTTAAAAATTGTACTTCTGTTATTAAAATACCAGCATTACCTACCATAGACCTGCCTGGTTCTAAACAAAGCTTTGCTTTTATATCTTTAAAAGCCGGATACAAAGCTTCTTTTAAATCTTTAGGATGCGGTTCCTGTTCTTCTGGTTTATACTTTATACCTAAACCTCCTCCCATATCTATATACTTAATATCAAATCCATCTTTTACGAGTTGATCGTAAAGTTCCCTCACTTTCTCAGAAGCCTCTATATATGGTGATACATCTAAAAGCTGGGAACCTATATGGCAGTGAATACCTATTACATTCAAATGTTTTAAGCTTTTAGCATACTGATACTCTTTGTATGCAGTTTTTATATCAACCCCAAATTTACTTTTTTTCATACCGGTTGATATGTAAGGATGAGTTTTAGGATCTACGTCTGGATTTACCCTTATCGCCACGTTGGCTTTTTTCCCAAGATTTTTTGCTATATCGTTTAATACGTCTAGTTCCATTGAAGATTCCACGTTGAACATTTTGATTTCAGCTTCAACGGCAGCTCTTAACTCTTGCATAGTTTTACCGACGCCTGCATAAACTATTTGAGAAGGCTCTATACCAGCTTTTATGGCTTTTCTTAGCTCGCCACCGGAAACTATATCTGCTCCAAAGCCCTCATCTTTTAAAAGCTTTACAATACTTAAATTTCCATTTGCCTTCAAAGCGTAGTGAAAATCGGTATCTTTAAATGCTTCTTTATAGGCTTTAGCTTTATCTTTTATGTAAGAAGCTGAATATACATAAAGAGGCGTCCCGAATTCTTTAGCTAGCTCCTCTAAATCCACGTTTTCTAAAAATAGTTTATCTTCTTTGTAATCTAAATACCTGTTGTAATCTTTCAACATATTCTCTCCTCTCTTGTGATATAACAAACTGCTACAGAAAACTCCTTCTCATGAGATATAGATATAAAAGGTTTTAGTTTTTGGGCTTTTAGAAAATCATTTAAATAGACATCTTTAACCCTCAACTCCGGTGATCCGTTTTTAGATTTTACTATTTCAAAATCTTTAAAACTAAAACGCCTAACGAATAAAAATGAAAAAGCTTTTATAGAGGCTTCTTTTGCAGCGAACCTACCAGATAGACACTCAATATTCATTTTGCATAAACTTATCTCATAGTCTGTATATACCCTATTCAAAAAATGATAACCAAACCTTTCTACGGCTTTGGCTATCCTTACGTTTTTTATAATGTCTATACCTAACAATCCTCTTTTAACCCTAGATTTTTAAGCATTGTAATAGCTGGACACCAATTTGTAAAAGCAGATTGTATTTTGTTTATAGCCATAAACAAGATTAGGAGTTTCCAAAGAAATCCTACGTCAGAACCCAATATACCAAATAAAAAAACAAAAAGAAGCATGCTACCAGACAACAATCTAAGACCTTGATTAACTGTTAAGTTTTTAAGAAAATCCATATTTACCTCCTTCTATACTAGTACTTCAGAAGCTACTTCTTCTGGATGAGCAATTCTACCTAAAACAGCACTAGCGGCAACTACTGCTGGACTTGCTAAATAGGCTTCACTTTGCGGATGGCCCATGCGACCAGGAAAGTTTCTATTAGAAGTAGATATGCATTTCTCGCCCTTTGCAAGTATCCCCATGTGCCCACCTAAGCAAGGACCACAGGTTGATGTACTTACAGCACATCCTGCTTCTATAAATATATCTATCAGGCCTTCGTGAAGAGCTTGCAAATATACGTTTTTTGAAGCCGGTATAACAATGCATCTTACGTAAGGATGAACCTTCTTACCCTTTAATATGCTCGCGGCTATTCTTAAATCCTCAATACGGCCGTTTGTGCAAGAACCTATGAAAGCTTGATCTATAGTTATATGAGTAGATTCAGAGACTGGATGCACATTTGAAGGTAAATAAGGCCATGCCACCATTGGTTCTATAGAGGAAGCATCCCACTCGTATACTTCTACATATTGAGCATCTTTATCACTTTGATATATTTTGTAAGGTTTTTTTGCTCTTTTTTCTACATACTCTATGGTTTTTTCGTCTGGAGATATTATACCGCTCTTTCCGCCGGCTTCTATTGCCATATTTGCTATAGTAAGCCTTTGCGATATATCTAAACTTCTTATGGCTTCTCCGTCAAACTCCATAGCTCTGTAAAGTGCACCATCAACACCTATTTGACCTATTGTATAAAGTATCAAATCTTTACCGCTAACCCATTTGTTGAGCTTTCCGTAAAATATAAATTTCATTGATTCTGGCACTTTTAACCATATCTCGCCAGTGGCCATAGCATAGGCTAAGTCTGTGCTTCCTACGCCTGTAGAAAAAGCACCAATACCCCCATAAGTGCAAGTGTGAGAGTCAGCTCCTACCACCAAATCACCTGGTACAACTATTCCGTTCTCTGGTAACAGCGTATGTTCTATGCCTTCACCTTCTCCAAAAAACCATTTTATATTGTGCTTTTTAGCAAAATCTCTTACTATTTTAGCTTGCTCTGCAGATTTTATGTCTTTTGCTGGAACAAAGTGAGATAGGACAAGCGCAATCTTATCCTTGTCAAATATTCTTTCTATGCCGTATTTTTCTAAAGTTTTTATAGATAAAGGGGCAGTAACGTCATTGGCCATAGCCAAGTCTATTTTGGCGGTAACGAGTTCTCCAGGAAACACTTCCTTTCTTCCAGCATGATCTGCAATTATTTTTTCAGTAATAGTATGTCCCATATAATCACCTCTTAAAATCTAGCTAACTATTTTACAGTATAAGAAATGCGTTGTCAACAGTGGCTTTCTCATATGTTAACCACATCTTTATCAATTTTGGGCTCTACGCTATTTTCTTTTTTCTCTAACGATTCCTCTTGTTTGCAAGCATTTTTTACTTCAACGCCATGTAGACTAAGTATCTCTACAAACTCTTTACAATCTATAGTTTCTTTCTCCATTAACCTTTTTACCACACTGCTTAAGGCTTCCTTGTTCTCGGCTATGATCCTTTTTGTTTCTTCGTAAGCAGAAGCTAGGAGCTTTTGTACTTCTTTGTCTATCTCTTTTAGAAGATCTGGACTACCTTCCATAACTGTAGAGCCTCCAAGGAAAGGATTGACGTTTCTTCTTACAGATATCGGTCCTACATTCTCGCTCATTCCCCAAGTAGCCACTATACGGTAAGCTAAATCGGTAGCTCTTTGAAGATCGTTTTCTGCTCCTGTAGTTATACCATCTTTACCGTAAAACACCTCTTCTGCGCATCTTCCACCCATAAGTATGTGTATCCTTGAGAGAAGATCTGCTTTGTCGTATATATGCTTATCGTCTATTGGAAGTTGTGTAGTAACTCCTAAAGCCATACCCCTTGGTATAATTGAAACTTTGTGAAGAGGGTCTGCATTCGGCATCATCAGTCCCATTAAAGCGTGTCCTGCTTCATGAACGGCTATCTTTTCTTTTTCTTTTGGTGATATAGCCATGCCTCTTCTTTCCAATCCCATCATAACTCTATCTATGGCTTCTTCCAAATCTTCCATATGTATAAGATCTTTTCTTTTTCTAGCTGCCAAAAGAGCTGCTTCGTTTAATATGTTCTCAAGGTCAGCTCCAGTAAATCCTGGTGTTGCTCTTGCTATAAGTTCCAAATCCACATCCTTTGCAAGGGGTTTATTTTTGGCGTGCACTTTTAATATCTCGTATCTTCCCTTTACGTCTGGCTTTGGAATAAATATCTGCCTATCAAATCTTCCCGGTCTTAAAAGGGCTGGGTCTAAAATATCTGGTCTATTTGTAGCTGCTATTATGAGTATGCCTTCAGAAGTATCAAAACCATCCATTTCTACCAAAAGCTGGTTTAATGTTTGTTCTCTTTCGTCATTGCCACCTAAGTTGATAGCTCCTCTTGTTCTTCCCACTGCATCTATCTCGTCTATAAATACTATACAAGGAGCATTTTTGCGAGCTGTTTCAAATGTATCTCTCATTCTGGCGGCGCCTACACCTACAAACATCTCAACGAAGTCTGAACCAGATACAGATATGAAAGGCACATGTGCTTCCCCCGCTAAAGCCTTAGCTAAAAGCGTCTTTCCAACACCTGGCTCTCCATAAAAGAGTATACCTTTTGGAGGTCTGCCACCTAACTTTCTAAATCTTGCTGGGTCTTTTAAATATTCTATAACTTCAGCTACCTCTTCTTTAACTTCATCCATGCCAGCTACGTTTTCTAACTTTACGTTTGGTTTTTCTTCTATGTAAACTTTTGCTTTTGATTTTCCAAAAGAGAACGCTCTTGTAGGTCCACCGTTTCCCATTTGTCTCATCATTAAAATCCAAATACCAGCAAACAAAAGCACTGGAAACCAAGATATCAGCATTGATACAAGCCAGTTTCCACTGGAGGATATATCTCCTCCGTTGGGTGGTGAAGCATTTACCTTTACTCCGTCTTTTATCATTTCATCTATAATAGATGTATAGCCTTTTGGAATATAGGTTTCTACTTTCTGGCCGTCTTTGGTATAAGCTACTATCTTATCACCTTTGATATCGGCCTCACCTATCTTGTTTTGTTTTACCATGTTGACCAATGTTGTTAAAGACATAGGAGTTGCACTTGGTGAGGATGAACCCTTCTCCTCAAACAAATTAAAAGCCACTATCATAAAGCCTATAATTAAAAACCAAATAAGAATATTCTTAGCTGTTTGCAAAACACTTACCTCCAAAATGAAGTGATAAATATAAATTTAAAATAAAATTAAAAATTAGCAATACTTTTCCAGATATTTTCTGCAAGGTTAATTTTCTGATTTTCGTCTGGGTTTTTATCTAGTTTCCATATGTTAATATGCTCTTCTATCATATTTTGAAGTATATCAGCATTTGAATATTGCGATGGTTCTTCATAATCAAAGCCGTTTAAAATAAAGCCCACAGGTTTTATATTGTGGCTTTTAAGATAAAAATAGGTTAAAAAGCTATGGTTAAGCGTTCCAAGATAAGCTCTTGCTACAATAAGAGGCAACGCATGCAAAGATTTGATTAAATATGCATAATCTATGAGTGGTTTTGTTTTTATAGGCACAGAAATACCACCCGCTCCTTCAACTATAAGCACACTAGCTTTTTGTTCTTTTTCTTTTATCGTTTCAATTATTTTATCAACATCTATATCCACTTTTTCGTCTAAAGAGCAAGCGTAAGGGGACATTGGCTTTTTAAAAGTATATATTACGCTTTCTTGCCACGGTTTACCTAAAATGCTACTTACTCTGTAGGCATCTTCTGGTTTTTCATCAACACCGGTTTCTATAGGTTTTACATAATCGACATTTATACCGTTGTTTTTTAAATACTCAGCTAAAATAGAACTAATATATGTTTTCCCAACGCCAGTATCTGTAGCGCTTACAAACAATATCATTTTTTGCTTTGAATGGCCGTCTTGAGTTTTTCTATAAAATCATAAACACCCACAACACCTTGGAATTCTTCATTTTTACTTCTAAGTGAAACCGTCTTTTCTTGAGCCTCTTTATCACCTACTACCAAAAGTATCGGTATTTTCTGAAGCTCGTTGTCCCTTATTTTTGCGTTCATTCTTTCTGGCCTATCGTCTATATAGGCTCTGATGTTTTGGGCTTTTAAAAGCTCAAAAACTTCCCTGGCGTAGTCTAAATGCCTATCGGCTATAGGTATTATAGAAACTTGTATAGGAGAAAGCCAAATTGGTAAATGACCTGCGTAATGCTCGATCAAAACACCTGTAAACCTTTCTATAGAACCAAGCAAGGCTCTATGTATTATGTATGGCCTATGCTTTTTATTGTCTTCTCCTACATATGTAAGATCAAAGCGCTCCGGAAGATTAAAATCAAACTGTATGGTAGAGCACTGCCAAAATCTACCTATAGCGTCTTTTATTTTTATATCTATCTTAGGACCGTAAAAAGCACCTCCACCTTCATCTATTTCATATTTTTTATCAAGGACCTCTAGGGCTTCTTTTAAAGCTTCTTCAGATATTTTCCAGTTTTCCTCCGTGCCTATGGCATCTTTTGGTTTTGTGGATATAAATATTTGATAATCTGAAAAGCCAAAATCCCTAAGAACATCAAAAGCTAATTCAAGCGTTTCTTTTATTACACTTTTAACATCTTCTTCTTTGCAAAAGATATGTGCATCATCTTGTGTAAAACCTCTTACCCTCATCAAGCCGTGTAAAACTCCTGACATTTCGTATCTATAGACGGTACCAAGTTCAGCTATTTTGATAGGAAGCTCTTTATGACTTCTTATCTTTGATTTGTAAATGGCCATATGAAAAGGACAATTCATAGGTTTTACATAATAAGATTCTTCCTCAATCTTCATTTCTGGAAACATGTTTTCTTTGTAATAGCTAAGATGTCCACTTGTTTCCCACAACGTTGATTTTCCTACGTGAGGTGTATATACAAACTGATAATTTAAAGCCCTATGCTTTTCTTTTAGATAATCTTCCACCACTTGACGTAACACGGCACCTTTTGGAAGCCAAATTATGAGCCCAGGGCCCACTTGTTCATCTATTGTAAAAAGCTCAAGCTCTTTACCCAATCTTCTATGATCTCTTTTTTTGGCTTCTTCGTAAAGTTTTAGCCTTTCTTCAAGCTCTTTTTCCGTCCAAAAGGCTATGCCGTATATTCTTTGGAGCATCGGTTTTGAAGCATCTCCTCTCCAATAAGCCCCAGCTATAGAACTAAGCTTAAAGGCCCCAGCTAGCGCTGTGTTGGAAATATGCGGTCCTCTACATAAATCTACAAATTCTCCTTGTTCGTATACGCTTATCTTGGCATCGTTTGGCAAAGAGTTTATGATATCTAACTTATAAACTTCTTTTTTGTTTTCAAAAAACTTTAAAGCCTCTTCCCTTGAAAGTTCCTTTCTTTTAATGTCTAAGCTTCTTTTTATTATTTCTCTCATTTTATCTTCTATAGTTTTTAAATCGTCTTCACCTATATGGTGCCCTTCTACTTCTACATCGTAGAAAAAACCATCCTCAGTGGTTGGTCCTATCCCAAGATGTACTTTTTCATCTCCGTATATTTCTTTTAAGGCTTGCGCCATGATGTGTGCTAAAGAATGCCTTAATATGTCGAGGCTTTCTTTGTCTTGTTTTGTTATGGGTTTTAACGTTCCACCGTGGTATATGGGTGTTTGAAGGTCGTAGATGATACCGTCTATAGATATTCCTATAACATTTTTTGAATCTAAGTTTAAAGCTTTTAAAAGCTCGCTACCAACGATACCTTCTTGTAAATCATATTCTTGATTGTTAAATACTATCTTCATGCTTGTACCTCTTTATACGTTGAATCTGAAATATATTATATCACCATCTTTTACAATGTAGTCTTTTCCTTCTAACCTTATAAGCCCTTGCTCTTTTGCTTTTGTCATGGATTTAACTTTTATATAATCGTCATAGTTTATTACTTCCGCAGCTATAAACCCTCTTTCTATATCAGAGTGTATTTTGCCGGCAGCCTTTTGAGCTTTGGTGTCTTTTGTAATAGTCCAAGCCCTAGACTCTTTTGGGCCAGCGGTGAAAAATGTAATAAGCCCTAAAAGTCTATATCCACTTTTAATAACAGAAGATAAGCCAGTTTCTTTTAGACCATAAAGATTTAAAATTTCTTGAATTTCCTCTTTTGACATATCGATCATTTCCGATTCTAACTTTGCGCACACTGGAATCACTGGAGCATTTTCTTTTTCTGCATATTCCAACAGACTTTTGTAATGTTTGTTAGAAATAGGTTCTTGGATTTCCTCTTCAGATAAATTTGCTACAAACATTGTAGGTTTAATACTAAGAAGAAATAGCTTATTCTTGGCGTAATCTTTCTCTTCTTCTGTAAGGTCAGATCTTCTTAAAGGTACCATTGAATTGAGAATTTCTTCAAACTTTCTCAAGTGTTCTAACTCTTGCTTTGCTTCAGCGTTCCCGCCTTTTGCAATTTTTTCTATTTTTTGAATAGCTTTTTGCACAGATTCCAAGTCTTTTGCGATAAGCTCTAAATCTATAATTTCTATATCCCTTACGGGATTTACAGAGCCTTCCACGTGTGTAATATTCTCGTCTTCAAAACATCTTACGACTTGGACTATAGCATCTACGTTTCTTATGTGTGATAAAAATTGATTTCCAAGACCTTCACCCTTACTCGCACCTCTTACCAAACCGGCTATATCCACAAACTCTATAAACGTTGGCACTATTTTGGCTGAATTTTCCAACTTAGCTATTTCATAAAGTCTTTCGTCTGGTACCTCCACTGTGCCTACATTTGGTTCTATTGTACAAAATGGATAGTTAGCAGCCTGGGCTTTGGCTGCTTTTATAAGAGCATTAAACAACGTAGACTTACCTACGTTTGGTAAACCAACTATACCACAACTAAGGGGCATCTATTCTTTCTTTTCCTCTGGTTTTTCTCCTTTCTCCCCTTCTTCTAAGGCTTTTTTGGCTCCTTCTATAGCACCGTTAGCGGCCGCTGAAGCCACTTTTATTATGCCTTGAGCTACGTTCATAAGCTTGGTGGTTATCTCTTTGCCTTTTTCCAATGGTATTTCCACTATGCTTTTGCCTTCTTTGTCCAAACCAAGCTCTTTCTTTATCTTAGCTATTTCTTCTTCCAAGCTTTCAATAGCTTTTTTTACATCTACTTTTTCTTCCATGTTCCACCTCCTTATTTATATTATAAAGCTTTTCATATAATTTAGCTATGTGTTTAAGCATGAAAAATACTTTTTAGTTCTTTTGCAAGCGTTTTACATCCAAGTTCTTCAAAATATTTTTCAAGCTCTTCATCTTCAAGCTTACCTATTTGCCATATTAAAGAATCTAAGTGTATCATGTTTATATTGGGCAAACTTGCCAAAACATCTTCAAAAAAAGCTATTATTTTGCTATCGTCAAGCTCTTTTAAGCCTATTTTTTGAACAAAATGTTTTACCCTTGAATCCACCGGTATAGGTATACCGCCAAAGTCAAAATCCTTGCAACCTTCCATAACAAGTCCTACACCTAAGCATTTCATTGCAAAAGCTATAGTCTTTTTCTCTTTTTTAGACTTCATTGTGAAAGCTAATTCTTCCCATATGTCTTTGAAATGTCTTTTAAAATAAGTTGTGCTTTTTTGTTTCCACATTGTTTTTGCAAGGTTTGAATTAAAAAAGTTGTTTACCCTTTTTATCTTCCCTTTGTAAGATCTTTCTTTTTCGTAAAAGCTTAAAAAAGTATTTCTGAGCGATTCAAGATCTTTTTTATTTTCATTTTGCAACAAGTAATTTTTTAATATTGGAAAATACTTTTCTTGAGCTTTCCCCTTTAACTGGTAAGCATTTAAACCGCTAACAACCATTATGATTGCAAAAGCCCCAAAATGGTACAACGGTTTTACGTCTTTAAAGTAAATATACTCTGGTTCTTTTGATACTATTTTATCCCAAGCTTGTGGTGGTATTTTTTTTAAAATTTCTTCAAGTTTTTTTCTTTTCATTATCTTGTATTATCTGAAGCATATTTTTTGCCGCTTCTTGTTCTGCATACTTTTTACTGTTGCCTTTTCCCGTTGTCCTTAAACCTTTAAACAGACATTCAACGGTAAAGGTTTTCTTATGCTCTGGACCTTCTACGCTTATAACGTTGTATATAGGTCTTTCTTTCCATTTTTTCTGGGTTATCTCTTGCAACGTTGTTTTATAGTCTTGTCTTAAGCTATTTGAATTAACTATTTCAAGTATTTGGCTTTTAAAATGATGTTCAAATAAACTTTTTACTAGTTTACAATCATACCCACTGTCTATATATATGGCAGCCCAAAAAGCTTCAAATACATCACAAAGGATAGAAGGATTTTTATTAGAACCCTTAAGCTCTTCGCCTTTGCTTATAAGTATATATTTGTCAAAGTTTAGAGATTTGGCTAGACTAGATAAAAACTCCTCGCTTATTAAAAAAGATTTTAGTTGAGAGAGCTCACCCTCTTTCTTATTTGGAAAAGCCTCCACCAATATATTTACTGTCATGAAATTAACAAGAGCATCACCCAAAAATTCTAAAACTTCATAGTTTTCAGCGCTTTTAGAAAAAGATATATGAGTAAAAGCTTTTTTTATTAAATTTTTATCTTTAAATCTATAACCTATTTTTTCTTCTAAAAGCTCAAAACTATCCATTTAATTATATATTTAGTCAACTTTGCTCAGTATTATACAGGAGTTTGTACCTCCAAAACCAAAAGAGTTTGACAAAACGTTCCTTACCTCGTGCTGTATAGCTTTGTTTGGTACATAGTCCAAATCACACTCAGGATCTGGATTTTCAAGGTTTATAGTTGGTGGTATTATACCAGTTTCAATGGTTTTGATAGATGCCACCGCCTCTACCGCCGACGCTGCTCCAAGCAAATGTCCAATCATAGATTTATTGGAACTTATCTTCAGCTTGTAAGCGTAGTCTTTAAAGACTTTCTTTATTGCCAGGGTTTCTATCTTATCGTTTAGCGGTGTAGAAGTACCGTGAGCGTTTATATAATCTATATCTTCTGGATTTAGAGAAGCGTCTTTTAACGCAAGCCTCATACACATAGCAGCACCTTCTCCATCTGTGCATGGAGCCGTCACATGGAAAGCGTCGTCTGTAGCCGCGTACCCTTTTATCTCAGCATATATTTTTGCTCCTCTTTTTTTAGCGTGCTCGTACTCTTCTAATATCAATATTCCAGAACCTTCTCCCATCACAAAGCCATCTCTTTGGCTATCAAAAGGCCTTGAGGCTTTTTGAGGTTCATCGTTCCTAGTTGAGAGAGCTTTTAGCGAAGCAAAACCAGCTACACCAAGCGGGGTTATGGCACTTTCTGTGCCGCCAGCTATCATAATATCAGCATCGCCTCTTTGTATAATCCTAAATGCATCTCCTATAGAGTGATTACCTGTGGCACAGGCCGATACTACACAATAGTTTGGTCCCCTAAATCCATATTTTATAGCTATGACACCAGACGCCATGTTAGCTATGCCATAAGGTATAAAGAAGGGGGAAACCCTTCTTGCGCCCTTTTCGTTTAATATCTCATTTTGCTCTTCTATATCTTTTAATCCACCTATACCTGTGCCAACTATGACACCAACCCTATCTTTATCTATGTTGGCGTTTTCAAGATTGGCATCTTTCATGGCTTCCATTGCAGCTGCATAAGCAAACTTTATAAAGTCTGATAGTTTTTGAGCATCTTTTTTATCAAAGTAGGCTTCCGCATTAAAGTTTTTTACTTCAGCGGCTATTTTAACCGTTAAACCATATTTATCCGGGTCAAAAGAAGAAATCGTGTCTATACCGCTTTTACCAGCTACAAGATTTTGCCAGAACTCATTTACATTGTTTCCTATAGGTGATACAACACCTATGCCTGTAATAACTACTCTTCTCATTTTAACTTTTCGTTTAAATAGTTTATAACATCACCTACGGTCTTTATCTTTTCGGCATCCTCATCTGGTATTTCTATATTAAATTCTTCTTCAAAGCTCATAATAAGCTCCACGACGTCAAGAGAATCAGCACCCAGATCTTCTACAAATTTTGCGTCTGGAGTGAGTTTATCAACTTCTACTCCAAGCTGATCCGCTATTATTTCTTTGATTCTTTGTTCTCTGTCCATAAATGCCTCCTTTAATAAAATATTTAAATTTTACAACATACCACCGTTTACGTTGATTACTTCACCTGTTATATAAGACGCCTCTTCGGAAGCTAAGAACAATACGGCGTTTGCAACATCTTCTGGCAAGCCAAACCTTCCCAAAGGAATCTGCTTTTTATAAGCCTCTTTTACATCATCTGGTAAACTTTGAGTCATAGGAGTATCTATAAAACCAGGAGCCACTGCATTTACCGTAATACCCCTAGAGCCTACCTCTTTTGCTAAGGACTTTGTAAAACCTATAAGAGCTGCTTTTGTAGCAGAGTAGTTTGTTTGTCCTGCATTACCCATTATGCCAACGACTGATGATATATTTATCACACGACCCCAACGCTTTTTAATCATCTGCTTAACAATAGGTTGAGTTATGTAAAATATCGATGTAAAATTTACTTTTATAACCTCTTCCCATTCTTCTTTTTTCATCCTTATAAAAAGATTATCTTTAGTTATACCTGCGTTGTTTACAAGGATATCTACGGTTGTTGTTTTTTCTATTGCTTGTATAGTATTTTCTATAGAATTTATATCCAATAAGTTTAACTCAAAAGCATAGGTTTTAACGTTGTATCTATTTTTTATTTCGTTTGCCGTCTCTTCTGCATCGCTTTTGATAGGGGCTGTTATTATGATATCTGCTCCGTTTTCTGCAAGTTTTTGAGCGATGGCTTTTCCAATGCCTCTGTTAGAACCTGTTATTAAAGCAGTTTTACCAGCTAGTTTCATATTTTAATATTATATCAAAAATATAAAATTTTTTCATTAGTTGAAATATTACTAGTTTATAATAGATTTAATGAGGATTAAAGATATAGCATCGCCTGATGATTTTGCAAATATAGCCTGGCTATGTGCTCTTGGGGCAAGAGTTTGTTATACAAAAAAAAGCTTAGAAGATCTTCTCCAAGAGTCTAAAATAACACAAAAAAAAGAGACGAAGGACTTTCTTTTAAGGCTTTGTTCTTACAAACACTTTTCTGTATTTTCTCATGCTTTTACATATAAAAAATTAGACAAAGAAAAAGCTGTATACTTGGCGGCAAAATATTTTAAAACCTACTGGAACGAGGAAACACCAGATATTATAGGCTTTAGTTTAAGACACTACTTAGAAGACTTAACAGAAGAAGAAAGAGATAAAACCATAGAAGATATATTAACACTTAATAAAGATTCTACGATTCCCAATGTAGTCGGTTCAGAAGACAATGTGACCCTTGTTTATATATCAAGAGCGTATTATGGCTATGCAGTCTTTTATCTTGAAGATATATCAAGGGTTATGACCCATCAGCTCGTAAGGCATACTTTTTTAAATTTTTCTCAGCGCTCTCAAAGATACGTATTGCAGTTTCCCAAGAAAAAAGATTTACCACGGCCTGATATGATGATAATACCACCTACCATAAAAAATAACAACGAGGCTTTGGATATTTTCATAAAAGCTACAAAACAATCTGAAGATGCTTATATAGACCTTGTAAATATGGGAATACCAGCAGAAGATGCAAGGTTTATACTACCTCACGGTCAAAAAACCAATATCGTCGTATCTGGTCCTATACCTCATATCATGGATTTTATAAATAAGCGCATCGAAAAAGGAGCCCAATGGGAAATAAGAGATGTGGCTACCAAAATGAAAATTTTGATAGAAAACCCTTGACAAAATTTATAAAAATGTTATAATAATAACTAATCTTATTTTAGGAGGTGCTTTATGGAAAGGTCCAAAAGAAACCAGCAAGGTGGTTTCTCAATCATCGAGTTTTTGCTCGTTTTGACGGCCTTTGTAATTTTCTTGGGGGCTGCCTTTATAGGCTACAGGACATTAAAGGCTAACGGCAATGAGACACAAATAGCAAATAGGTTTAAGCTGTTTGCCACAGGGCTTAAGGCCTACGCAAAAGATTTCTACAATTCGTATCCTTTTGTTAGTTGTACAAATCCAACCGATTGGATGACAGGCACCGCAGCATCAAACAACATAGCCTCTTGCTCAGCTTTAGAGCAGTATATAGGCAGCTTTGTAACAGTAGGTCCTGATCCAAATCACATATGGACATACACTGGATACACTGGAACATATGGAAACGGAA
>PNJC01000091.1 GCA_002878215.1 Hydrogenobaculum sp. | reverse complement strand
ACATTTTATAAACCCGCACCACTACTTATAATAAAAGCTTAATTCTTCTTAGCAAAATAATGTATTTTCATATCCTGTTTAAAAGCTTGTAGGAAAAAAATTGGTTTATAATAAGAAGTATGAACATAGATGAACTTGTAATAAACAGCATTAGATTTTTAAGCGTGGATGCAGTAGAAAAGGCAAACTCAGGACATCCAGGCATGCCTCTTGGCACAGCTCACATAGGATATATTCTTTTTGATAGGATTTTAAAATACAACCCAGAAAACCCTAAATGGGTAAACAGAGATAGATTTGTATTGTCAAACGGACATGGTTCCATGCTCTTGTATTCCCTTTTATACCTTTACGGATTTGATCTAACCCTTGAAGATATAAAAAACTTTAGACAATTAGGAAGCAAAACGCCAGGGCACCCAGAGAGCTTTCTTACAAAAGGGGTAGAAGCTACCACAGGGCCTCTTGGCCAAGGCATAGCAAACGCCGTAGGCATGGCCATAGAACAAAAACATCTTAGTGCCATATGCAACAAGCTTGATGAACCCATAATAGACTACAAAGTCTTTTGCATGGTAGGAGATGGAGACCTGATGGAAGGTGTATCCTACGAAGCAGCAGCTTTAGCAGGACACCTTTGTCTTGATAATCTATTTATTATCTGGGACAACAATCATATAACCATAGATGGAGATACAAGCTTAGCTTGGAGTGAAGATGTATTAAAGCGCTTCGAAAACGCCGGTTTTACAGTAAGGCACATAGAAGATGGATACAATCTTGGGCTTTTAGAGAACACTATAAGAGAACTTCTAATAAATCAAACAAAACCAGTATTTTTATCTGTGAGAACTCATATAGGTTATAAAAGCATAAAACAAGACAGCGCCGAAGCACACGGAGCTCCTCTTGGAAAAGAGGCCGTGGCAAAGCTTAGGGAAACTTTAAACTGGCCCTACGAACCTTTCCACATACCCCAAGAAGTGTTGGATTACACAAGAAGAAAGGTAGAAGAAGGTAAAGCCCTAGAGCAAAAATGGCAAGAAAAGTTGTCAAAATACAAAGAAACCCATAAAGATGTCGTAGATATATTGTCAAGAAACATAGATTTAGAAAACGTGATATCCCATATACCAAGGTTTACAGAGGATATGGCTACAAGGCAAGCCTCCGGCAAGGTATTAAATGCAATCGCCCCATATATGCCAACGCTTTTTGGAGGTTCTGCTGACTTACACGAATCAAACAACACCTATATTCACAACGAAGGAGACTTTGAAGCCACAAATTACTACGGAAGAAATATACATTTTGGCATAAGAGAACATGCGATGGGAGCTATAGCCAACGGCATGGCTTACGGAGGCATCATAACCCCATATGCAGCCACGTTTTTGGTATTTTCGGATTACATGAGACCCAGCATAAGAGTAGCTGCTCTTTCAAAATTGCACGTGATATACATATTCACCCACGACTCTATAGGCGTAGGAGAAGACGGACCCACGCATCAACCCGTAGAACATATACCTTCTTTGAGGCTTATACCAAACCTATGGGTAATGCGCCCTTGCGATGCCAACGAGACCGCCTACTGTTGGGAATTAGCCCTAAGAAGAAAAGACGGCCCAGTAGCTCTTATACTATCTCGCCAAAAGCTAAAAACCTTAGATAGAACAAAGTATGCAAAGGAAAATATGGCAAAATACGGGGCATATGTGCTCTCTGGTGCTCCAAATCAAGAATTTACAATAATAGCCTCAGGATCTGAAGTAGGCCTTGCTTTAGCCCTTCAAGACAAGCTCGCTGAAGATGGCATACAGTCTTCTGTAGTAAGCGCTCCTTGTTTAGAGCTTTTTGAAATGCAAGATGAAGCTTATAAAAACGAGGTTATTCCAAAAACCACAAAACATATAGTGATAGAGGCTGCCAAAGGAGACATCTGGTATAAGTATGTAAACAAAGACGCTCTTATAGTATCTATGGAAACCTTTGGCAAATCTGGAAAAGGTCCAGATGTTATGAAGCACTTTGGTTTTGACGAAGACTACATATACCAAAAGGTAAAAGAAAGATGGCTTTAGAAGAAAAATTAAACCTTCACGCAACCACCGTAATAGCCGTTAGAAAAGATGGCAAAACCGCCATAGGAAGCGATGGACAGGTAACGCTTGGTTCACAAATCTTAAAACACGGGGCGAAAAAGATTAGAAGGCTTCACAAAGGGACGGTGCTTGTGGGTTTTGCAGGTGGGGCTGCAGATGGATTGGCGCTCATGGAAAGGCTTGAGTCAAAGCTCGATGAACACAGAGGAAACTTAGCAAGAGCATCTGTGGAGCTTGCCAAAGAATGGCGTACAGACAGATACTTAAGAAGGTTGGAAGCAGTATTGATAGCTTGCGACAAGGAAAGTATGTTTTTACTATCGGGCAACGGAGATGTGATAGAACCGGATGAACCCATCTTAGCCACTGGGTCTGGCGGTGATTTTGCAAGAAGCGCCGCTAAAGCTCTATACTATCACACCGACAAAAGCGCCGAAGACATAGTAAAAATATCTCTTGATATAGCATCAGATATATGCGTTTATACCAACAAGCATTTTAGCATAGAAGTATTGTGAAA
>PNJC01000003.1 GCA_002878215.1 Hydrogenobaculum sp. | reverse complement strand
TTTTAAGATAGAAAGTGCTTTGAGTATATTGCTTGCAATAGGATGGTATTTATATCAGTCTAATCACAAACAAAGCTCCTTGGCTTGAAGGAAGAGCCTCTATCTTCCAGCCGTGTTTTTGTATGATGGCTTTTACGATGCTAAGACCAAGCCCTGTGCCGGTGGGTTTGCTGGAGTAATAAGGCAAAAATATTTTGGATAAGTCTTTTATGCCTTCGCCGTTGTCTTGATATAGGATTTCAGTAGGTTTTATATCTATTTTTATTTTTGTGCTTTTGGATTCTATGCTGTTTTGAATGAGGTTCATAAAAACTATCTTTATCTTTTCTTTGTCAAACTCTAATGTATTGTCCCCTGTTATTTCAAATTCTACGTTGTAGGGTTTGTAGAGCTCTGCCGCTTCAAGTATTGCGCTTTTTATAGACTGATTGGATTTGTTTAATACATCTATGTTTGAAAAGTCTTTGAAATCTTGAAGGAGTTTTAGTATTTTATCTATTTCTTTTAATACTATGTCTCCAACGGCGTTTATGGTGTCTTGAAGCTTTTCTGGATGGTTTTTGGATATTCTCAAAAGCCTTTCTATGTTTAACTTTATGGGAGTTAGAGGGTTTTTTAGCTCATGGGCTACTCTTTGGGCTGTTTCTTTCCATACCGATAGCCTTTGAGCGTTTACCATAGGGCTTACATCTTCAAAGATAAAGATTTTTTCGTTTTCTGAAAGTTCTATTATGTCTTGTTTTATGTTTTTATCTTTAAAATCTAAATTTTTTATATCAGCATTTCCAAACATATCTAAAAAGGCTTTGTTTACTCTTATTACGTTGTAATCTTTATCTACATAAGCCACTCCTATTGGTATATTATCTAAGAGTTTGTTTAGCTGGTCTTTTTCTTTTATCAGGTCTTGGTAAAGTTTTTTAAGATTTTCTTTCATGTATTGAAAAGCTGCAATAAGTTCTGAGAGCTCGTCGTTGGTTTTTGGTGTAGGTAATTTTGTGTCTAAGTCTCCTTTTGCCAGAGTTTTGGCGGCTTCTGAGAGCTCTTCAATGGGTTCTGATATATGACGGGCTAAAAATATTCCAAACCAAACAGTAAAAAGCACCACCATAAGAGCAAGTATCACAATAAAGGCAACGTAGTTTCCATTTAATATATCTCTTGTTTTTACAAGCACGATAAACTCTTTGGCAAAGCGGTTTAAGGCTTTTGAGGACTTTTCAAGCTTGGCATCCTTGCCTACTACAAATACATACGCTTTATCTCCTTTCATTATACATATGCTGTAAGATTCTTGATTTTCTACAATAGGGTTGTTGCAATCCGATACTTCATGCACAGCCCTTATGTCAAAATGATTTACAAGAGAATAAGGGTCTTCATAGAAAATCAACTTACTCAAAAAATTTCTATAAAGTATAGCTTTTTCATATTGACTTTGTTCAATCTCTTTAGAAAGTTTTATAGAAGTTCTCAAAACAAGCTTTGTTTTATCGCTTATAAACGTCTTAACGCTTTCTACTATCACAAAGCTTGAGGCAAACATCATAAGAGATATCGGTAAAAACATGTAAAGCAGTATTATCGTGGTTATTTTTGTTCGTAAAGTTTTTTTCCTGGTTTCGTAGTATAGCTTGATGAATTTTCTAAAGATGATAACAACGGCTAGCAAAAGAGCAAAAAGGTTTATATTGATGATAGCGAGAAAAGCGTATATATTTATAGAAGGGTTATGTTTTAAATTTAGTACAAAACCTACGTTTGAAGCTAATACTATTAATAATACTAAAAGCCCTAAAACTAAATTAACTTTTTTCTTGAGTGTGTTTATGTTTAACCATCTCACCTTGCACCAGATATATAGCCATCTCCGCTACGTTTTCAGCGTGATCGGCTATCCTTTCAAAATGCCTAGCCACCATCTCTAAAGATATAGCTCTTTTTATATTTCTTTGATCTTCCATAACATATGTTATAAGCTCTCTTTCAAGCTGGTGGTAAAGCTCATCTACCATATCATCCCTTTGAATAACTTTTTTAGCTAACTCTATATCTTTTTGTAAAAAGCTTATAACACTATCGCTCACCATCTCCTTTGCTATATCAGACATCATAGTAAGATTTATATAAGGTTTTAAAGGCGGTTCTTGAGAAAGCAGTATGGAACGCTGGGCTACGTTTTCAGCTTCATCCGCCATACGCTCAAGGTCTGATACAATTTTATATACCCCCATTACAAACCTAAGGTCGCTAGCTTCCGGTTGATAAAGGGCCACCATCCTTATGCAATCTTGCTCTATTTTAACTTCCATCAAATCTATATCGTCATCTCCCTTGATGACCTCTTCAGCTAAATCTACATTTTGATCTAGCAAAGATTTCATGGCTTTTTCTATGGCAGTTTGCACCATAGAAGCCATCTTTATAAGCTCTTTTTTTGTCCCTTCCAATTCTTCAAAAAACTTCATACATTAAATATTATAACCTTTTTGTTAAGATTTCGTTAATTTTTGTATTTAGCTTTTAATAAAACATAAAATAAAACGTTAGTTAAACATCTTATAGTTTAATATATGTTGAAGTATAGCATAAAATTGGTTGAATAATTATATAAAAAACTCTGTATTTACATAAACTTAAGTGTAAAAACTACAACTTGCTCTTGACAAACAAAATAAAAAAATGTTAACCTTATACCCATGAGTTAGCGATATTAAAAATTTTTTAGGAGGTAGCTATCATGGGAAACCGTTTAGGTATTCTCATGAGCTTACTTCCAGGAATGAGGAAACATATAGCGCTAATACTTAGCGCTTTCCTGATTCTTGGCGTAGGCTCAGAAGCAAAAGCAAATACAGTCCAAAGGGACTGCTATTCTAAAACTGTTTATGTATCATGGTATGGACATGCAAGACGTATTTATACTGCTAGCGGCAAGGTTTACAATCACGATCTTTATTTTGCCGCCTCTAAAACGCTTCCGTTTGGCACAATGCTTTTTGTAGAAAATCCAAGAAACCACAAATCCGTGGTGGTGAAAATAGTAGATAGAGGACCATACGTTAGAGGCAGAGCTTTAGATCTTTCATACGGAGCAGCTAAAGCCATAGGCATACTAGCTCAAGGAGTAGCAAGAGTAAGGGTAATGCCTCTAAGCTGTTCTTACGCCTATAAGAAAAAGGTGGATATAATAAAAGACATCATAAGGACATCTAGGGATTCGTAAGCTAGATATTTAAGTGGTGTTATTCATTTATGAAGCTGGTTATAATTGCCAACAGGATTCCTCTAACTATCAGAGGAACAGACCCACTTACATTTGTTAGAAGCCCTGGTGGATTGGTATCGGGTATAGATGCTTTTATAAAAAAAGCAAATATATCAAACCGAGTCTGGATAGGATGGGCTGGCTCCCATGTAAAGAAAAAAGACGTAGAGAAAATAAAGACTACCCTAGAAGAAGAACAAAATTGCATCCCTATATATATACCAGAAAAGCTTATGGACAAGTTTTACAACGGATTTTCCAACAAAACGCTATGGCCTCTTTTTCACAATATGCCAACATTTGCTAGCTATAAACAAGATGAATGGCAAGCCTATCAGGACACCAACAAATTATTTTTTAAGGCTTTTGTGGACAATGTTGAAGTTGATAAAGATACATACATATGGATTCACGACTATCATCTTATGCTTTTGCCAAGCATGGTGAGAGAATTCTATCCTGATGCCAAAATAGGATTTTTCCTTCATATACCGTTTCCTCCACCGGAAACCTTTATGCAACTTCCTTGGAGAAAGGAAATCTTAGATGGTTTGCTGGGGGCAGATGTTGTAGGGTTTCATACGTATGAATATACTATGAATTTCCTTCGTAGCGCTTCAAGAGTCTTAGGTGTTGAGCATAGTATGGGTGAGATTGTTTATTCTGGGAGAATGATAAAAGTAGATACTTTTCCTATGGGGATAGACATTGATATATTTAACCTAAAAGATGAAAAAATAGATAGTCAGGTTGTCTCAATAAAAGAAATATTACATCACAAAAAAATAATTTTTTCTGTAGATAGATTAGACTATACTAAAGGTGTCTATAATAGACTTTTGGCATATGAAGATTTGCTAAAACGAAGAGAAGACTTTAGGGGTAGGGTAGTATTAATTTTAAACGTAGTACCTTCTAGAGAGAGCGTAGAACATTATCAAAGAATGAAACGACAAATAGAAGAAAAAGTAGCTGAAATCAACGGTTTTTTTGGTTGTGTAGAGTGGGTTCCAATACTTTACCATTACAAATCTTTGCCTGTAAATGAGCTAATATCACACTACAGAGCTTGCGATGTTATACTGGTGACTCCTATAAAAGACGGCATGAACTTGGTAGCAAAAGAGTTTGTAGCTTCAAGGCAAGATTTAAAAGGGGTGCTTATATTATCTGAATTTGCTGGGGCATCAAAAGAGCTAGGAGAAGCTTTGATAGTAAACCCAAACTCTATAGAGGAACTATCAAAAGCCATAGAAACAGCTCTTGATATGCCAGAAGATGAGCAAGGATTTAGGTTAAAAGCCATGCAGGAAAGACTTAGAAGATACGATATATTAAGATGGGGTAACGATTTTGTCAATTCTATAAAAGAAGTATCTTCAAAAAGGGAAGCTTTAAAAACCAAGGAGCTCACAAATAGGCTTATAAGAAAATTAAAAGAAATATTCAACAATTCTAAAAAAAGGTTAATCTTGTTAGATTACGATGGTACATTGGTGCCAATAAGCAGGAATCCAAACGCGGCTATTCCTACAGAAGAATTAATATATGCTTTGAACAAATTGGGATCTATAGAAAATACAAACGTAGTAATTATATCTGGTAGAAAAAAAGACTGGTTAGAGAAATGGTTTAAGCATCTTCCTATTAGCTTGATAGCAGAGCATGGATGTCTTATTAAATCACCTGGTGAAAGCTGGGAAGCCAAATGTTGTTTAAATCAAGAAATGAGAGAAAAAATAAAAAACATAATGGAGTCTTATGTGGATAAATTGCCACAAGCTTTTTTAGAAGAAAAAGATTTTACGCTGGCTTTTCATTATAGAAACGCTGATCAGGAAATGGCATCTTTGAGAGTAGCTGAGCTAGTGGATGAGCTTGGCTCGCTTATAGCTAATACAGAATTAAATATTTTAATGGGTAACAAAGTAGTAGAGATAAGACCAGCTAGTATTAACAAAGGAACTACCGCAGTTTCTCTTTGCCAAGATTGTGATTTTATAATGGCTATGGGTGACGATGTTACAGATGAGGATATGTTCAAGGCTCTTCCGCAAAAATCTATTACTATAAAAGTAGGTACAGGACCATCATTTGCTAGATATTACATCCCCTCTCAAAAAAATGCGTTAGAGATTTTAAATGCGTTAGTTGAAGACTATTAACACAAAATAATAGCTTATAATTATTATAATACGGGGTGTAGCTCAGGTGGTAGAGCACAGGCTTCGGGAGCCTGGGGCCGCAGGTTCAAGTCCTGTCACCCCGATGTTAGGGGATGTAGCTCAGTTGGGAGAGCGATGCCATCGCAAGGCATAGGTCGGGGGTTCAACTCCCCTCATCTCCATATTTGAAAGTTTTTAACTGAATCGTCAGTCATATATCATAGAAAAACATCAACTACTTTATATAATAATATTAATATGAACCTAAAGGGTCTTGGGACCATAGCTATAAAACTTCTTACGGGTGACTCTGGTAAATTTTTTACTCTTATTATGGGTGTCGGATTTGCGGTTTTCTTGATGCTTCAAATGACATCGGTATTTTTTGGTGTTATAGCAAAATCAGGCTCTACTATATACGATACCGGCGCTGATATGTGGGTTATGGATAAAAGTGTGGACAACTCAAAAGACAATATACCACTTCCTGATTATGTGCTTGATTATGCAAGAAGCTTGCCGGGCGTTCTTTACGCTGCTCCTATATACGTTGGAGCTGGAACCGTTAAACTTCCAAACGGAAGATACCAAGCCGTAGATATAGTGGGCCTTGACGACGTTTCTTTGATGGGAAGACCAATCATGATAAAGGGAAATATAAACGATATATATTCAAGTTATGCTTTTATAGCTATAAAAGATGCAGATTTAAAAAAGTTAGGCAATGTCCATATAGGCTCTACATTTGAGATAAACGATCATAAAGGGGTGATTGTGGGATTTGGCAAAAATCCAATGTCTGGGCTTTTCGGAAACCCAACCTTATATACTACCTATACAAGAGCTACAGAAGATTTACCTACTACTAGGTTTACCATATCTTACGTGCTTTTAAAGATTAAAAGCCCCAAATACATACCGGAGATTAAAAAAGCTATAGATAAGCTTGGTTATAGAGCCTTAACCTCTAAAGAATTTACCAAGGTAAACGCCCATTTTTACACGTTTAAAACAGGTTTTGGTATGAACGTGCTCATCATGACACTGGTAAGTTTTATAGTAGGTCTTTCCATAGCAGGTCAAACGTTTTATACCTTTGTCTTGGAAAATCTTGAAAAATTTGGAGCTTTAAAAGCCATAGGTGCTACTAGAAAAGAGCTTGTTTTTATAATAGTAATTCAAGCGGTTTTGGTGGGTTTTGTTGGGTACGGGGTTGGAGTGCTTTTATCTTCATCGATGATAGCTTTAGGACATTTAAAAATTCCAAATTATGCTGCTATGCTTGGATATGGCAACATGCTAGCAGCTTTGGTGATGGTTGTATTTATAACAGCCTTTGCCAGTTTTCTAGGGGTAAGAAAGGTGTTAAAAGTAGAGGCTTTTGAAGTCTTTAGGGGATAAGATGGATAACAAAAAGATATCCATACGAGTGCAAAATCTTACAAAATGTTTTGGCTCTGGTGAAGCAAAAACCTGTGCGGTTAAAAATGTTAGCTTAGACATATACTACGGTGAGATGCTTTACATAGTTGGGCCCTCTGGTTCTGGTAAAACCACATTTTTAAGCCTAATATCTGGGGTTTTAAGACCAGACAACGGTAAGGTGATAGTAAAAGACACAGACATATGGTCTTTGGATACAGATTCGCTGGCAAGGTTTAGATTAAACAACATAGGCTTTGTTTTCCAAGATTACCATCTTTTTCCTAGGTTGAGCGTTTTAGAAAATGTAGCCATACCTCTTATTTTAAAAGGTGAAGACTGGAACAAAGCCATAAATTTGGCAAAAGAGAAACTTCAAATGGCCCAGCTTCCAGAATCAAAATATGAATTACCAGCTTACAAGCTCTCTGGCGGGGAGCAGCAAAGAGTGGCAATAGCAAGAGCCCTTGCTACAAACCCTACCATACTTGCTTTGGACGAACCTACCGCCGCTTTAGACGGAGATACCGGTAAAAAAGTTATGCAGCTTATAAAAGAAAGAATGCTTACACCAGAAAGGACTATATTGGTTATAACCCACGACAGCAGGATATTTGAAGATGCCACTAGAATAGTGCATATGGAAGACGGTGTTATAAAAGAGGCTTCTTTAAATGAAATACATTAGATTTTTGGCTTTTAGGAGGCAAAAATGAACACGAAAACAAAAATTTTGATAGCTTTAGCTATTCTTGGTATCATAGCTGGAATTATAAGTGCTCACATATACGGCTCGGCTCCGAAACCGCCACCACCCGTATATATGACAAAAAATCCTTTTAAAAACGGTGTTTATGCAAACGGCATAATAGAACCAGTCCAAGCCAGTGGTGAAAGCATAAATGTATACCCTGAGGTGTCTGGAAATGTAACAAAAGTATTTGTAAAGTATGGGGAGTTTGTGCAGAAAGGACAACCGCTTTTCCAAGTGGATGACAGCGTACAAGCTCAAACGGTAAAACAGCTTTACCATCAGGTGCAAGCAGACTACACAAAGTATCAAGAGCTTTTACATGAACCAAGACCTCAAGTTTTGGCCGTTTCAAAGGCTCAAGTAGATTATGCCAAAGCGCAGCTTGATTATGCAAAATCAAACTATGAAAAGCTTTTAAACTCTTACAAGCTAAACCCAAAATCTGTATCAAAACAAGATTTGGACAACGCAAAAAACGCTTTAAAAGAGGCAAAAGAGAATCTAAAAGTAGCCATTAAAAACTATGAACTCACAAAGGCAGGGGCTTGGAGCTACGATATAAAAACCCAGTATCAACTTTACAAAGCCGATGAGCATGCTTATCAAAGCGCTTTGGAGCTTTTAAAAAGATATACGGTAAAAGCACCGGTATCTGGCACCGTTTTGGAGCTAAACGTTGAAAAAGGTGACTACGTATCGCCCTCTGGCGTTTATTATACTTATACACATTCCTATGTTACACCTGTAAGGCTTGGCCAAAGTCCCAACGGAGAGCTTCAAGTTAGAGCGTTTATAGATGAAATACTTCTTACAAAACTTCCACCTATCAAAGATTTAAAGGCTGTTATGTTTATAAGGGGAACAAACGTATCTGTACCGCTTAAATTTGTAGCGGTAGAACCATACGTTACACCAAAGATAGAACTATCAGACCAAGCTACTGAAAGAGTGGATGTGAGAGTGCTACCAGTAATATTTAGATTTAAAAAGCCTAAAAACGTAAACCTTTATCCAGGACAGCTTGTGGATATATATTTAGAGGGCAAATGATATGAAAAAGAGCATTTTGGCACTCACGTTGGCATCTTTTTTATTTAGTTCCTGTGCTTTTTATGCAAAGCCAACAAACGTATCTATAAAGTATCCAAGCGCTTTTAAAGAAAAGCTTTCAAAATATGAAAAAGACCAAAACCTTTACAAGGATTGGTGGAAAACTTTCAACGATAAAACGCTAGATTACTACGTAGACTTAGCTCTTAAAAACAATACAAACTACCTTATAGCTCTTAAAAATATAGAACTCTCGAAGGCTTACGCATTGGAAAACTCCTCTGTCCTATTTCCAAGCTTTAATCTAAACGCCTCTGCCACAAAAGAAAAATTGTCTAGACGCACACCCACCGGGAGGTTTTTTAACATCCCCCCTTATACCACCTACAACCTTTCTGTAAATGCTTCTTATGAGATTGACCTTTTTGCAAAGGCTCTAAACGCCTACAGATACTACAAGGAAAATGTAAAAATATCAAAAGAAGAAGCCAAAGCCATCAAAAACGCCCTTGTTATGAACGCCGTAAACAACTATTATCAAATAGTAGAAAACGCACATTATATTAGGCTTTTAGAAAAAGAAATAACTATAGCAAAGAAAAACTTAGAAATAGCGAAAACAAATTACAAAGCTGGGCTCACATCTTATCAAAGTGTAGACCAAGCTAAAAGCTCATTGCTAAATTTAGAACAAACCTTAGAAACCTACAAAGCCCAAAGAAAGGTGTTGGTAAACGCCTTTGCTTACCTTTTGGGAGAGTATCCAGAGGATTTTAAATTTTCAATATACGGCACTATGCCTAAGAGCTTTGCGATACCAAATGCTATTCCATCAACGGTATTAACAACAAGACCTGATGTAAAAGAGGCTATGTATAACGTTATATCAAGTGCCTATCAGAAGAAAGTGGCTTTGGCGAACTTCTTTCCCTCTTTCAATCTCACTGGAAGCTACGGCTATCAATCTCAAAAACTAAACGAACTCATTACACAACCAAGCATATCCTGGAATTTTGGTCTTGATATCTTAACTCCTATACTAAACTGGAATCAAAACTTAGGTTTATACAAAGCCTCAAAAGTAGAACTAGCTGAAAGCATATTAAACTATAGACAAACTGTTTTGAATGCTTTTAAAGAAGTAGACGATGCTATAGCTCAATACAAGACAGATGATATCAATTATAAAAGCCTAAAAAAATCATATCAAACTACCTTGGATCAATACCGTATAGCTCTTGCAAATTACAGAGCAGGGCTTATAACATACGCAAGCTTACTAAATTATAAAACAAATTTAATTGAATCTAAAAAAGCCCTTCTAAATCAGAAGTTAAAGCTTATACAAGATATATCATCTCTTTACAACGTCTTGGGATATTAGCTTAACTCTTTCTCTAAATATTCTTTTAGCATATCAGAGCTTTCCATTTTCGTTATCACACCAGCTTTTATAAAAGATATATCACCTGTTTCTTCGGATACCACCACTGCTATAGCGTCTGATTCTTCGGTTATACCTACCGCAGCCCTGTGCCTTGTGCCGTATTTTTTTGGAAGGTCTTTATTTTTTGATAAAGGCAAAACACAAGAAGCATACAATATTTTATCTTCTTTTATTACAACGGCACCATCGTGCAAAGGTGTCATAGGATAAAATATCGTTATGAGAAGTTCTACAGATACAGCAGCATCTATATAAGAGCAGCCATCTATGATATCTTCTAAGCTTTGGCTTCTTTCTATGACTATGAGAGCTCCTATTTGCCTTTGGGATAAAAAAGAGCAGGCCATCGCTATACGCTCTATCACCTTTTGGGTGGCTTGAGTGTTTTTTTGGATACTTGTTCTTTCTCCTAATCTTGATAGCGCTCTTCTTATCTCTGGTTGGAATATTATAACAAGAACCACTATACCTAAAGTCCAAAGTTTTTCAAAGATAAAAGACATCGTCTTAAGCCCTAAGGCTTCAGACAACATCCAAATAAGAGCTATTACAATTACACCCTTTAGTATTTGACCCCCTCTTGATTTTGCCATGTAGTATATAACTTCGTATATGAGAAAATAGACTAAAGCAATATCTATAATATCTTTAAAGGTGATAAAATGAAGTATCTCAAGCATAATGATAATTCCTTACTGCATCCAAAAGCGCTATAAACTCCTTAGTAGCGGCTACATCGTGCGTTCTTACAATATGGCAAGCGTTTTTTGTGATGCTCTGGGCTATAGACCCAAGACTTCCAATAAGCCTTTGCTCTGGACCTGGCATAGACTCTTTTTGTAAAAACTCTTTTATCACTATACCTATAAAAGATTTTCTTGAAGTACCTATAAGAATTGGCCTATCAAGACTTCTAAAAGCCTCTATCTGATTTAAAATTTCTAAGTTGTGCATAGGTTTTTTGGCAAAGCCTATACATGGGTCTAAGATAATTCCATTAAAAAGATTATATCCAAGTTCTAAAAGCTTCGTTTCTTGGCTTTTAAAATGATTTATAATCTCAAGAGTTATATCCTCGTACTCAAAATCTGTATGAGGCCACTGATTTGGTTTGTATGATGAAGAATGTCCTATGATGTAAGGGCAGTTGTAGATAGCTATAGTTTTTAGCATATCATCATCAAAAACTCCACCGCTTATATCGTTTATAATATCTGCACCCTCTTCAAGGCATACTCTAGCAGTATTAGAAAAATACGTATCTATAGATATCCACACGTTTTTAAACTCTTTTCTTATCTTTTTTAAGGGTTCTAAAAGCTTATAAACTTCTTCCTCAGAAGTTATTTCCTCTGCACCCGGTCTAGTAGACTGAGCTCCTATATCTATTATATCTGCACCTTCTTTTATAAACTCTTCCACTCTAAAAAGTATATCTTTCTCATCTACTCTTGAAGGCGGGTAAAAGGAATCCTTGGTTATATTTATAACTCCCATTACAAGTGGCCTCATGTCTGAAAGGTGCAAAACTTTTGTATTGTAAGATACGTTGTAGCGATGCTCTTTATCAAAATTAACGATATGCTTTATAAGTTCTTGAGCTATTCTTGGTTTTGTGGCTTTTAAAAGCTCAAAAATACTAAACTTGTTTCCTATAACAAACGCATATTTCCCCTGATTGTGGCAAAATACACCAAAACGAGCGGCATTTTCCAACACATTTTTTTCTAAAAAGCCCTCAAACTTTACAGCGTAAGAGGGCACTATCTTGGATACGTCTTCTGTTTTAATACTGTAATGAATATTTCTCTTTATATATACGTGAACCTCTTTTGATGTGTTTAAAAATGTTATTTTCATCAGTGCATTTTTATGAGCTTTGCGGTTTTATAAATTTTTATATACTCTTGGACACTTCTTCTCCAAGAAAAATCCTGAGACATAGCATTCGAAACAATGTTATACCATTCGTTGTCCTCTGGAATATACTTTTTCTGATAAACTATCATAGCCCTTGCCATAGTATAAAGAAAATCTTTGTAAGTGTAATCTTCAAAGGAAAAACCGGTACCGTGCTCGTTATCTTCGTGATAATCTACAACAGTATCAGCCAACCCTCCAGTTTTATGCACTATTGGTATAGCTCCGTATCTCATAGCAATCATCTGGCCTATACCGCAAGGTTCGTATTCAGAGGGCATCAAAAACATATCAGCTCCAGCGTAAAGCTTTCTGGATAATATATCGTTATATTCTATTCTGGCTGCAACGTAACCCATGTTTCTTTTAACCATATCAAGCACTTTACCCTGATAATAATAATCTCCAGAGCCTAAAAATATAAAATCGTACCCTATTTTTACAGCATCGTCTATTGCTTTTTCTATCAAATCAAGCCCTTTTTGTTTTGCAAGCCTTGCTATAAAAGCTGCCAAAGGCCTTGTGTGAGGTGTTTCAAGCCCAAAAAGTTCTTTTACATATATTTTATTTTTTTCTTTGCCCGCTTTAAAGGTATTAATATCGTAGTTTTGATACAAGCTTTTATCTGTGGCGGGGTTCCAAGATTCGGTGTCTATTCCGTTTAAAATCCCAAAAACGTATCTTTTCTCCCTCAGCACACCCTCAAGGCCAAAGCCCATATTTGTTTGAATTTCTTTAGCGTGCGTTTTGCTTACAGTGGTTATAACATCAGAATGCACTATGCCGCCTTTTAAAAAATTAACCTGATTGTAAAATTCTAAATCTTCTGGATTGAAAAGTTCCCACGGTATACCTATTTGAGGCAAAATATAACTCGGAAATATACCTTGAAAAGCTATGTTGTGTATAGTAAGCACAGTAGCAGTCTCTTCAAGATGCTTAAAATATAAATCTTTATAAACGGCCACCAGCGCTGTATGCCAATCGTGTATGTGTATTACATCTGGAGTGTGGCAAATATGAGACAGCGTTTCCAAAGAAGCCAACGAGAAAAAAGCAAACCTAAGATAATTGTCTTCGTAAGGACCTTTTGGAGTACCATAAACATATTCTCTTCCAAAAAACGTCTTTTGGTCTATGAGAAATATGTCTATATTGTCTAAATGGGTTTTATATATATGAAAATCGTAATACACACCGCCTAAATTTAACGTATGTTGTGTGATGAATTGAACATTTTTGGCTTTTATTGACTTGTAAAACGGAAGTATTACCGAAACTTGATGCCCTAAGTTTACAAGCTCTTTTGCCAAGGACTGGACCACATCACCCAACCCACCCACCTTCACCAGAGGCTCGCATTCAGTAGCCACGAAACATATGTTCATATTTTAATTTTACCATACAAACAACGCCTTTAAGAAACAAAAAATTATATAATATTTACATGGAGAACAAAGATACTGCAAGCGAAGAGTTAATAGGTATAGAAGATTTTTCAAAGATAAAACTGGCTTTAGCTAAAGTTTTAGATGTGGAAGAAGTGCCAAAATCCGATAAGCTTTTAAAATTGGAAGTAAAGATAGGAGATGAAAAAAGGACAATATTAGCAGGTATAAAACAGTATTACAACAAAGAGGAGTTGATTGGTAAAAAAATCCTCGTAGTATACAATTTAAAACCAAGAAAAATGATGGGCTTTGAATCTCAGGGAATGGTATTAGCCCTGTCAGATGGGGAGAACTTCTCCTTAATAGTGCCAGACAAAGATGTAAAAGACGGCACTTTTGCAAGATGATACATATAACCTTTCTTCAATACGCGTTATCAGTAATATCCGGCGTATTGGTAGGGCTTATACTTTCTCTTATAGGAGGCGGTGGTTCTATATTGGCGGTTCCGCTATTGCTTTATTTTGTAGGTCTTGACAATCAAAATCTAAACCCTGAAGAAGATAACGTAGTAAAACATCTTGCCATAGGCAGTACGGCATTGGCAGTAGGTATAAACGCATTCATTAACTCTATATTTCATTTCAAACATGGAAATGTCAGCATAAAAGAAGGTTTTATATTTGCAATTCCTGGTATAGTTGGCTCTTTTTTAGGGGCGTCTTTAGGAGCATCTCTAAAAGGTAAAGACCTGCTGATAGCCTTTGGTTTTATGATGATAGCTATCGCTTTCTACGTAATGTCTACCAAAGAAAAGAAAGAGTTTCACAAAGAAGGTGTTGCGGGAAATCCTATTTTAATAGCTTTGTCTGGATTTTTTGTCGGTATTCTATCAGGGTTTTTTGGTATAGGCGGTGGTTTTTTGATAGTACCGGCTTTACTCTTTAGCACCAACTTAAGCACTATAAAAGCCATTGGCACATCTTTGATATCGGTAGGTATGTTTGGAATAACAACCGCTATAGTATACGCCACAAAGCACGAGGTAGATTTTCTCATAGCTATCTGTTATCTAGCGGGTGGTTTTTTGGGCGGGTTTTTAGGTGTGAAACTGGCAACTCGGTTAAACGCAAAAAAACTAAAAACCTTTTATGCTGTAGTAGTTATACTTGTAGGCTTATATATTATATACAAAAACATAAGATAATCAATCTAGCTTTCTTAAAATCTCTCTTAAAGAGGATACAGAGTACTGAATCGCTTTGTCCTCTTTTACCTCCTTTTCTATCTTTTTGATAGAATGGTTAACGCTGGAATGAGATTTTATGTTAAAAGCCTTTGCTATCTCAGCAAGGGAAAAGCCAGTAAACTCCCTTGATAAAAAGATAGCTATATGTTTTGCCGTAGCGTACTTTTTGTTTTTATAGCTTTTATTAAAAATATCCATACTAACGTTGAAATAGTTTGCTACGGCTTTTTTAATCTTGTCTATGCTTATTTCTTTTGGTTTGCTGGTATTTGGCATCCTTTGGTCTAAGCCCGTGGCAGAGTTATAGGCTTCTAATATAGAAACGCCCTTTGCCTTTATCTGAAGCACAAGACCTTCAATCTCCCTAGCGTTGTTGGTGGTATTGTCTTTTATATAGGATATAAGCCTTTCGTCTACGTTTAACCCATAAATCTGAATTTTTTGCTTTATAATGGATAGCTTTATTTGATCGTCTATACTTGTTTCCACCAAAAGACCACCCTCAAATCTGCTTACAAGCCTTTCGGAGATATCTTTTATATCCCTTGGATGCTTATCGCTTGCAAATACTATATGCTTGTTGTATTGAAAAAGATAGTTAAATATGTTAAAAAGTTCCATCTGCGTGCGTTCTTTACCAGACAAAAACTGTATGTCATCTATAAGTAAAATATCTACGCCTTTGTATTTTTCTCTAAAGCTTATTATGTTGCCAGCTTTTAAATAATATACCATCTCCTCTGTAAAATCATTCATGGATATATATATAACGCTTCTTCCAAGAGAGTAAGCTCTGTTACCTATCGCTTGCAAAAGATGCGTTTTGCCACTTCCTACTTTCCCATATATAAAAAGAGGATTATATATAGAATTCTCGTCTGTAGCCACTTCTAAAGAAGCCCTATAGGCCACTTCGTTTTGCTTGCCCACTATAAAGTTATCAAACGTATACTTAGAAGATATACCTTCTTTAAAAGCACTCTTATTTTTTACATCTTTGTCTATGGCGCTATGCTCATCAACACCATCGCCGTAAGCCGTGGCATACTTGTAAGCTGAATAACTTGTGTCCATATCAGAATTGTTTTGCTCTTTTACCACAAGCTTTATAGAGAAGCCTTTCTTGTAAGCTTCATCTCTTAGCATGTTGCCAAGGGTTTGATGTATCCAGTTTTTTGATTGTTCTGTAGGGCATTCCAGTACTATGCTTTTTCCTTCAATAGCTACTGGTTTTAAGCTTTTAACAAGGGCCATTGTAGGTTTGTCAATTTTCTTACTTATACAAACAAGTATGTTGTCCCATATGTCTTTGCAGTCTTTCTCGGTATTTTTTTGATTTAAAAATCCTAAAACGCCAAAAACTTCAATTTTCTTATTTACCCTTATTTTTTTAAATTGGTTTAGGTTCTTGTTCATATCTTTTAAATATATAGTCCTATGCAGTGCTAAAAATACAAAAAAACAGAAGCTTATCAATACCTTTTATATTTTTATCTAAATGCTTAAAGAACCTTAATAAAAAATTAATAAAACAAAATCCAGCTATTAAAATGAGGCATAAAACAGAAATTATGTTAAAAAAGTATGCTATACTTAATTGAATGATAGCACTTTTAACTGATTTTGGAACAGATGACCCCTTTGTAGGTATCGTAAAGGGAGTAATTTATTCTGTGGGAAAAAATGTTGAAATAATAGATATTACACATAATATAGATGCTTTCAACGTATTAAAAGGTGCTTTTTACTTATCTGCGTCTTACAAGTACTTTCCCAAGGAAACCGTATTTATGTGCGTGGTGGACCCAGGAGTTGGTTCCTCAAGATTACCAATAGCTTGCAAATACAAAGATTTTTTCTTTGTAGGACCTATGAACGGTATCTTTGATATGGTGTTTGAAGAGACTCCTTACTGCGTTGATATATCAAATCACCCTTATGTATTAAAACCAGTATCAAGTACGTTCCACGGTAGAGACATTTTTGCCCCAGCATCAGCATGGATTCACAAACTAAGAAGTATAGATTTTTTAGGACCTTCAATTAAGTACCAATACAGTTTAAACATTCCGAAGCCAACATTTAAAGATGGTATAATAGAAGGCGTTATACTCTTTTACGATAGGTTTGGAAACGCCATTACAAACGTAAAATGCACAGAAATAAAATACGCTCTTATAGAAGGTAAGAAAATAGATTACTTTGAGTATTTTTCAAAAGCTCCAAAAAACTACCCTGGTATTACCTGTGGAAGTTTTGGCTACATGGAATTTTTTATAAATCAAGGTTCTTTCAAAGATTTTATAAGTGCTAAAGATTTTAAGATAATAATATGAAGGGTAAAGAGTTTGAAGATATGGCTTTTTCATGGCTTTTAGAAAAAGGATACAAGGTGTTAAAAAGAAATTACAGATGCAAAAGAGGAGAGATAGATATAATAGCCACAAAATCAAACAAACTAATAGCCTTTGAAGTAAAAGGCAACAACACAAACCTATACGGACTCCCTCAAGATAGGATAGACAAAAAGAAGTTAGAAAGAATAAGACTTTGCCTTACAGAGTATGCGCTTTCAAACAACATAAGCCCAGATGATATCCAAATAGACGCTATCTTTATCTACAAAAATCAAATCTCACACTTAGAAAACGTATGCCTTTGGTAGAACACCTTTATATACACATACCCTACTGCTCATCAAAATGCCATTACTGTGATTTTTATTCTGTGGTAGAAAAAGAAGACGATTCTTATTTTGATATTCTAATAGAAGAACTCAAGCTTTACAACTTTGATTTTAACGTAAAAACCATATACTTTGGAGGCGGAACCCCCTCTATCTTTAAACCAAAATCTTACGATGTATTTTTCAAAAAGCTAAATCGCTTACTAGATTTATCAAAAGTAGAAGAGATAACGATGGAACTAAATCCAAAAGATTATGAAAAAGAAGATTTTAAAGCACTTAAAGATGTTGGTATAAATAGACTTAGCTTTGGTGTGCAAAGCTTTAACGAAAAACATCTTTTGTGGCTTGGAAGGGCGCACAAAAAAGAAGACGCTATAAAAAGCGTTGCCTATGCAAAAGAAGCAGGCTTTGAGAATATAAGCTTAGATATCATTTTTGGTATGCCAGAGCAAACAAAAGAAGAATTTTTGGAAGATATAGAAAACGCAATTTCTTTTGACCCTGCACATCTTTCTTTTTACATGCTCACTTACTATCCTGCTACACCGCTTTATTCAAAAAAAGATGAGAAAAAACATGAAGATGATTTAGCTTTGTTTTATGAGCTTTTAATAGAAAAATTAAAGAACTATATTCATTATGAAATATCAAACTTTGCAAAAGAAGGTTATCAATCAAAACATAATATGGCTTACTGGGAATACAAAAACTATCTTGGTTTAGGAGCCGGAGCTTACTCAAAAGTAGAAACGTTTATGTTTTCAAACCCAAAAGATATAAACTTATACAAGAAAAACGTATTAACAAAGAGACTTGATTTAAAAGCCTTAAACGAAGAAGAACACAGGAAAAACAAGATAATCATGGGTCTTAGAACATCAAAAGGTGTAGAAGAATCCATGTTCAACATACCAAAGCATCTTGAAAATTTCTTTTCCAAAGAAAATGGTAGAGTTTTTATAAAACCAGAGTTTTGGCTTATATCAAATGCAATAATATCTGAGGTTATCTAAATCTTAAAGCCTCTATCTATAAGTTGGACTAAATTTATGGCACCTAAGCTCACCCCTGGCCAGCCTTGTCCCGGGAATACAGTATCACCAACTACGTATATACCTTTTTTAGGGGTTATAGGTCTTGGATACTTAAAAAAGTATTCGCTTATAACAGGAATCCCACCAACAGCCCCCATATACCTCGATGTATAGCGCCTAAAAGTAAGCGGAGTACCAGATTCTACGTTGTAGAGCTTTACATCTTTAAAGATGGGTATGTATTCGTAGAGCTTTTTCAAGATAAACTCTTCTACAACCTTCTTTCTTCTTTTATATTCTTCTTTGTCTAAATCAAACCATGAATCTATATCAGAATGAGTAGATATCGTTATGCTCCTTTTGCCTTCTGTAGAAAGGAGCGTATCTTCCTTTGCAGATATAGAAAGGAAAATAGATTTACTTTTTGTAAATGGTATCTCTTCGTCCAAAAGTATAAAGTGATGATATTCAAAACCCTCGTCAAATACATCATCCACCATAAAATACATGGTGAAAGCGCCCCATTTTTTAGTAAAAGTCTTCTGGCTTTTAAAAGAAAACTCTTTTATATATGGATCATCGAAAAGCTCAAACATATCAAAGATAGTTTTGTTTAATATTACGTTTTTAGCTTCAAACTCCCCAGCTGTAGTTTCCAAAATAAATTTATCCTCATAATGTTTTATTTTCTTGACAAGCGTCTTCCTAAAGACGTGTTTTAAGTTTTTAACAAAAACCTCGCAAGCCTTGTCCATACCGCCCAATACATAATAATTGTCCAGGTTTGGGTAAGTAAGACCAAGAGAAGCCACACCAACATTTACTTCATCAAGAAAACCTTGAGCGGTAATAAGAGTGTGATACGACAAAAATCTCTCATAGTCTTTATCCAAATTATAAAGCGTTTGTAAAGCGTAGGTTTTTGCGTTTTTAAAAAAATTAGGAGCAATTTTAACAATCTTGTCAATATTTTTAAAAGCTTTTAAAATGAGCTTCATGGATGGTAAATGAGAGTCCTGCGGTAAAAAATCGTAAAGCGTTTGCCATATTATATCGGATGTTGTATAAATGGTATTCCAAAATTTTTTGTTGTTCTTATCATAAAACGCTTTTTGAATTTCCTCAAAAGCCATATCTTTATCCTGATATCTGTTGATGATTTTATTTTTGATGTAGATTTTGAGACTTGGGTCTATTTTTACAACTGGAAAATCAAGATTTAGAATATGCTTTAATTTTGCGAGCGGTAAATTGCCGTCTAGCCCAACAAAAGTAGCTGCCCCTACGTTGAAGTAATAGCCTTTTCGTTTAAAAGTACCAGCACATCCGCAAAGATAATCAAGCTTTTCAAAAAGAACTACATTATAACCCAAATGATTTAAGATAGAAGATACAACAGAACCGCCTATACCAGCACCTACTACGGCAAAGTCAAACATTTAATATGATATGGCTCCCC
>PNJC01000051.1 GCA_002878215.1 Hydrogenobaculum sp. | reverse complement strand
AAAGTGTTGAAAGAACACGAGTATAAAACAATTAAAAAATACATGGAAGAAACCTACAGGAGGTATTGTATATGAAGGTAGTATTTTTTGATAAGGAGTTGTCAAAATCATCAACAAAAATTTATGAAAATATAGAGGCTTTGATAGAAGACGATATTTTAAAAGAATACGAATATTTTTTGACAGAAAATAGTAAATGCCTTAAAAGCACAAGATATATAAACGAAAACATAGAAATATTAAGGCTGTTGATGAAAAAAAGAATAGTTATGTTTTACCAACCGATATTCTCAAACAAAGATGGTTTTGTATACGCTTATGAAGCTCTCATGAGGATTAAGCATAATGAAAACTACCTATCACCAAAAGTGGCTTTTGATATAGCAAAAGAGATAGGTATAGAATATATGCTTGACGCTATATGCAGAGAGCAAGCCATATTACAGTATAAGCAAAAGGGTCTTAAGCTTTTCATAAACATAAACCCTAACTCTTCGAACAGTGGATTTTTCAAAAGAGGTTTTACGCTAAACGCAGTGCTTCAAAGCAATTTAAAACCAGAGAACGTAGTGTTAGAAATCACAGAATCTGAAAAATTTGAAGACGTAGAAACGTTAAAAGAAATCATAGAATATTATAAATCTGTAGGTTTTAGTATAGCTTTTGACGATTTTGGAACTGGATACAACTCTTTGAACATCTTAAGTCAAATAGAACCAGATTATATAAAGTTTCCCATAGAGCTTGTAAAAGGTATATCACGCTCAAAGGTAAAGTGGCAATTAGTAAGAGGCATAATGGATATGGCTATAAAAAACGGTATAAAAACCATAGCGGAAGGTGTAGAGAACAAAGAAGATTTAGAAACTATCTTAGAGCTTGGTATAGATTACTCTCAAGGGTTTTTGATTGGTTTGCCATCAGAATCTCAAGAATTACCAAAAGATGGTATAAAGCTTTTAAGAAGCGTAATACTTCAGAAAAAATTAAACTCCATAAAAGATAGATACAGCATAAACAAAGAAGACCTTGAATCTATAAAATGTATTAAAGGTAACCCAGATATCAAATATCTTATAGAGCTGTTGAAGAAAAACGATGCTAATTGGCTTTACTTGGAAGATTTTGATATCTTGATAAACGAAAATTGTGTAAAGAGAATATTGAACACTCTAAGTGAAAACCTTTTCTATTACAAATCTATCGATTATTTCTTTGAGCACATAGATTGTCATTATCAAAACCCCACAAAAATAGATATACAAGACAACATATTGCACGCTTACAACATAACTATAGAAAATAACTTAGAGGCTATAATTGTAAAAAGCTATCAAAGTATACTGGGTGTTTTGACAAAAGCTAAAATACTGGAAAGGCTTTTTGATACATTTTACAAAATAACACTTTATACAAACCCGCTTACTGGTCTACCGGGTAACGTGATGATAGACAAAGAGATAGAAAACGCCATAGAACAAAAGTTAAACGCATACGTAGTTTACATAGATATATCAAACTTTAAACCCTTCAACGATGCGTACGGCTTTCTGGCCGGAGATATGATGATTAAAAAGCTGGCTCAAACTCTTCAGTCTTTTGCCTTTAACTACGATGCTTTTGTGGGGCATATAGGAGGAGATGACTTTGTGGTTATATTTAAAAACCTAAAAAACAAAGACGAAGTAATAAATAATTTATACAAAGAGGCTTCAGAGGCTATAAAAGAACTTTACAAAGAAGAGGATGTAAAAAACGGATACTTTGTGTCAAAAGACAGAGAGGGCAATGTGAAAAAGTTTCCTATTGCTAAAATCACGTTAGCAGCGGCAAATGTCTTAAATTACAAAAGTTCTCAGGACATAGCTAAAAGGTTGGCAGAGCTAAAAAAAGAATCAAAAAATCTGCTAAAGCCCGTGATAGAAGAATCAAGCGAAACGTTGGTAAGCCAAACGGTTGTTTAAGTGGTGGTATATGTAAAAAAGATGTGACATGTTTTTTTCTAAGGAAAAACGCTCTTTTACAAAGGTTTTTATTGGGCTTTTATCTAAATAAGGATAAACCTTTGAAAGGGTTAATATATTTTGTATAAACTCTTCTTTTGAATTAGCTAAAAATTCTTTGTAGTAGACAATCTCTGGGAAAGATACATCGTTGTAAGCCACTACTGGAAGCCCGCAAGCTTGCGCCTCTATTACAGCGTAACCAAAAGTATCGGATTTGGAAGCACTAACAAATATGTGAGATAATTTGTATATGCTCGTTAGGATTTTTTTATCTTTTATATAATCTAACACTGTAAAGTCAGAATCTAAAATTTTGCTTATGTGCTTTTTGTCTGGCCCTTCTCCTACCAATAAAAGGTGAAATCTTTTGTCAAGGTTTTTAAGTATTTTAAATATATCTAGAAGCTCGAGGAAGTTTTTATCTTTGGAAAACCTACCAACATATAAAAGCACTATTTTATCTTTTAACAAATTTTTTAGTTCTTCGTTGTAAGTCTGATTTTCAAAGATATTAAAATCTATTCCATGATAAACTACTTCTACGTTGTATAAGCCAAGAAGGTTAAGATAGTCTTTTACGTAGTAAGAGGGCGCTATAATTAAATCCATTTCGCTGTAAGTTTTATAAATATATTTTCTTGTGATCTTAGAAAGCATGTTGTTATCTTTATTTAGTTTAAAAACGTTTAGCAAGCTTTTCTCTAAGTTGGAATGGAAAAAACCAACCGTGCTAAAATTTAGCTTATCCTTTAGTTTTTTAATAAAAGACGGCAACAAAAACAAAGATCCTATTTCAACTATATCTGGTTTTTCAAACTCTATTATATTTGTTATTTTTTGCTGGTTTACGAGAAGCCTATACTGTTTCCATACAAACATATAAGGAGATTTGATTTGATATATCTTGCTGCGGTTTATGTAATTTAACGTATCTTTATTACCTGGGACTATGACTACGTGTTCTATGTCTTTGTCTTTTACATACTCAATCTTGTTGTTTATGTATGTTTTTATACCACCGCTTTTATCCGAATAAAAATGTGTTATGTCTAAAAGCTTCATACTAAGGTTTCTTCAGAAAACTCTACGCTCCTTACCTTTCCAAAAGAAAATAGATTTATCATATCCATAAGAAGGCTTCTCTCATCGAGAGCCAAAGCGTAATCTATGGCTTTTTGTCTTATATCTTTGTAGAGCATGTTGTCATCTAAAAGTTTTTTAATAATATGCAAATACCCTATTGGGTTGTTTTGACTTATTATAAAGCCGTTTTCTCCATGTTTTATGTGCTCCTTTGCACCGCCTTTGTCTGGAACCAAAGGTACGATACCGCTTGCCATCGCTTCTAAAACTACGTTTCCAAAGGTCTCTGTGGTGCTTGGAAACAAGAATATATCTGAGCTGGCATAGGCTTTTGATAAATCCTCCCCCTCTAAAAATCCAGTAAAAATAATCCTATCTTTATAAACTTTTTCAAGCTCGTATTTATAAGGTCCGTCTCCCACTATGGCAAACTTTATGTTTCTCTCTTCTTTTAAAAGCTCAAAAACTTCAACAAATGTGTCCAAATCTTTTTCTTTTGCAACCCTTCCTATATATACGATTACTCTTTCTCCTCTATAAGTGGGGTCAAAGCGTTTCCAAAACTCTTTATCTCTAAAGCTAGGATTAAACTTATCTTTGTTTACACCTCTTTTGAAAATTACCAATTTGTCTTTTTTTATTCCATAGTTTAAGAGTTTTTCATAGTAAGAAAAGCTTGGAACCAGCACCCTATCTGACAAACCGTAGAAAGTTTTCATAAGCACCTCGGCAGCGTATTTGAAATAAGGTTCATTGGTATATCTGTAAGCATATTCTGGAAAGTCTGTATGATATGCCGATACAAACGGAATACCAAGGACTTTGGCTATTATAAGAGCATATATCCCTATAATCCCAGGAGTAGCAGCGTAGATTATGTCGAAGTTTTCAGATTCTATATAATCAAGAAGCTCTAAAAGATTTGGTATGTTTATAGTTATATTTTCATACTCTGGTAAAGCAAAAGAAATCATTGGTTTAAAGTTTTTTATATAAGGGTCCTCTATAAGTCTGTTGTCAGAAATAATAAACTTTACGTTTAGGCTTTCTTCTTTTGATAGATCCAAAAGCTTCTGAGTGGTTCTTGCAACTCCATTTATATCAAAAAATGTATCGCTAAAGTAAGCTACTTTGCCGTCAACATGTTCTTCGTTAAAAAATTCTTTGTAGAATTTCTTTGATATGTTTTTCTCATCGGCCCTTTGCTTGTATACAGACAGATAAGCTATATATGGTGCTAAAAATATAACGCTTCTTCCTATGTAGGCGCTTAGCTTATCGAAGTCAAAGGATCTCATTGATTTTATCTGATTTAGCGTGTAAGGAAGCATGTTTGAGAAAAATTGGAATATATTTTCGTGAGGGTTTTCAGATACTATACCCTTAAAGTTGATGACGTTTTCTATAAAGGTAACCACAGAGCTTTTGCCCAATATAGAATCTAAAAAGGAATACCTAGAAGAGTCTTTTTGTTCAAAAAGCGTATCCAATAGATAACCAAGGTTTCCGAGGTTGTATCTTTTTTTCATACCCTCTTTTGCTATATTCATTACCATATGTGTTAGCCTTTTGGGATTGCCATGATAACCCTCCACCTTAGTTTGGCCATTTTCTATAGCTTTTTTTAGGTCTTCTATGCTATCACCTTCTGCTACTGTATATCCATAACCAAGATCAAGACCGCCGTGATCATCAGACCCACCGGTAAAGGATATAAAATCTCTCTTTCTTTTAAAAAAGCCATACTTGTTAGCCAGATCTTCCAAGTCTTTTTTGGTATAAGATTTTGCTATCTTTTTTGTAATTATTGAAGAGGTTTTTGATCTTGTGCCATTTAGTATTTCCCAGTTGTCAAAAAGAAGCAAAAATCTCTCTACGTGTGTTTTGTTAAGCTTTCCATCCATATTGTAAAGCGGATGAGCCAATATATGGGTTATGTTGTTAAATTGAAGATAATCTACAAGCTCGTATATATTTCCTCTTATATGCTGTATGTCGTCGTGATGCTTTTGATTTATATCAATGGCTATAACATGAACTTTACATCTATCCTCTGGAAAGTATGTTGTTATCTCTTCAGATATAAATACGTTTGGTAAGTGCGCTATCTCAAGACATCCCTCGATAGTATCATGGTCTGTGATGGTAAATAGCGTCATTCCTCTATTTAAAAGGGTCTCGTAAAGTTTTTTTGGTTTTGTATAACTCTCGCCTATTTTTAGCTTTTCAGAAATGTAGCCACCTGGCCTGTTTGAAGCTTGAGAGTGAAGATGTAAATCAACTTTTATCATAAAACCTCCCTAAAGCTATTATCTAATTTAATACACGTATGTTAATTTTTTATTAAGTTTTTTGCTTTTACTATATGAGATAAATTAGTCATTTGAAAATGTTCTTTTCTCGCATAGTCCAATACTTTCAAGAGTTTATAAATTTTGGAGGGCTTTTCAATATCTACTGGATGAATTGCAATCCTTACAACATTTAATTTTTTTACAATAAAATACATCCTATCAAACGAAAAAATAGAAAGCTTTTCTACAAATCCCCTACTACCAAATGTCAAAACCGGCGCAAATATCTTTTTGTTGTTTTCTAAGTCGTATATGTATCTTCTATCTGTGGTAAATAAAAATCCCTTTTCCTTTAAAAGCCTAAACACTTCTTTTCTAAAAAGCCAAGCGGGTGCTATAAAGCCATTTGGCGATATACCTAAATTGTTAAGCATCTTAATTCCTTTCTCAAGCCTTTGTGAAAGGTTATCTTCTAGTAAAAACTCAGCTTCTTTGTTGGTGAATATTCTTCTATAGTCATATTTTCCAAAATCCTTTGACATGTGAGTATAACCATGGAGTATAGTTTCCTTGTCTTTTGTTAGTTCTAATATCTCGCTTTTGATATCTAAAAGAGTTTCTTTTTCGTGATAAAATGGTATTAGCAAAAGAGATATACGAGTTATACCGTTTTCTTTGAGAAGGTTTTGTAGGGCCAATACGTTTTTTAGATTAGAAGGGCAAACATCGTGGATTGATATGTTTAAAAGTTTAGTTTTTCTAAATAGCAAGAACGTATGTCCTCATAGAGTATTTTTGTTAACTCTTTTCTACTAAAATGAGATATTTGATATAAAGGGTTTAAAAAGAAGAGCTCAATTTCCATAGAATTCACATTTAGCAAAAAGCTAAATAGATGGTTTAAAAGTGTCATATCTCCATAATAAAATACGTAGTCTCTATTAGAAATTGCAATAGGTTTGCCGTTTATAGATTTGTACTTTATGCATATTGGTACTATTGGTTTTTGGGCTTTTAGCATAACTTCTACAAAGCTACTTTTGAATGGTAGCACATCATCGCCGTTTGAAGTAGTACCTTCCAAAAACACCACCACATTGAAACCATCCTCTAAAACAGATTTAAATAGCTCTATGTCAGATAGTATGTTGGCTTTATTTTTTCTATCTATAAATATCGCACCACCGTACTTTGCTATATGTCCAAATAAAAATGTTTTCTCCACCTCTTTTGTGGATACAAAAACGGCCTCTGTAAAAGCGCTTAATACAACTATATCAAAATAGCTTAGATGGTTTGATACAATTATATGATTTTTACCATCATTTATATAAATACCGCTTTGAGATACTTTTATGTTGAAAAGCTTTAAAACGAGTTTAGAGAAGTAAGACGCATTTTCTATAAAGCGCTTTTTCTTTTCTGTTTGATTTTTAGAAAATATATCTATATATAAAGATTTTAAAAGAAAGCCTATGGCAAGAGCCAAGAATAGCGATATTTTATAAACAAACTTAATATATTTCATACTAATTATATTAAACTTTTATTTTTAATTTTTGGTTAATAAAAGCCCCAAAACGGGGCTTTTTTATGTGTTAGGCGGCGGGTGATGGCTTCGAAATAGGCGTATCTTCTTGAGATATCTCTTCCAAAGATTTTCCTTTTGGTTCTGGTATGGCTATATAAGTAAGGATTAGCCCAGCTAACGAGAATACAAATGTTAAAAGTAAGGTATGGCTTAATCCCAACGACTTTAATAAGATAGGGAAAAAGTAAGCACCTATGAAAGCCCCTATCTTAGCTACGCCAGCAGATATACCGTGTGCTGTGGTCCTAACGTTTACTGGAAATACCTCAGCCGGGAGTACAAAGGTAGTGGTGTTTGGACCACGTGCTTTGTATTAAATTTGCATGTGTAAAAAATCCCATGGCAGATGCAAACATTGCCTTTATGTGAAAAAGGCTAAACTGTGAGGTGTTTAAAGCTTCTGCTATACTACCTTTTACCACTTTTGCCATACTAAACCTCCTAAAGTTTGATACTTTAGCATTTTAAAAGTTTATTGTTAATATTTGATTAAAATCTTGTAAAAAAAATATAAAATAACAATGCAAAAATAATAAAGATATACTATACTTTTCAATTTTTTTATCATATAAAGATGAGATATATTGTTTATAAATAACAAGTTTTTAAAGTACAACTACTTCGCTTAGGGCGTTAGATTTATAGGATTTTAACTTAGATATGATTTTGGAGAAGCTTGAAAAGTATGAGCCACGGGGGACTTGAACCCCCGACCCACGGATTAAAAGTCCGTTGCTCTACCTGCTGAGCTAGTGGCTCTAAATAATAATATTATATCACATCTTTAAGATTTTGCAAGAACTTTGTATAAGTTGATGCGGTAACAGAAAAAATCTTTGTGAAAATAAACTTTTGAATTCTTTTATAATTGGTTTATAAGCAATTTAATACAAAAATAGGTTTTTATGTGATATAATTAAAATAATTATGTTGAAGGCTATTAAAAGAAGTTCAATGCTGTTGGGAGTTTTTTTAGCTTTTGGGGTAAGTTATGGTATGGGCGAAACAACGCCGATGCAAAGCGTGCCTACTGGTATTACATGCAAGGTTATAGATAATACCGGTAAGTCACATATTTTACAAAATTGCAACTGCGACGGTAGGACATATATAGACGTAAAAGATGGCTCTTTAAGCTATTTTGTAGACCTAAACACAGTAAGATCTATAGATGTTGAGGCTCTCAGAGCAAACAACGTCGAGGTGGATTTAAAAACAAATGCAAATCCAAATGGAGAGCTAGTTGAGCTTTCTAAGGATATGATATGCTACGGACTTGGTAGCCTTGGAAATGCAAAGTTTTATATAAAAAACATAAAGAGTATTTATATTTTAAAACCATGATAGGAGAACGATTGATGAAAAAAGTTTCTTTAGCTTTAACTATACCGATAGTTTTTGTGGGTGGATTTTTAGTAGGTGCAAAGGCAGAACAAAACAAAAAACATCAATCTGATGCAGATTATATAAGGCTTTTTATGGATGTTTTTGAAATCACAAAGCAAAATTACGTGGTAAACCCAAGCACTAAGAAAATGATTTACGGTGCTTTAAACGGCATGCTTCAATCCCTTGATCCGTTTTCCGATTTTTTCACCCCCTCGGAATTTAAAGAATTTACTCAAGATACCGAAGGTCAATTTGGCGGTATTGGTATAGAGATAGCAAGAAAAGATGGAAGGCCTATAGTAATAGCTCCTATAGAAGGAACACCTGCTTATAAAGCTGGTATAAGGGCTGGTGACATTATCATCAAAATAAACGGCAAAGATACTTCCAATATGAGTTTATTCAAAGTAATAAAGCTTATAAAAGGAAAACCCGGCACTACTGTAACGCTTACTATATTTAGAAAAGGCGTAGACCATCCTCTCACTTTCAAACTAACTAGAGAAATAATAAAAGTTCCTGCTGTAAAAGCTACAATGGTGAACAACCACATAGGTTATATAAAGCTTGTACAATTCCAAGAAAATGCTTACAGCGAGCTTGCAAAAGCCGTAAGAAAGCTTGAATCTAAAGGTGCTAACGAGTTTATATTTGACCTAAGAAACGATCCGGGCGGACTTTTAACGCAGGCTATAAAAGTAGCAAACGTATTTTTACCAAAGGGCAAACTAGTGGTTTATACAAAAGGAAGAGTTGTTGGAGAACATAAATATTATACTCAACAAAATCCTCTTATACCTATGCAAGATAAGGTAGTGGTCCTTGTCAACGGCGGTACCGCAAGCGCTGCTGAGATAGTAACTGGGGCATTAAAAGATTACAAGAGAGCTACGATAATAGGAGAAAAGACGTTTGGTAAAGGCTCTGTTCAAAACCTTATACCTTTGGAAAACGGCGCGGGGCTTAAACTAACTATAGCTTATTGGTATACGCCAGCCGGCATATGTATAAATAAAAAAGGAATAATGCCAGATATACTGATAAAATTCCCAGCTAAAGAGCAAGAAGAGCTTATAAAGACTATAGAGGATATGAGGCTCAAAGGCGATAAGCAAAAAGTAATACTTCTTCCCAACAAAGACCCTCAGTTAAAAGCTGCCATAGACTATTTGGAAGGAAAACCTGTAAAATCCCAAAAAGCAGAGAAAGAAGAAAAAGCCTCCTAATAGATGAGTTCTGAAGAAAAAAAGCTTTGTCTTGGTATAGAGACTTCTTGCGATGATACTGCCTTGGCTCTTTACAGCAGCGAAAAAGGCCTTATAGATAGCATACTCAGTTCTCAGGCGAATATTCATCAAATATACAACGGCATAGTTCCTGAGCTATGCTCTAGAGAGCACACTAAAAACTTGTATGTGCTTTTTTATGAGCTTTTAAAAAGAAACAATTTAAAACCTTCTGATATAGATTTTTTATCGCTTACTGTTGCCCCTGGCCTTATTTTATCCCTTTTGGTTGGAGCTTCCTTCGCCAGTGGTTTATCCTATGCTTTGGACATACCCATAGTACCGGTCCATCATATAGAAGCTCATATATACTCGGTATTTCTAGAGTATCATGTGGAATACCCGTTTTTAGCTCTTGTAGTATCTGGTGGTCATACAGAGGTTTATCTCGTAAAAGATTTTGAAAACTATGAGTTAATAGGCAAAACCCTTGACGATGCTGCTGGAGAAGCTTTTGATAAGGGAGCGGTTTTGCTTGGTCTTCAGTATCCTGGCGGTCCTGCCATAGAAAAATTTTTATCTTCGTATGAAAATCTAGAAACTATAGATTTCCCAACACCTATAAAAGACGATAGAATAGCCTTTTCTTTTAGCGGTTTGAAGACTTTTTTAAGAGAGAGCGTAAACATATATCCCAAAGAAGCATTGGTGTTTTCTTATCAAGAGGCTATAGTAAATCATATAATAAGGATTTTGCAAAGGGCTATAAAAAGAACCGGTGTAAAGCGTCTTGTGGTGGTTGGTGGTGTAGCTGCCAACAAACGCCTTAGAGAAAGATTGCAAACTCTTGATATAGAATGTTATATACCATCTATAAAATATTGCACAGATAACGCAGCAATGGTAAGCTTTGTGGGGACCTTGAGATTTTCAAAAGGAAAGTATTATAAAAAATCAGATTTACATAAATTAAACCCACAACCTTCTCTTAGTTTAGAAGAGTTTATAAAAAGCTTTGGTTAAGTATTTTTGTTTGTTCATGATTGCTCATACAATTTTTATTTTTATGGTATAATATTAGATTATTGCGGGGATGTGGCGAAATGGCAGACGCAGCGGACTTAAAATCCGCAGGGAGCAATCCCGTGAGGGTTCAAGTCCCTCCATCCCCATAAACTTTTCTTCTTTGTTTCTTGGTTTTAAGATATAATAAATAGGATGAGATGGAGCAAATATTTTCTATATACAACAAAAGAAGAACCTTCTGAAACAGAAGCAGCCTCTCACAGGTTTCTTACAAAAGCAGGTTTTATAAAACAAGTGGCTTCTGGTATATATGAGCTTACGCCCATAGCTTTTAGAGTACTGAGGAAAATAGAAAATATAGTAAGAGATGAGATGGACAAAGCTGGGGCTCAAGAGCTCTTGCTTACTATTTTAAATCCCGCAGAGCTTTGGAAAGAGACTGGAAGATGGGATTATTACGGCAACGAACTTTTCAAGCTAAAAGATAGAAACGAAAGAGATTACTGCCTTGGTCCCACCCATGAAGAAGAGATTACAGATTTGGTAAGAAAGACAGTGAGGTCTTATAAGCAACTACCTTTAAACCTATATCAGATATATACGAAATTTAGAGATGAAAAAAGACCTCGTTATGGGCTTATAAGAGGAAGAGAATTTATTATGAAAGATGCCTACTCCTTTGATACCGACGAGGATAGTGCGAGAATCTCGTACGATATTATGGTAAAAGCATACAAAAATATTTTTGAAAGATTACATTTAAACGTATTGATGGTAAAAGCAGATGTTGGTCAAATAGGTGGGAAAAGCTCCCATGAGTTTGTGGCTATTACAAAATATGGCGAAGCGCTGGTGGCTTACTGTGAAAATTGTGGATATGCAGCCAACACCGAGATAGTGGAGTTAAAAAAGCCAGACGTAGAAAAGGAAACACCTTTACCTTTAGAAGAAGTATATACTCCAAATGTAAAAACAATAGAAGAACTTTCTTTATTTCTAAATGTGCCTAAAAGCAAGATAATAAAATCTGTTCTTTACATAAAACAAGGAAAACCTATAATGGTTTTAATAAGAGGGGATAAGAAGATAGATGAAAAGAAGCTAGAAAGGCTTTTTGGTACAGACGAGTTTAGACTAGCAGAAGACGAAGAAGTCTTAAAGCTTTTAAACACAGAAAAAGGTTTTATAGGTCCTTTTGTAGAAGGAAAAGATATAGAAATAATAGTGGATAATTCTTTATACAACGCTTCAAACATGATAGTAGCTTTCAACAAGCCCCACTATCATTATAAAAATGCAAATATTGAGTTTGATAGTTTTGTAGATGTTGCCGAAGTAGAAGAAAAAGACCCGTGTCCAGAATGTGGTGGCCCTTTAAAAATAGCTCAAGGCCTTGAACTAGGGCATACGTTTCTATTGGGCACTAGGTATTCTTTACCTATGAAGGCTTATTTTACAGATAAAGACGGTGTAGAAAAACCTATTGTGATGGGATGTTACGGTATAGGTATCTCAAGGCTCATAGCAGCTATCGTAGAGCAGTATCACGACGAAAAGGGCATAAAATGGCCTTTGTCAGTGGCCCCTTTCCAAGTGCTTATTACTTGTGTAAATACTTCTGATGAGCTTCAATACAGCGTTTCAGAAAATCTTTACAAAAGTCTTATCGCTAATAATATAGAAGTGCTCTTTGACGATAGGGACGTATCGCCTGGAGTTAAATTTAACGATGCAGATTTGATAGGTATACCATATAGGATTGTAGTAGGTAAAAAGGCAAAAGATAATATTGTTGAGGTAGTGGATAGGCATACTTTAAAATCTACCGATATTTCGGTGGATAAGGTGTTAGATTATCTAAAGGATATCTTGAATGTAAATGGCGGGTGATATATACGCTGTAGGACTTAACTATAAAACAGCTACCGTAGAACTTAGAGAAAAATTAAGCTGCAACGCTTCAGAGTTAGATTCTGTTTTACATATATTAAAGACTTCTACCAACATCGAAGAGTTTATGCTTTTGTCTACTTGCAATAGACTTGAGCTATATTCTTACGCTTCTAACGAAAGATTTGTTTTGGATGCTTTTAGAAGATACGCTGAAATAAAAAACCAACACTTTGACAACTCTCATCTTTTCTTAAAAGCTGGAAAAGAGGCTGTAGCACATATATTTAAGGTGGCAGCCGGTCTTGATTCTATGGTAATAGGAGAGCCTCAAATAGTAGCACAGTTTAAAGAGGCTTTTTTTAAGGCGAAAACCTTAGGAACTACTGGCAAAGTTATAAATAGGTTATGCCAAAACGCTCTACACGCTTCCAAGAGGGTAAGATACGAAACCGGCATAAGCAAAAGTGCAGTATCCGTTAGCTATGCTGCGGTAGAGCTTGCAAAACGTATTTTTGGTGAGCTTAAAAATCACAAGGTGCTTCTGATAGGTGCTGGAGAGATGGGAGAGCTTGCAGCTATATACCTTCAACGCTCTGGAGCTAGCATATATATATCAAATAGAACTTACGAAAGAGCAGTAGGCCTAGCAGAGAGAATAAAGGCTAATGTAATAAGATTTGATGAAATAGAACAGTTTTTATACGAGTTTGATGTAGTTTTAGTTTCTACCGGCGCTCAAGGATATGTTATCACGAAAGACGTTATATCAAAAGCGATGAAAAAAAGGTACTATAAGCCTATATTTTTAATAGATATATCTGTGCCAAGAAATATAGAACCATCTTGTGCCGATTTGGATAGCGTTTTTTTATACAATATAGACGATTTAAAGGAAGTAGTGGAAAACAACTTATCCAATAGGGTTCAAGAGGCTAAAAAAGGTGAATTTATAATACTAGACGAAGCTGATAAATTTTATAAATGGCTTGAAAATCTTGAATTAGAGCCTATAATTATAAATATGTTAGATTACACTAAAAACGGCTCAAAAGACTGTAAAAAAATAGTGCATAGAGCAATAAAACTAATTAGGGAAAACAAAGAGTATACGCCTTTAGTTTTTGAGCTTTTAGGCATAAAATCTAAGGAAAAGGAGATAGACTATGGATTTGTTGAACGATAAGACGTTTCCGGTATCCATCACAGAGTTGATGGAGTTAGAGTCGGAAAGTTCTATAAAAGCCTATATCATGATAAAAGCAGACCCAAAAGAAATACCTTCTATTATGATAGCACTTTCTACTTTTGACGGTATAAGAACAGCAGACGTGGTAACAGGTCCTTACGACATAATTGTATTTGCAGAGCTTAAAAATCAAGATGAGCTTGGAAGGCTTGTGATTACTAAGATTCATACGTTAGAGGGAGTAAAAGAAGCTATTACCTGCGTAGTGGTTAGAATATAACATTGAATGGAAATACATCCTTTTGATGTAAAAGATATAGATGAAGTAGCAAAGCTTTACCTTAAAAGCTACAAAAATTTAGAGGAATATTCATATACTCACGAAGAGGATGTAAAAGTCTATATAAATTGGCTTTTAAGAAGAGACGTAGCTGGGCTTTTCGTAGTAAAAGACGATGATAAAATCGTAGGTTTTATAGCTATAGATGGTAATTGGTATAGCAAAAAATACAACAAGGTGGTTGGAGCAATACACGAGATATTTGTAGATCCAGAATATTTTGATAAAGGCATAGGATCTATGTTGATGGAAAAGGCTATAGAGTATTTTAAACAAAGAAATCTTGATCTTGTGGAGCTTTGGGTAGGAGACAAAAACGAAAAAGCTATGAAGTTTTACGAGAAATTTGGTTTTAGAAAAGACGGACAATACAACTTTTGGGTAAGGATGGTAAAAGATATTTGATAGTATTTGTAGCCCCACATTTAAAAGCTACGACGTCTGTGGCTTTGTTTCATGCTTTGGCGAAAAAACAAATAGAATGTATTGTAATAACAGAACCATCTGATACATGCGTTAGCCTTGGATATTTTGACAATGCGAATCGTTTTTTAGATTTTAACTACTGTAAAGCTCACAACATACCAATTATAAGAAGATATACCGGCGGGGGAACGGTGCTTCTTCATCCAGGCCAAATTTTTTATCAATTTATTTTTTCTAAAAGCAACAAAACAATTCCTTTTAAAATAGAGAATGTTTACAAGTATTTTTCAAACATCGTAATAGAAGTTTACAAATCTTTAGGCATAAACGCTTTTTACAAACCTATAGCAGATATAGTCGTAAATGATAAAAAAATATCGGGTCAAGGGGCTGGGGATATCGAAAATATGCTTGTGTTTGTAGGAAATATGCTTATGGATTTTGATTTTGATACAATGGCAAATATTGTATCTTATGTAAAAGACAAAGACAATTTTAAAATCATTTTAAAAGATAATATCACCACGATTAAACGCGAGAATATCAATGTTACTAAAGAAGATGTTGTAAATGCTTTTATAGATGTACTAAGGGCTAAGTTTTCAAATTTAGAAATACTCTCTTTACCTAAGGATATTCTGGACTTTGCAAGAGACTTAGAAACGGAGCTTACCTCTTACGACGTTATAACAGAAGACACTGGTAAAGAACATAAGATATTTAAAATAAAGGAAAATTACTTTATAGACCCTAACACTCTTGAAAGAGTGATATTATGATATATCATCATATTAGTAATTTAACATTTATTTTATAGTGTTAAGATTTTATATAGAAAAAATTAAATTCATAAGTATATTAGAATAAACACCTTGAAGGAGGTAGTAGCATGGAAACTATGGTAGAATTTACATTGACAGATAGAGCTATAAAGGCCATTAAGAAGTTGGCCGCTAAAAAACAGCTTACAAACCCAGTTTTTAGAGTAAGCCTTATAGAGGAAGGATGCGCAGGGTATAAATATTATACCGAATTTGATAACGCCGTAAAAGATAGCGACATAGTAATAGATTACGGTGATTTTAAGCTTGCCATAGACAAATACTCTTATGATTATCTAAAGGGCACTGAGTTAGATTATATAGAAAATCTTATGAAAACTAACAACTTTATTTTCAACAACCCAAACATAAAGCAAAGCTGTAAATGTGGTTCTTCTTTTAATTTTAGATAATCCTTGATTTTCTAACTAAATTTTGCTATAATAAATATTCTCATGGGGTGTAGCTCAACTGGCAGAGCATCGGATTTTGGATCCGAGGGTTCCTGGTTCGAATCCAGGCACCCCAGCTTTAGAAACTCTCTTTAGGAGGATGTAGCTCAGCTGGCAGAGCGAGGGATTGTGGATCCCTATGTCGCGGGTTCGACCCCCGTCATCCTCCCTTTAGGTTTTTATGAATAACACTATTGTAGCTCCGGCAACCCCTGTTTTAAAATCGGCTATTTCCATATTGAGGCTATCTGGCTTAAACTGTATAGATATAGCTAATAGGTTTTTACACATTAAAAATCCAAAGCCAAGGTACGCCTATCGTACATCGTTTTATGTAAACGATAAAGAACTTGACGATGTTGTAGCTATATACTACAAGGGCCCTCGCTCTTATACCGGGGAGGATATGCTTGAGATTTTCTTTCACGGAAATCCTATTATTATAGAAAAAGCTATAGAAGCATTGGTAGACTACGGATGTTCTTTTGCGTCGCCTGGAGAGTTTACAAAAAGAGCGTTTTTGAACGGTAAAATGACGTTGGATGAAGCTTCAAGTGTGGAGCTTTTAATAAACGCCAATACCGAAAAAGCCGTAGAAAACGCTCTAAACATGCTAAAAGGTAAATTTTCTTCTTTTATTGAAGAACTAAGAAAAGAGTTTATAAGGATAATTGCAAATATAGAAGCCGATATAGAGTTTGGTTATGAAGATATAGAACCTCTGGATATAAACGAAATAAAAAAAGAAATTAATAATCTTATTTATAAGTTAGAAGAGTTTTATAAAAAGCTAAAAGAACAATCTTACTTATACGATGGCATAAAAATAGCTATAGTTGGCAAACCAAACGTTGGCAAATCTTCGTTGTTTAACGCGCTTCTACAAAAAAGAAGAGCCATAGTGTCTGATATACCTGGTACTACGAGAGATTATATAGAGGATAGGTTGGAAATAAATGGTTTCCCAGTCAAACTTGTCGATACTGCCGGTATTAGGAAAACCGATGATCCAATAGAAAAAGAAGGTATAAATATAGCAATTGAACATATGAAAGAAGCCAATGTTGTGTTGTTTATGGTGGATGGTTCTAAAGAGCTTGAAGAAGAAGATTACTTTATTTATGATATAGTTAAAAGCTTAAATACTTTGGTTGTCTTAAATAAAAGTGATTTGGGTATAAATAGTAAAACCCTTGATTTTTTCAAAAATAATGCTATAATTATTTCTATAAGAAACCAAGAAAATGTTGAGCACTTGAAAAATAAAGTTTTATATATGTTGGATTTGGCTGAAGATGGTATTTATGTTTCAAAAAGGAATAAGTTTTTGGTAGCTAAAGCTTTAGGTTCTTTAAAAGAAGCTGTTTTGCAAGATAAAACAGAAGTTATGATGCTTTATATAAGGGAGGCTCTAGATTATCTTGAGGAAATTCTTGGACTTATTACAGATGAAAACGTTTTGGATGAGATATTTTCTACATTTTGCATTGGAAAATGATTTTTCAATAGGCCATAAGCGGGAGCTGGATGGCCATAAACCCGCTATACAAATACCAGCGTTTAATTAGGTGGGATTGATTATGGAACAAGACATTACAACTAAAGAAACCAACAAAGAACTATCGCTAGAGGAACTTAAAAAGATGACGATGTCCGAGTTGCAAAAACTCGGTAAAGAGTTTGATTTAAAAAGGATTACTGGCATACGAAAAGAAGAGCTCATAGAAGATATATTAGAAGCTTACGGTAAAACAAAAGGTCTTAGATTTGTAAGAGGAGTACTAGAAGTTTTGCAAGATGGGTATGGGTTTTTAAGAAGCTCTTCCAACAACTACATGCCAAACCCAGACGATATATACGTATCGCCATCTCAGATAAAAAAACTCTATTTAAGGACTGGTGATACCATAATAGGCTTTTCACGTCCACCAAAGGATAACGAGAAGTATTATGCTCTTATAAAGATAGAGTCAGTAAACGGATTACCTATAGGTTCTTTGGAGCTAAGAAATAGGCCGTCTTTCGATAAGCTGGTACCATATCATCCTACGGAGCGCCTCAATATAGAATATGACCCGTCAGACTACGCTACAAGGGTGCTTAGTTTGGTTAGCCCTATTGGTAAAGGTCAAAGGGGACTTATTGTAGCACCGCCAAAAGCTGGTAAAACCGTTATTCTTCAGCGTCTGTCAAAAGCTATTCTTACCAACCATCCAGAGGTATACTTAATTATTTTACTAATAGATGAAAGGCCGGAAGAAGTTACCGAAATGAGACGCATAGTAATGTCAAATGCAGATAAGGCTGACCACGAACCAGAGGTTATAGCTTCTACCTTTGACGAACCGCCAGAAAGACATATGCAAGTAGCTGAGCTTGTTATAGAAAAAGCCAAAAGACTTGTGGAGCTTGGAAACGATGTGGTTATATTGCTTGATTCTATGACAAGGTTTGCAAGAGCTTCCAACTCTGTGACACCACCAACGGGTAGAGTGCTTTCAGGTGGTATAGAAGCTACAGCTTTACAAAGGCCTAAGAAATTTTTTGGAGCTGCTAGAAATATAGAAGACGGCGGAAGTCTAACAATAATAGCTACAGCGCTAATAGAAACTGGTTCTCGTATGGATGATGTTATATACGAAGAGTTTAAAGGTACGGGTAATATGGAGGTGCATCTTGATAGAAGACTCACAGAAAAGCGTATATTCCCAGCTATAAACATAAGTAAATCCGGTACTAGAAAAGAAGAGTTGCTTTTGTCAGATTGGGAGTTACAGCGTATATGGGTTCTTAGGAAATTTTTCTCTTCTATGGACGATGTAGAAGCAATGGAGTTTTTACTTGATAAGCTCAAAAAGTTTAAAACGAATCAAGAATTTTTGAAAGCGATGAACGCTTAAAGGATAACAGATGAAGATTAGAGAAGATATTAGGAATGTAGCAATTATTGCTCACGTAGACCATGGTAAAACCACCTTGGTAGATGCACTTCTAAAGCAAAGTGGTACTTTTAGACAAAATGAAGAGGTACAAGAGCGGATTTTAGACAGCAATGCACTTGAGCGAGAAAGAGGTATTACGATTTTAGCAAAAAATACCTCTGTGAACTACAAAGGTATAAAAATAAACATAGTGGACACACCGGGACACGCCGACTTTGGTGGAGAGGTGGAGCGCGTCCTAAATATGGTAGACGGTGTTATACTGCTTGTAGATGCTGCAGAAGGACCTTTGCCTCAAACTAGGTTTGTGTTGAGAAAAGCTCTTGAAGCAAAACTAACGCCAATAGTGGTAATAAATAAAATAGATAGACAAGATGCAAGACCGCAAGAAGTTTTAAACGAAATATACGATCTTTTTATAGACCTTGATGCTACAGAAGATCAACTTGATTTTCCAGTTTTATACGCTGTAGCCAAAAAGGGTATAGCTAAACTTTCTTTAGAAGAAGAATCACATTCTTTAGAGCCTTTGTTTGAAGCTATTGTAAATACCATTCCAGCTCCAAAATACGATGAGAACCAAGTTTTACAGCTTTTAGTAGCATCTTTAGATTACGATAATTTCTTAGGAAGGCTGGCCATAGGGCGTATACAAAATGGCTCATTGAGACAAAATCAGCAAGTGTCTATAGTTTCACCAGAAGAAGGCGTTGTTAAGACTGGTTTTGTAAAAGCCATATACACTATAGAAGGCCTAAAGAGAACGGAAACAAAAGAGGCTTTTGCTGGTGATATAGTGGCTGTGGCTGGTTTTGACGATATCAACATAGGGCAAACTATTTCAGATGTAGAAAACCCAGTACCTTTACCTTCAATAAAAGTTGAAGAACCTACTATATTCATGACATTTTCTGTAAACGATTCTCCTTTTGCAGGGAAGTCTGGAAAATACGTCACGTCAAGGCACCTAAGAGATAGGCTTTACAAAGAAACCCTTATGAACGTGGCTATAAAGGTAAAAGATACAGACTCTACAGATTCTTTTTTGGTTATGGGAAGGGGTGAACTTCAAATGGCTATTTTAGTAGAGACTATGAGAAGGGAAGGCTACGAATTCCAAGTGTCAAAGCCAGATGTTGTGACAATAGAAGAAAACGGTAAAAAATTGGAGCCTATAGAAAAGGTTATTTTAGATATACCAGAAGAACACATAGGGATAGTATCTCAAAAGCTTGGTTCTAGAAAAGGACGTATGGTAAATATGATAAATCACGGTTTTGGTAGAGTAAGGCTGGAATTCATAGTACCTTCTAGAGGCTTGATAGGATATAGATCAGAGTTTAAAACCGATACAAGGGGTGAAGGTCTTATAAATACTGTTTTAGAAGGCTATGAGCCTTGGCAAGGCGAGATTAAAAGCCGTATAAA
>PNJC01000114.1 GCA_002878215.1 Hydrogenobaculum sp. | reverse complement strand
TATAAAACATTTTTTATGATATATATCGTGTTATAATTGTAAAAATAAAAAGTTTATCTTACAAAGTATTTAAGCTTTTAAATTAAAACTACCTTCAAAATAAACAAACAAACAGCAAAAATAAAAACTAAGATATGGAAATTTAAAAATGTATTTGTAGAGCTAAATACATGAATTTGCCAGAGTATGTTAAAGTTGTTTCAGGCCTTAGCTTATCTATAAATTAGCTTTTATACGCTCTAAGATTTTAAGATAACCTTCTTTGAGGTCGCCGAGATCAAACCTAAACCTATCTTTGTCTAATTTTTCACCGGTTTTTTTGTCCCAAAGTCTGCAACTGTCTGGAGATATTTCATCTATTAATATTATTTCTCCGTCTTTTGTTTTGCCAAATTCCAGTTTAAAATCCACGAGGATTATATCAAGTTGGTCAAAAAACTCTTTTAGAATATCGTTTACTTTTAAAGCTGTTTGTTTCATAAAGGTTATGTCTTCTTCAGTGGCAAGATTAAGAAGCTTTACATGTTCTATGCATATGAGTGGATCGTGAAGTTCGTCGGATTTGTAGAAAAGCTCTACCAAAGGCGGGTTTAAAGGGGTTCCTTCTTTTATACCAAGTCTCTTTGAGAGACTTCCGGCAGCTATGTTTCTTACCACCACTTCTACATCCAAGCGCTTGGCTTTTAAAACAAGCATCGAATCTTCTGAAAGTTTTTTTATGAAATGGGTTTTTATGTTTTTGGCTTTTAAAAGCTCAAAAATGAAGGATGTTATTTCTAAGTTTATATGTCCTTTGCCAGATATGTTGTCTTTTTTGATGGCATCAAAAGCGGTAACGTCGTCTTTAAACTTTATTATGTAAGTGTCTTCGTCATTTTCATAGACTATCTTAGCCTTGCCTTCATAAAGCTTGTTCATGATTCTAGTGTTGATATTCTAAGAGAGGCTACGTTTGCGTAGTAACTTTTTGGGAATGTTTTCAGTATTTCGTTGTAAATTGTTATAGCTTTGACTTTGTCGTTTAGCTTTTCATAAGACTCGGCTTCTAGCAACAAGGCGGATGGTTTGTTGAATGCGTTGTTTGGTATGGTGTTTAGTATGCTTATGGCTTGTTGATATTTGCCTTCTTTGTATAGTCCGTAAGCTGCTCTTTCTTCGTATAAAAATTTAGCAGGCAACGTTTTTGCCTTAGATGATATATCTTGAGATAAAGCAACGTCGTTCACGGGCAAGTTTGCTAACGTGGATATACCTATTTCATAGGACATCGCTAGAAGTGCCATTGGGCTTTTCTTGTAATGAGTGGCCACAAATTGAGCTTGATTTAAGGCACCTTGATAATTTTTTTGTTGTAAAAGCTCATCTACTTTTGACAGTTGATAGCTTGCAGCTTCGTTGTACTCTTTTTCATGCTTTTTGAGAAAGTAAAAACCTATTGCTACAAAAATTGCTGTCAGAACAAGCGATAACGCTGTATAAAGCTTACTTTTGCTCATTGGATGCCAAAGCCTTGTTTAAAAGCTGAGTGACTCTTGAAACTCTTCTGGCCGCTTCGTTTTTGTGTATAGAACCCTTAGCGGCTGCGTGCTGTATCATGCTTACCACAAAAGGAAGCTTTGCTTTGGCAGTTTCTAAATCTTTAGATTGTATTAGCTTCTTAAAGTTTCTTATGGCAGTTTTCATCCTTGATACATGCAATGCATTTATCTCTCTTCTTCTTTCGTCTCTTCTAGCTCTTTTAGCAGCTTGTCTCTTGTTGGGCATCTAAAACCTCCTTTAAAAGTTAATATTATATTATAACAAACAATTTAGTCGTTGTCAAAAATAGCTTCTTCTTGTCCTACTTTATAGTAAGGGTACTCCCAAGAAGAGTAATAATAAGGTGTATAAGCTTTAAATTCACCTGCACAAGTATCCACCGCTTTAAAAGTAGGGCTCAAGTCTCCCAAAAGTTCTTCTACCTCTTTTTCTGTTTTGTTAAACTTTTTGGCTATTTCTTTATTTGAAAAGCCCAATATTTTCAATTCAAATACATAGTTTTTATCAAAAGGTACATCTTCTTTGTAAGCCTCCACTAGTTCTTTTATCTGATGTAAAAACCACTTATCTATATGGCTTACTTCATGTATTTTATCTATTGATATACCTCTCATGAAGGCTTCTTTTATATAAAAAATACGTTCTGGTGTTGGTATCCTTATGCTTGTTATAAGTTCATCGTAAGAAAGCGCTTCGTAATCTTTCATAAAAAGGTATGGGTTGTCGGTTTCTAAGCTTCTTACAGCTTTCATGAAAGCTTCCTTAAAAGTCCTTCCTATAGCCATCACCTCACCCACAGATTTCATTGTGGTACCAAGAATTTTGCTTGATTCTTTAAACTTTGCAAAATCAAACCTTGGTATTTTTACTACAACATAGTCAATGCTTGGTTCAAAGCTTATAGGAGTGTTTTTTGTAATGTCGTTTTTTATCTCATCGAGGGTGTATCCAACCGCTAAAAGAGCTGCTACTTTTGCTATCGGAAAACCGGTTGCTTTAGAAGCTAAAGCTGAGCTTCTAGAAACTCTTGGGTTCATCTCTATCACGTAAAAATTGTCGCTGTTTGGGTCTACTGCAAATTGAATATTTGAGCCACCTGTATCAACCCCTATTTTTCTTATTATGGCAAGGCTTGCATCCCTTAGCATCTGATATTGCTTATCGGTCAATGTTTGGGCTGGGGCTACTGTTATAGAATCACCGGTATGAACGCCCATAGGGTCAAAGTTTTCTATAGAGCATACTATAACTACGTTGTCTTGTGTATCTCTTATGACTTCAAGCTCAAACTCCTTCCAGCCTATAAGAGATTTGTCTATAAGCACCTGATGTATGGGTGAGGCCTCTAAAGCAGCGCTTAATTTTGAAGGAAACTCTTCTAAGTTGTAAACGATAGAACCACCTGTACCGCCTAATGTAAAAGCCGGTCTTAGTATAGCTGGAAAACCTATATCCTTTATAAAAGCCATACCTTCTGAAAGAGAGTTTACTATTGCGTTTGGTGGTACTTTTAGGCCTATCTCCTCCATAGCTTTTGCGAAAAGAGCCCTATCCTCGCCTTTTTTTATAGCCTCGTAGTTTGCACCTATTATTCCTACACCGTATTTTTCTAATATACCAGACTCGTATAAATCTTTTGCTAAGTTTAGAGCGGTTTGTCCTCCTAAAGTAGGTAGTAAGACATCTGGGCGTTCTTTTTTTATAATCTCTTCTAAGACCTCTACTGTCAACGGTTCTATATAAGTCTTTGTAGCCAACTGTTCATCGGTCATTATAGTGGCTGGGTTTGAATTTACAAGTATTACTTCATAGCCTTCTCTCATAAGGGCTTTGCAAGCCTGAGTGCCAGAATAATCAAATTCTGCTGCTTGGCCTATGATAATAGGGCCTGCTCCTAAGATTAGTATTCTTTTTATGTTGGTGTTTTTTGGCATAAAATTATTATACTACAAACTAGCTATTTGAAACAGTTAATGTATAATTTTTACACGGCTTAAACAAAAAGTTAAATAACCGTTAAGCTTTTTGTATCTCCTTTGAAGTATTTTGCTTTTTAACGGCAAATTTACCTATAAATATAGATATTTCGTAAAGGGCTATAAGTGGTAAGGCCATGAGGATTTGAGTGGAAACATCTGGGGCTATCAAAGCTCCTATAAAAAATGCTACTACTATAAAGTATTTTCTAAAAGCTTTTAATTGTTTTGTAGATATTATGCCAGCTCTTTGTAGCATAAAAAGAAAAATAGGCATCTCAAAGGCTATACCAAAACCAAGAAGCATTTTTAGCAAAAAGTTTATATAGAGCTCTGCTGAGAGCATGGGTTTTGCCCTAAGCTGGCTAAAACCTATACCTATTAGAAATTTTAAAGCCATTGGAAGCACTACAAAATATGCGAAACTAGCTCCCATTACAAACAATATCAAAGAAAAGAACACCAAAGGAAAAACGAGCCTTTTTTCTTCTGGGTAAAGAGCCGGCTCTACGAATTTCCATATTTGATATAAGATAACAGGTATAGCAAGAATTATTCCCACTATTACAGATATCTCCATCATTATAAAAAGAGGTTCCGTTGGAGATAACGTTATAAGTTTCATACCGGGATAGTATATGTCTATTGGATATTTTAAAATCTCAAAAACATACTTAGCGTAGAAAAAGCTTATAGCAGAAAATATAAGTACAGCTGCTATAGATTTAAGTATTCTCTGCCTTAGTTCCTGAAGATGCTCCATCAGTGGAGCTTTCGGAAGTTCCTTCTCCATCTTTCTTTTCCTCGGTGTTAGTTTGTTCTTTTTCAAGCTCTAACACTTTTTTGTTTACATTTTCTATGTAAGCTTGCATTTTTATCTCGTCTATGAACTCTCTGGTTTTTCTAGTAAATTCTCCTAGCTTTGTGGCTACATCCATCATCTTTTCAGGACCAAGCACTATATACGCTATAACTAGTATTATGATTATTTGTCCTAAGTCCATAAAACTCTCTCTATAACTTTGCCAAAAAACATCCACAATATAGCACCCATAGACAAAAATGGGCCAAAGGGTATATAATATTGCATGTTTTTATTTTTAAGTATGGTAGGTATGCTTACTAAAAGCCCTATAACCGAACCAAAAAACATTGCACCTAATACCATATAGACTCCACCAAAAGCCCCTATCATCGCTAAAAGCTTTATATCGCCTATGCCAAGCCCTTCCATCTTTCTTACCTTAAGATAAATATAGTATATTAAAAACGGTAGTAAACCACCAAATAAAATTCCCAGTATAGAGCTTTTAATATCAACAAAACCGTATGGAGTTAAAGAAAACAAAAGTCCAAGCAAAATACCACCATAGTTAAAGCTATCAAGAAGTATAAACCAGTCTAAATCTATAAAAGATTGTACTATGAGGATTGAACCAAACAAAACAGCTTCTATAGTTTTGACAATATCTTTTATATTCAATATAGATAAATCTGGATTATTTTTTATATAAAAAGCATAAACACAAAGGGAAAAGTAAAAACCTGTAAGAGCTTCTACGATGGGGTATCTGATAGATATTTTGTTTTTACAAGCACTACATTTACCTTTTAGAAAAATGTAGGATAGTATCGGTATATTTTCGTAAGGTTTTATGCGGTGTCCGCAGTGAGGGCATCTGGAATTTGGATAAACTACAGATTCGCCCCTTGGAAGCCTATATATTAAAACGTTGAATAAACTTCCAAAAATGCTTCCAAGCACAAAAGATATGAGTAAAACTAAAATTGTCATATTTTAAGCATTCTTAATTTGGCTAAAATATCTATCATAACTTTTGAGTAATATACGTTTGACAAGAAAGAGGCTATGGTACCTATGGTGAGTGTGGTGGCAAAGCCTTTTACCGGACCGCTGCTAAACTGGAAAAGTATCAAAGCCGCCACCAAAAGTGTCGCGTGCGTATCGTAAACAGCGCTAAGCACTCTCTTATAGCCATATTCTATAGCCTTTCTTAGCGTGTTGCCCCTTGCTATTTCTTCTTTTATACGTTCAAATATTAGGACGTTTGAGTCTACCGCTATACCCATATTGAGTATGATACCTGCAATGCCTGGTAATGTTAGCGTAGCTCCCAAAAGTACTAGCCCAGCCCACAGAAGAAGTCCATTCATTATTATTGCTATAGTGGCTGTGACCCCTGCAGTCTTATACCTTGCTATTATCAAAAGCACCACAAATAAAAACGACGCTAAGCCGGCATAGATGCTTTGTTTTATAGCTGCTTTTCCCAAAGTAGGTCCTACGACGGCGTCTTGAAGTATATGAAGCGTTGTAGGTAAAGCACCGGCCCTTAAAATAGCCGCTAAGTCTCTTACTTGGTCTGGTGTAAAATTACCAGTTATTTGTCCTTGGTCAGATATCCTTGATCGAATAACTGGAGCAGACATTACTCTGTTGTCAAGGACTATAGCGAGCCTTTTACCTATATGACTTTGGGTAAAATTACCAAATATCTCGGCACCCTTAGAGTTTAGCTCAAAGCTAACTGCTGGGTTGTTAAAACTATCCGTGCTCTCGTAAGCGGTTTTTAAATCAGCCCCTGTTATTATGGGTTTTTTCTTTACCAAATACCATTCGTGCCCATCTTTTGATGGCAATATTTTTTCATCTGGTTTTAACTCTTTTTGCAAAGCGTCTAAAGAAGGCGAGGCGTCCACTACTTCCATAAGTTCAAGCTGGGCAGTTTTCCCAAGGACTTTTTTGGCTCTTTCTAGGTCCATAACGCCGGGCAGTTCCACCATAACTTTTGAATTACCTAATTTTGTAATTACAGGTTGTACTACACCAAGCTGGTCTACCCTTCTTCTTAACACTTCCACCGTTTGGGTTATAACATTTTCTTTTATCTGATTAAGATAGATAGAGCTAAATGTAACTTTAACTTTAAGAGGTGATACTTTGGAAACATCTATTCTGTTTGTGTAGTATTTCTTTAAAAGCTCATAAACTTTGCTGTAATCTGATGCATTTAATAAGTCTATGTATATGCCGTCTTGAGAAGGTGTAACATCCAGCACGTTTATATGATTTTTCAAGAAAAGTTTTGATATATCAGAGGCCGTGTTTTCATACTCTTCTTTTATAACTTTGTCCACATCGGGAGCTAAGACCATGCTTATACCCCCTTTCAAGTCAAGGCCAAGGTTTACCGGTTTGAAAGCCACCACCAGCAAAGAGCCTATTATGATAAAAGCTCCTATAAGAATGTTAACAAAAATATTCTTTGGCATACTTATCCTTTACAACCTAAGTCAATAACACCAAAACTGTCTGAACGTTTTCTGTACAAAATTTTTATCTTACCGTCTTTTGTATCCATAAAAGGTAAAAATACCATATGGTTTTCGGTTAGTTCTAAGATAGCATCTTCAACGCTCATAGGCTTTTCCACTGAAAAAGTTTCTTCTATTACAAACGTTTTGGCCTCTTGCTCTTCTTCAATTTGCTCTAGCGGTATTTCCCTCATTTCTTCTTTTGTTTTTGAGCTTTTACGACGATAGTTGAGTCTTCTTTCTTTTAGTTTTAAAAGTTGACGTTCTATTTCATCTATTACTCTATCTATAGCTGTGTATACGTCTTTGTCTTCTTCCCAAGCGTGTACTGCACCACCGCCGTTGCTTTTTATGTATATGTCTATGTCTACTCTGAAGATAGAAGTTTTGTTTATGTTGTCGTCGGTGTGTTTTGCTCTGGCGCTTGATATTGTTACTACTACTTCTGTTTGGTCCTCACCAGTTTCTCTTAAAAGCCTCCTAAACTTTGATAGCTTTGTCTCTACAAAAGCCCTTAGGTGTTCTGTGATTTCAAAGTGCTTACCGATAAACTCAATTTGCATAGCTTAACCTCCTTTAAAGTTGATAGTAATTGTACCACTTTCTACCGGTCCATTTATAGGTTCAAATCTAAACCTTCTTACGTAGTTTACCACTTCTCTATCTACGTATGCTATACCACTTCTTTTGATGATAATAACCCTAGTGACATAACCAGAAGGTGATACAAAAATCCTTAAAACCACAGGCGCTGGAAACTCACCTGCTCTTATAATAGGAGCCGGTGGTGTGTATATGAGCTTCCTAGAACCCTCATGAAGGTAAGACCCTCTTGAGCTTATAGTGGCGCTTAAATTTCCCACCTGTTTTATGGCTCCTTCTATATCTGTTTGAGCTTGTCTTCTCTGGGCTTCAATTTCTTTTTCCAAAGATGACAATACGCTGACGTTTTTTGGCGGTGCTTTCGGTGGATGATGTACTACGGGTATTTTTATATCTCCTTTTTGAAAAACCTGCTTTGGCCTCAATGCGCTTGTTTGCAAATGATGGGTGCCGATTGAGGGTTTGTAGCCTTTTGCAGGGCTTAAGGGCTTAGAATAACTTCTTTTCATATGAAATTTTTGAAGTTTTATAGGTTTTGGTGGAGTTGGTACTTCTTTTGGTGGATTTATCAGTTGTACGTTGACAGGCGGATTTTGATATTGGCTTAGAAGTGGTCTCATGGTGAAAAGCATAGCTAAACCAGAAAACAAAAATATGTTTATCAGTATAGATACCAAAAAAAACGGTACTTCTTGGGTTTCTTGCTTTAAATCCATACTAAATATCTTAGCATATGATAGGTATTTAATTTATTAGTTTTGTTTATACAAGTTTTCAATAAAATCTTCAAAATTAGAAAAAGAAGATTGCTTGAATTCTAAGTATTTGGTTTTTAACCAAAGTTGTACTATAAAGCTTTTGGCGTCTATGTAATCTCTTTTTAAGATATTTTCTATGCCTTTTATGCATAAAACCTTTGTATATTCGTTTTCTTCTTTGTTGCCAGCTTCTTTTTTGCAAAGATGTTCTAGCTCTTCTTTTTTGGTTTTTAAAAATAAGACATACAAAAATACTTCTTCAGAAGAATCTCCTATGGTTGGATACAATGATTTTATAAAAATAGCTTTGGATTTCATCAAGCTTTTGTATATATTCCATGTTGGTTCTATGCCAAGCTCTTCTACAACCTCTTTTTTTATAGTTTCTTCTATGGATTTTTCTAAATCGTTGTATTTTATAGCGTCTATAAGACCTGCCACTATTTCTTCCGCTTCGTCTAAAATAGGATATCTAAACTGTTTTACGTTTAATTGATATATATCATCAGAAAATGCAAAGACACCTACTGCCACCGCTTTTTTGCGGAGGGTTATTATACCCCTATAAAGGTTTTCAAACTTTACAAACACCTGAGCCCTTCCAAACTCTTTTCCAAAATATACGGCGTCTTTTCCGTATATTTTTATATACTGAAGTTTATATTCGGCTTTTAACCTATTTATCCAATCCCAAAAAATGTAATTTGATTTGTCTATAAATTTGTTTAACTTTTTATTTGAAAAACCTATAAACTTTATCTTGTCTAAATCCATTTTACTGTTTTATTCTTGCATCGGCACCAAGATAGCCTGGTAGGCCAAAGGTTTGGTAAATAATTTTGTATTTTGGGGTATCGTATTCCCATACGGACATTCTTAAAGGTATCCTAAACAAGAGCTTTGGTTTTATCTTGGAAGCCTCTTTTATAAATAAATCTGGCGATGGAAGGGTTTTATTTTTTAACGTATATTCTTCGTAGCAAATATCTTTTTCATCAAAGAGAGCGTATACCTTAAAACCATCTTTTTCTATTTCAAGAGCTCTTTTGGCATTTGGCGTAATGTTTTTGTCCACGCTCAAAATCTTTACATGTTTGTACTCTTTTAAAAATGTATCGTATGAATCACCTATATAACCAAAAGCCATTTTAAGCCCTATTCCTATGAAAAGCCCTACAATGAGAAAATTTTTCACAGCACCCTCCTTAATCTATCTGAAAAACTAGGCGCTTCTATCTCTTGAGAAGCTATTATCGGCATACTGTAGCTAGAATCTCCATAATTTATAACAAGAGTGCCGATTACTTCGTTTGCTTTGATTGGAAATTTTATATCCTTTATAGGATAAAGAGAGTAAGTTATCTTCATGCCAGGATAAACTACTGTGCTAAAATCCTGAGATGCCAATATGGGAATTTCTTTTTTCATCCAAGGGACTTTGATAAAACCTATCTGTTGATTTTTTGATATAAGTTTTTCGGTAGATAGCTGAGTTTTTGTCATATCTATAAGGGCTATAGCATCTTTTAAGGCTGTGATAAGGGGAGATTTACCTGATGCCCCAAAGATTACACCAAGTATATCTATGTTGCCTTGTTTTGAATCAAAGACAAAGTTTGCACCAGCTGGTAAAGAAGAACCAGTTTTTACGCCTACTATGTTGTCTTTACCAAGGTCATAGTTTACGTTGTATTGTATGCCTGCTACAGGTAAATTTACCTGAGGCATAGCTACTATATGTCTAAAAGTCGGTATTTGCATGGCAAGCTGAGTTAGTTTAAATTGGTCTGTTGGCGTGCTAACGGTCCCAGCGCTAGCACCTGCCGGGTCTTCATAATGTGTATCTTTTAGACCAAGGTTTTGAGCGGTTTTATTCATTTTATCTACAAAAGCTTTCACGCTACCGGCATCCCATCTAGCCAATATATATGCAAAGTTGTTGGCAGATGGTATCATGAGTCCTTCTAGAAGTTGTCTTTCTGTAAGCTTTTCGCCTAAGACTACTTTTACCACAGATTGACCGTCCTTTTTAAAAGATTCATATTCGTTTACCTCTTTTTGTGTAACGGTAAGAGTGGGTCCATCTTGTCCTATTGAAAGAGGATGGTCTTTTAAGATTATATAAGCAGTCATTATTTTAGCTACGCTGGCCAATGGCCATTGACCTTGGTTTGGAGTTTTTGATATGATACCGCTTTGTAGCGTACCAATTACTCCATACCTTATATCTGTAGGCCAGGAAATGTTGAAAGAACCTGGTATCTGTTGATTTTTCAAGGAAAGCTCTAACTGTGGTTTTGGCCAACCTTTGAAAAGTTGAAAACCGGCATAAAAAATGAATCCAAGCACCAACAACACAAGAACCCTTTTTAGATTCTTGTGCTTAGCATATCTATCTTCTTCGTTGTAGTACATATAGAAGTATTATAGCAAATCTTTATACGTTGGTTTTTTCTGATTTTAAAAGCATCAAAATAACAAAGCCAGATATAAAACTTAACAGTCCAAACAACTGTGCTAAGTTAATATGACCAAATACAACATGGCTTGTGGTGTAGTATCCTACCATCATATTTGAAATTCCGTAAAGTATAAGAAAAATAGAAAACACTTCTCCCATGAATCTATCTTGTTTTTTTATCACATAAAATATTAAGCCGATGCTCCATAGCAAAAACAACGCACCGTAGATAAACTGCACTGGATAAAAGGGAATAGAAGGAGGAGCTATATCGCCAAACTTGTAAACCACATAAAAAAATGGAAACGCTTTCAAAAGGTGAAACCCCGGTGTAACGTCTACTGCCAAAGGTACAGGTCTTCCAAAACCAAAACCTACAAGGCCTGCTGATATATAACCAAATCCAAGCATCAGAGAGCCTATGATAGAGGTTATATCCAAGGCTTTTAAAATAGGTATGTTGTAAAACCAAGCCACGGAAACGACTCCTATTATAACGCCTATGATAGTCCCATAATAGTCAATACCGCCGTTCCATATTTGAAAAACGCTTACAAAGTTTGGTATCTGGTCGTGGTTTTTGATAATGTAAGATAGTCTTCCAAATAAAATACCAGAAAGTGCCCCCGCCAAAAATATATTTTCTGTTTGTGATTTTAATATACCTACGTATTTAGAAATTTGCAAAGAAACTACATAAGAAATAAAAAGGGAAATAGTTATCATTAGGCCTAATGCCGATACGGCAAACTTGCCTATTCTTATGTAAAATGGCATCAGAGCTCTTTCCAGATGGTACCGGCTTTTGTATCTTCAAGCTTTATACCATGCTTTAGAAGCTCATCCCTTATAAAATCTGCCACCTTAAAATCTTTGTTTTCTTTTGCCAAGTTTCTAGCTTTTATCAAAATTTCTAAAAATTCTGTGGATATATTTACACTTGAAGCTGGTTCTAGCGTCTTTAGGGTATTTTGCAAAGTGTTTTCTTCTAAAAGCCCAAAAATATCTTTCAAAGTCTGCTTTAAGCTGTTTGCCAAAAACAGATATCCTTCAAGCTCTTTAGGTGTAATATAGCCTATTTTAAAGCTTTCTGTTTTTGCTCTGTTTAACTCGGCTACAGCGTTGAAAACGTGAGCCATAGCAAGCGATGTGTTGAAGTCTTCCGATAGAGCTTTGTAAAACTGCTCTTGGGTGTTTTTCTCCAAGCTATAAAAGTCTATGTCTAATATAGGGTTTCCATCTTTTGCTATAGCTCTTAAAGGTTCTATTTCTTCTATGGCGCTTTTTAGCCTTTCGTAAGCTTTTTTTGTTTCTTCCATCTTTTCAAAGGAAAAATCTAAAGGACTTCTATAATGTGTAAACAACACTAAAAGCCTTAAAACATCTGGATGGTATTTTGTATATATCTCTTTTAGAGTAACGAAGTTTCCAAGAGATTTTGACATTTTTTTACCGCCCACCGTAACGAGGCCGTTGTGCATCCAATACCTGGCAAAAGGTTTACCAGTGATACTTTCTGCTTGAGCAATCTCGTTTTCGTGGTGAGGGAATACGAGGTCTATACCACCGGCATGTATGTCTATGGTTTCTCCAAGGTGTTTAAATATCATAGCCACACATTCGGTGTGCCAACCTGGTCTTCCGTAAGACCAAGGGGATTCCCAGCCAGGTTCGTGGGATTTCGACGCTTTCCACAATGCAAAGTCAAGAGGGTTTCTCTTCTTTAAAGAGGGTTCAATTCTGGCTCCAGCTTCTAGTTCTTCTGGGCTTCTTTTTGAAAGCTTGCCGTAATCTTTAAAGCTATCTATTGAGAAATATACGTCACCATCGCTTTCGTACGCTTTGCCCAATTTGATAAGGTTGGAGATTAGCTCTATTATCTCTTCCATGTGTTCTGTAACTCTTGGTTCTACGTTGGCAGGTTTTACGTTTATGGCTTCCATGTCTATATAGTATCTAGCTATATATCTGTTTGCAATGCTCATAAAATCTTTGTTTTCTTCGTTTGCTTTGTTTATAATCTTATCGTCTATGTCTGTAAAATTTCTGACAAACTTTACCCTGTATCCTAGCTTTTCTAAGTATCTTCTAAAAACATCAAATACTATAAGGCTTCTTCCATGCCCTACGTGAGAATCATCGTACACGGTGACACCACAGGTGTATATGTTTACTTGAGGAGGGTTTATAGGTACAAACTCTTCCAGCTCAGCACTAAGCGTATTATAAAGCACAAATCCCATATATCTATTTTAACCTAAAATTCAAACCGTAACTATGTTAAAATAAAAGCATGAAAAAAAAGAAATTGTTTTTTGCAATGAGCGGGTTGGCGATTCTTCTTAGTTCTTGTGCAGAACCAACACAGCAAGGACCAAATCCAATAGCTATGCTTCAGCAACAGTATCAGTATCAACAGCAAGAAATCAATGAAATAAATAGAAGGCTTGATTCTTTGGATGAGTCTTTGGCAAAGTTAAGGGTAAAGCTTGGACTTTCTGCATACAACAACATTACAAAAAACCTTGGAGAATCTGAACCTCAAACCCCACCGATATCTTCTCAAACACCACCCTCACCTTCAAACCTTAGCTCTTTACCAGCCATAAAACCTTCAAAAGGCATCAAACATCTATCAAACACAGTCACTATAATAAACTCTACAGCTCCTTCTGAAACTCAAAATTCATCTCCTAATTTGCAATCTCTTATCTCAAACACGCCTCAAAGTCCTCAAGAGCTATACGGAATGGCTTACAGAGCTTACCAGTCTGGTGATTATCAAAAAGCCAAGAGGCTTTTCAAAGAGTTTATATTAAAAAACCCACACTCAAAACTTACAAACAACGCATACTATTGGCTAGGGATGACCGAAAAAGCTATGAATCATAACAACGAAGCGTTAGCTATACTGCTGTCTTTGATAGATAAGTGTAAAAAAGGCGAATTGCCATCTTGCGATAAGGCTCCTTCAGCGTATTTTTCTGCGGCAAACATATATAAAGAAATGGGACAAAAATCAGCGGCTATAAACTTATACAAAGAGCTTATAAAGCTCTATCCAGACAGTATAGAAGCAGCTTTGGCAAGATCTGAATTAGAAATTAAATGAACAGAGAATTTTATGGTGTAATTGTAGGTCTTAGCACGCTATTTTTCCTGTTGTCTTTTAAGTTTATAACGCTTTTGGGAGTGTGCATATTAAGCTTCTTTGTAGCAAAGGAACTAAAAGACGTATCACAGTCAAAAACAAACGTATTTTTAGCGCCTTTTATTGCTTTGATAGGCATTTACAATATAAGCTATGGATTTTTGGCCATTTTCTTGGCAGTTTTTTTAGAGCTTTTAATAACAAAGGATTTAGAGTCTTTTTATAAGAGCTTTTTTATATTGATACTTAGCACAACGCTTCCAGAATACGTATATAAAGTTAAGACCCTTGGCAATTATTATATTTTAGGGCTTCTGCTGGGTGTTTGGATACTTGATACAATGAGCTATTATGTAGGCAAGAATTTTGGCAAACGTAAATTGGCACCTGAGATTTCTCCAAATAAAACTATAGAAGGATTTATCGGTGGGTCTTTATCGTGCATAATATTTAATATATTTTATTTTGGTTTTTCAAGGGGTATTATAATAGGCATAGCCGTAAGTATCGTTGGTGTATTTGGTGATCTTTTTAAAAGCCTAATAAAAAGACAATACAACGTTAAGGATTTCTCAAATGTGTTTGGTCCACACGGTGGCTTTTTAGATAGGTTTGATGCTCTTATGTTTAGCTCGTTGGTGTTTTATACAATAAATGCGCCCCGTTGACTTGATACTTACTATACTTTTTATTCAGATAATAGGATTGGTGGGGGTTTATAGCTCTACGTATACTACTTACGGTGTTCAATACGGACTTTTCATAAAACAACTTTTATACATTATCCTAAGCTGGGTTATTATGTATGGTATAAGTAAGGTAAGGTTCTCTTCAGTCCTCTCTCTAGCTCCTTTGATATATGGTGTAAATCTTTTTCTTTTGATAGCGGTAATGTTTGTTGGAAAAACTATATACGGTGCAAAAAGATGGATAGGGATAGGCCCCTTTGGAATACAGCCATCCGAGTTCATGAAAGCTTCCGTAATACTCATAGTAGATTATATAATTTACATGAGCCCTTATTTAAAAGCCCAAAAAATAGCTTATATACTCCTTAGCATTGGCATACCCTTTCTTATAATATATAAGCAACCAGATTTAGGTTCTGCGGTGATAATGGTATTACCTGTAATGTCTTTAGTATTTTTTGCAAAGTTTCCTAAAAATTTTTTCAAATATGCAATACCAATAGTGACGATCATTCCTATAGTAGCGTGGCATTTTATGAAGCCGTATCAAAAAGAGCGAATATTGACGGTTTTAAATCCTAAAGCCTATTATGCCAAAGGTGGTTATCAGCTTATTCAATCTATAATATCGATAGGCTCTGGTAGAATTTTTGGTAAAGGTTTTTTAAAAGGCACCCAATCACACCTTTTGTTTCTACCAGAAAGACACACTGACTTTATTTTTTCTGTTATAGCCGAAGAGTTTGGATTTGTGATATCTATACTTATAATAATACTGTATTTGTATTTGGTTTTGAGGCTTTTAAGCATATCTTACTATCTTAGGTTGTATACAGAAAAAATATACGTGGCAATGGTGGCGGCTTTTATCTTTTTTCATTCTACAATAAACTTAGCTATGGCTATGGGTCTTATGCCGGTGGTAGGTATACCGCTTCCTTTCATATCTTATGGAGGAAGCAACATAATGGTGAGTTCTATACTTCTTGGGCTTTGCTTTTCGATAGTAAATAGCCATAGAGAAACCAAGTTTAGCCTTTTATCTCACGATAGCATCATAAAGTATGACACTGGAGAATAGAAATATAATTGATATTGTATACAGTTGTATAGCTCTAGCTCAATCAATATAACCAAAATCATTTACAAGAAAAGTGTACTTTGGTATAATAAAAAAATACTTGATGGTAGTCCCCATCGTCTAGCCTGGCCTAGGACACCGGCCTTTCACGCCGGCGACGCGGGTTCGAATCCCGCTGGGGATGCCATTTAATTAAATAATTAAAAACAAAATAATCTACATCCTTAAATCTATAAAACAATGATAAAATACCATTGACTTTTGAGCTTTTAGCTAAATATTTTATGTATCCTATTTTTTGGAGGCTTTTATGAGAGAAGATTGGAGCCTAAGAAGTGGCTGGACCAATAAAACGCAAATGCACCTTGCAAGGCAGGGTATAATAAGCGAAGAAATGCGTTATGTGGCAAAGGTAGAAGGCCTTCACCCAGAGTTTGTGCGTCAAGAGGTGGCAAGAGGCCGTATGATAATACCTGCCAACATAAACCACAGGCACTTAAAACCTATGTGCATTGGTGTAAATTCAAAAGTTAAAGTGAATGCAAATATAGGAAACTCAAAACTTGCCTCAGATATACCGCAAGAAATAGAAAAGGCTAAAATCTCAATAAAATATGGTGCAGATACTATAATGGATCTATCCACTGGTGAAGCTATAAAAGAAACTAGAGAAGCTATTATAAATGCAGTTGATGTACCAGTAGGCACGGTGCCAATATACGAAGCTTTTAAAATAGCAAAAAACAGAGTAAAAGATATTACAGAAGACCTTCTATTGGATGTTATAGAAGAACAAGCAAGACAAGGCGTTTCTTATATGACAATCCACGCCGGTGTGTTAAAGGAATTTATACCTCTTACTACTCATAGAGTTATGGGTATAGTATCAAGAGGTGGTGCCCTCATGGCGCAGTGGATGTTGGAGCATGGCAAGCAAAACCCTCTTTACACAAACTTCGATAAAATATGTGAGATATTTAAGAAATACGACGTATCTTTCTCTTTAGGAGATGGGCTAAGGCCCGGAGCTATAGCAGACGCATCGGATGAAGCTCAACTCTCAGAGCTTATGGTGCTTGGAGAGCTAACAAAGAGAGCATGGGAGCATGATGTACAAGTAATGGTGGAAGGTCCTGGGCACGTGCCGATGAATCAAATAGAATTTAATATGAAAATCCAGCAAAAATACTGTCACGAAGCTCCGTTTTACGTGCTTGGTCCTTTGGTGATAGACGTAGCACCAGGTTATGATCATATAGCTTCTGCTATAGGTGCTGCAATGGCTGGTTGGTATGGTGCCGCTATGCTTTGTTATGTAACTCCAAAAGAACATCTTGGCTTGCCGAATCTAGAAGATGTAAAACAAGGTCTCATAGCTTACAAGATAGCTGCTCACGCCGCAGATGTAGCAAAAGGTTTGCCGGGAGCTAGAGAATGGGACTTAGAAATGTCAAAAGCAAGATACGCTTTTGATTGGAATCGTCAGTTTGAACTTGCCATAGACCCAGAAACTGCAAAAGCTTACCACGATGAGACGCTTCCACAAGAAGGATATAAGACTGCAAAATTCTGCTCTATGTGCGGTCCTGAATTTTGCTCCTACCGTATATCTCAAAATGTGCAAACAGACTTTGAAGAGCAGCTTGCCGAAGGTACATGGCAAACTCCTTGAGCATAGCGCTTTTTGCAAGGAGCATGACTGGGTTCGCCCAGAAAACTGCGGAAGTAAACGGCTTTAGTATAACTTTAACGTTAAAATCTGTAAACGGGAAGGGTCTTGATATATCCGTCAAGATTCCTTCTCAGGATTTTCAAATCTTAGAAACTTATATAAAAGATAGGATAAAAAACTACCTGACAAGAGGCACTGTTTTGGTGTCCATAGATTTAAAACAGAAAAAAGATATAAAGGATATCGATGTTGGATTTTTGGAAAACATAATAAAAGATTTAAAAGAAGCTTGTAATAGGCTAAACATAAGCTTAACAGATGATAAAATCTTTGATATCGCTATGGAAACCTACAAAACATCTCAAGAAAAAGACGAAGAAACAAAAGAGCGTATAAAAGATACCATCTTGACGCTTTTTGAGGAAGCCTTAAGGGAGTTTATAGAATCTAAAGAAAAAGAGGGAGAATTTCTTTTAAAGGATATAAAATCCCGTGTGGAGCTTTTAGAAGAATACTTGTTAAAAGCAAGGGAAAACTTTAAAGAATACGAAAACGCATCAAGGGAAAAAATTTTAGAAAAGGCCAAAAGCTTAAACTTAGAAGAGCAAAATCCCCTGGTAATAAACGAACTTATGCTTTTACTTCAAAAGCTTGATATATCTGAAGAGCTATCTCGCATAGAAAATCATCTTAATCACATGCTTGATATCATATCATCTGAGCAAGTAGAAAAGGGTAAGAAGATAGAATTTGTAGCTCAGGAGCTTCATAGAGAGATTACCACAATGTCTAACAAAGTACCAGAACTATCTCGTATAGCGGTAAACATGAAGTACGAAACCGATAAAATAAAGCAACAGTCCGCAAATTTAGAATAAAGGAGAAAATATGGAAAAGCTAGAACTACCAAAAGAAATGAAAGACAAGATATTGGCTACATGCGTAAATAAAGTGCTTTGTCTTGAGGCTATGAAATACGTTTACCTTGTTAAAAAAGACGATGGAACCCTTGATGTGGCTGAAGAATTTGAGAATACAGATTATCATGCCCTTTGGTTTGTGGTACTTTCTGTGGTAAACAAAGCAAGAAGGCTTTTAAAAGGAGAATCCATAGAGGATATTTGATGCCTTATACGATAAGGGTTAAAAAGAAGTTTAACGCTGCTCATTTTCTCACATATTACAAGGGTGCTCCAGAACCCATACATGGTCATACTTTTGGCATAGAGGTTTTTATAGAGGCAAAAGAGTTAGACCAAGGTGGTATAGGAGTGGATTTTGTGGAAGTAGACAACTATCTTGACGATATACTTCCAGACTATAAACTTTTAAACGATGTATTTGATTTCTCGCCGAGTGCAGAAAACCTTGCTAAATATTTCTTTGATACATTAAAAGCAAAATACAACGTTAAAAAAGTCGTAGTTTGGGAAACAGAAAACTGCGGTGCCGAATATTACGAATAATTAACCAAGCTTAGACTTCAAAGATTCTACCTTTTGTTTTAGTCTTCCAGTCTTATCTCCTTTCCTATAGTCTATAGCCATATTAACATATATTCTATTGGAATCTTGCTGCATTGTTTCAAGGCCTTTCTTTATTATTTCAAGGAGTGGTTCTATTTCTGTGCTTTCTATCATAGTGGCCATAGGCGTTATAACATACTCAAGACCTGACTCGTGAATAATCTTAGACACCTTTGATACGTATTGACTTAAAGATTCACCTTTGTCTACTGGAAACATGCTTATGGAAAGTATGTAGCTCATCTTTACCTCCTTTGTTTTTGTGATTTTAGAATTTAAAAAAGTTCATTTTAAAAGCCATGATACAAAGCATTTATACCATATAATCTTTGAAGTCAAAATAGAAAAATCTTACCAATTCATTCATGTCTTTTTGCATAGGATAAAGAATCCTTTTGAGTTTTTCGTGCATATCAAATAACGCATCTTGATTTTTGTTTACTTTTACCCATTTTGGCAACACTACGTATACATAATAAAAAGCTATCTCTACATCCGTAAAAGTATTCATTAAATCTTTCACCAACGTTCTGCAGTATTCAAATAAGTCTACATCCTGACAAGCGCTTAGGAGGTTTGGTATTGCGTAAGCTACATAATTTATAAGAAGGCTTTCGGTGGTATAAATGTCTTTTTTTATTTTCTTAGACGCGTAAAAATACATTTTAGTCTCTTTCAACCTTTCTTTTACCTGTTCAGATTTTGCCACTTCTATGAAATCTACTATGTAGCTATCTACGGTTTGAACATATAAAGTAACATCGTTTAAAGAGCTTGAAAGCTTTAAAATGTTGGACAAGACTATAAAGACTGCTTGTAAAAGCGCTTCATCTTGCTCATACCTTTGCTTTAAATTTGGTAAAAGTGCATCAAAATATTGTTTAACTTCCTCTGAGTATTCTTTGTAGTTGTTGATGTGAAACAATACGTAAGAGGGTGCTACATGCTTGATAAAAGTTCTTACAGTTTCTTTATCACTATCTTTGTAAATATCTATGAAAGAGGCAAAATCTTGAATGGTGTTCATGGCAAAAACTTCTATATCGTTTTTATATTTTATGTATATGTCTAAATATATACCGAATACATTTTCTAAAAATAGAAGTATCTCCTGATTGACGATGTTTCTGTAAAATTCAATGATGTTGGCAAATTTTACGAGGTCGTTTTTTACATTTAGCTTTGTTAAGTTGTCTAACATAATAGGTATCAAAAATCTTATTATGACAGAAGGAAGAGCATTGTCTATCACCTCTTGCCTATCTATGGCTTCCAAAATTTTCTCAAAATTACCCTTTGTTTTTGCTTTTGATAAAACAAATTCCAGCAATTTAATGATATGTTTCTTATTTTTTTGAGCCTCGCTTACATCAGGGTCTAAAGATTTTAAAGAGTTTGGTTCTGCTTTTAAAAGCTTAGCAAAAACTACATATGCCCCGCTAAGAAGCTCGTATAGATTTTTCATGCCATTTTTTGTTTTCCCCCATTCTAAAAAAATCACATAAAAAAAGTCAACATCTTCTTTATCATTAGGAGTTAATCCAAACTGCTTTATGAAACTAAGCGTTAATTTATAGGCGTATTCTTGTTTTGATTCCATTTTAAACAGTTTTTTTATAAGGTTTATAAGCCAGTTCATAGGTATATCATATCAGATTTAATATATCCTTTTCAAACTTATTTAAAATGGCTTCTTTTGAGAACTTTCTTTTATATATCTCGTAAGAGTATTTTTGAGCTTCTAAAAGCTTGTTTTTATCTCTAAAGGAAAGAACGGCGTCTTTTATGGCTTTTATATTAGTTGGGTTTACCAGAAAACCGTTCTTACCTTCTTCTATTGCTTCTTTTATACCGCCGACGATTGAACCCACAACGGCACAACCGTTGGCCAAAGCTTCTATGACGACCCTTGTCATGGCCTCATCGTACTTTGATAGTATCAAGACAATATCCGCGGCCTGATAATAAGGGTAAACATCTTTTTGAAAGCCTGCAAAATTTACATTTAAACCGTTTTCTTCTGAAAAAGCTTTTGCTTTCATTAGCTCTTGGCCGTCTCCCACCACATAAAATTCAAACTCTTTATAGGGTTTTAGCTCTTTGGCAAGATGTAAAAACTCCCAAATGCCTTTAGCTTCTATGACTTTCCCTACAAAAAGAACCTTTATATTATCTGTATTTTGCTTTTTAGGGTTTCCTTCTTCTACTATGTTGTAAAGTACTCTTAGTTTATCTTCTTTAACCCCTTTTGACAAAAGCTCTTGTCTTAGTTTTTCGCTTACTGTATAGACTATATCCATGTTTGATAGTATTAGCCTTGCCACTAAAGGGTTTTTTAAATTCTCCATATGCCTGAAAGCTATAACCTTTTTTCTTAAAAACCTCGATACGACAAGAGCTATTTCATACTCCTTGGCGTTGTTGGCTACTATGACATCTGGGTTTATTTTTTTTGCAAATTCGTATATCTTTCTAAAAGCTTTTAAATCAAGAGAATAGCGGGTGGTTGTATAGCATTTTTCAATTTCATGTGTATTTTTATCTACGTAGTTGCCTTTGGATAAGCATAAACTTACGTCAAAACCTCTTTGCTTTATGGCTTTTATAAAAGTTACGCTGTGAAGTTCTATCCCACCAAAATTTGGGTTTTCATTGGTGGCTAACCATAGTATTTTTTTCATTTGGATAGCTTATCATATCTAAACAAATCCTTCAAAAATCTTTCTATTTTGTCTATAGTTCTTTTTAACTCTTCCCTTGTAAGAGGATGAGGCTCTTCCACAAGCCAAGTTTCTCGCCTTTTGTGAGATATTGTATAGGGACAGGTTTTGTCTAATTTGTCGCATATCATTACAAGCACATCTAACTCTTCATAAGGTATATCTTCCAACGTATTGTTTTTAACGTTGGCTACGTTTAATCCTTTTTCTTTCAAAAGCTCCAAAGTGATCTCTGCTATTTCTTTGTCTGGCTCTAAGCTTGCCGAATAAACCTCTGCTTTTAAACCCAACTCTTTTAATATTTTTATAGCCAACCCTTCTGCTATTACGCTTCTATTTGAATGTTTATCGCATACAAAACCTATTTTCATATTTATATTATAACGTTTTTAGGCTTTTAAAAGCTTAGACATAGCTATTTCATCGCAGGAAGGAAACTTAGAGCAGTTTATGCACTCTCCCCATATTTTGTGAGGTAATGTCTCTTTCTGTATAAGTTTAAATCCCATCTTTTTAAAGAAATCCACTTGGTAAGTAAGGACAAAAACCGTTTTTATGTCATAATATGATGCATCTTCTAAGCATCTTTCCACAAGGGCTTTACCTATGCCCCTTTTGACGTAATTTTTTTCTACCGCCAAAGATTTTATCTCAGCCAAATCTTCCCATACTATATGAAGAGCACAAACACCTATCACCTTTTCATTGTCTGTTGCTACAAAAAAATCTCTTATATTTTCATATATTGAGCTAAGTGACCTTGGTAGCAAAATTCCCTCTTTGGCATACTCATTTATAAGCTCATGTATAAATGGGGCGTCTTTTATTTTTGCTTTTCTAATGTCCACTCCAAATACTCCTTTAAGACGGTGGCGTTGTTTTTGGGTTCTTTTGAAGCGTATAAAAGCGTTATAGTGTTTTGTTTGATTAAATTTAAGAGCTCTTTTATATCTTTTTTTTGAAGCTCTTCTATATATTTTCCCTTAAAAGCCTCAAAATCTTTCGTCTCATGGTAAAACTTTCTAAGCTCATCTGAAGGAGCTATGTCTTTTAGCCATAAATCTATATTGTCTTTTTTTACACCCCTTGGCCAAAGTCTATCCACTAAAATCCTTAAACCATCAGCATCTTCCTTTGACTCATACACTCTTTTTGTTTTGATCATCTAAATATCTCTTGGAAGAATAAAAGCATGTGGTTCCAGGAACGCTTATCGGCAAGCTCGTTGTAAGCACTGCCCTTTGATTTATCGTTTCCGGCTGCTTTTTCTGTAAAAGAGTGCACCGCATCGCTATACATTATGATTTGGTAGTCTGCTTTTCTTTCGTTCATTTCCTTTATAAAATCTTCCACTTGAGATATAGGCACAAAGGGATCATCTACTCCATGACAAACCAAGATCTTAGCTTTTACAGGATTTCTGCTGATATCCAACGTAGAAAGCCCACCGTGAAAACTAACCACTCCTTTTACATCTACTCCTTCTCTTGCAAGCTCTAAAACGGCGGTTCCGCCAAAGCAATACCCAATAGCACCTATATAACCCTCTTTTAAAAGCTCAAAGCCCTTGAGAGCTTCCATAGCGTCTAAGAGTCTTTTTCTTAAAAGACGGTAGTTTTCTTTGTAAGATGATGATAGCTTAGCTGCCTCTTCTCTGTTTTTTGGTCTTACACCTTTTCCATAAACATCCACACCTAAGGCTATGTAGCCTAAAGAAGCCAAGGCTCTACACTTTTCTTTTACAAAATCACCTACACCCATCCAATTTGGGACTACCAATATACCCGGTCTTTTTATATTAGAGCTTTCTTCGTAAGCTATGTATCCTTCGCAAACTATATCAGAGGAATTGTATTCAAAATCTTCGGCTATCATATTATAAATATATGATTTAAGGAGTTGGGTAGCAAGCGTTTAGACAGTTTGTTTCACAGCTTTGGGTAAGCCCTTGGCACTGCTCTTTGCAATAATCTTTGCAAGATACAGCTTGAGGGGGCTTTTCAGAGCTTTGCGATGCGCTTGTGTTTTGATTGGTTTTGGCTTGATGAGAGCATCCAACTAAAATAAGACTAAAAATACCTAACATAGTAAGCTTTTTTCTCATAGTTAAATATGATAGCACGAAAATATTTTAAGAAGATGCTTTTTTACATACCAAAATACCGCCTTCGTGGCCTACTACTATGAGCTTATCTCCTTTTTTAACATCATCTAAGACTTTGGCGTGCCATTCTGTCACACCTAATATAGGAGCGGGCGAGACAACTTCTATCATAGTTTTTGCTTTAGCGTCTTCTTTTGCGTAAACTTCCTTGCCAAGTATAGCGTTTTCTGGCTGAGAGGATTTTGGTGTTTTTACGCTTATCCACTCTTTTGAGATTTTACGAAGAAGCAATATATTTATAACGCTCACAACAAAAAATGTGATAAGTTGGGTTATAAGCATTCTTTCGTAAGGTATTTTTGTAAAATATTCTGCTAAAAGCCCAAAAACTCCAGTTACGATGGCACTAAGCCCTATAGGAAAAAATATCATTACAGGGTGTGCTAGTTCTAACAAAGAAAGCACTATGCCAAGCAGTATCCAAAGAAAAGGGCTCATTTGTCTATAAGGCCTTTTACGGCATCTATTATGCTGTTTGGGAATATTATCAGCTTAGAGCTATTTGAAGAAGCCAAATCCTTCATGGCCTCTATATAACGTTCCCCAAGTTGTAATAAACCAGCTGTTTCTCCCGATTCTTTCAAAGATTGTCCTATCATTGCTATGACATCTGCTTGAGCTTGTCCTACCCTTTTTATGGCTTCTGCCCTGTTGGTTTGTGCTATGAGATAACCTTCAGACTCTAAGCGTTGTTTTTCTCTGTTGGCTTCTGCTTGGAGAATGATAGCTCTTTTTTCTCTATCAGCTTGTATTTGTTTTTCCATGGCTTTTACTATGGTTTCTGGAGGCAGTATATCTCTTATTTCTACCCTTGTTATCACTATACCCCATTCACTTTCTATACCAGATAAGTTGTTTCTAAGCTTTGCGTTTATTTCGTCTCTATTGGATAGGGCATGTTCTAGTTCCATAGAACCTATTATGGCTCTTAGGTTTGTTTTGGCTAATTGTATCAACGATGCATCTATGTTTGTAATGTTGTAAGTGGCGTTGTAGCTATCCACGACCCTGTAGAAAAAAACCGCATCTATCTGAACTATAGCGTTATCTTTTGTTATAACAGCTTGAGATGGTACATCCAAAAATTGCTCTCTCACGTTAACTTTGTTTCTAATGTAATCTATAAAAGGCATTATAAAGGCAAGGCCTGGTTTTAAAGTCCTATGGTATCTACCAAGTCTTTCTATAATCCACTCTTCTCCTTGGGGGACTGCTCTTATAGAAAATCTTACCAATACTAGTGCGATGATTACAATTGCAAGCACTATTATCAAATGTTTACCCTCCTTTACTTTAAAATAAAAAAGTTTGTGGAAAAGTCAATCGCTATTTTTTTAATTTATTCTTCTGTATGCTCTACTTTGTATTGAAGTTCTAAAAACGCTTTTTTTAAATCCTCTGGTAAATCTTCGCGGTATTTTGCTTTGTAATATTCTTCGTAAAAATCCACGAGGTTATCCCTTATTTTGTTTAAATCTGCTTCTATTTCGGGTTTTTCAAAAACATTCCTTCTTATCTCTAATATTTTACTAGCTATATGTTCTGATGTTAGCTTTGATTCTAAAAGCCTAGTGTTTTCAATGGTATCGTCTATAATCACTCTTACGTATCCTTTTACGTCCTCTATATCTTTTATATTCAAGCTTTTGGCGTCGACTTTTAGAGTTTTGAGCTGGTTTTTTATATCTAATTTTATCTTCTCTACTTTGTTGGTGGATTGCTTTTCTAAAATCACAAAGTTAAAGTATTTTTCTTGGCCCTCTTCGTTGAAATCTATCTGAAAACAAGAACCTGTGTAATATGCATCTGTGGTGGTTTGTATTTTTTGGTATCTATGCACGTGTCCTAAGGCAACGTAGTTTAAGGTTTTCAGAGCGTTTATGTTGTTTAAATTTATTGTGTAATACTCGCCTACGGAAGCTTCTCTTTCGGATTTTGTTATCTTCGCACTTTTTACCATCATGTGGGAAAGCAATATGTTGAATGTGTTTTTTGGAGCTTTTGAGATGAGCGCGTTTATAAAGCTTTCCACTTTATGAGCGTATTCCGATGTGGCGCTGTCTTCCCATAGCTTGGCTATAAACTTAGGAGAAGCGTAAGGCACGCATATTATATTGGTATCTTTTATTGTAATAACAAAATCATCTGGAGAGGGTCTTACAAACAAATGCATGTTGGCGTATTTGGCAAGGGTTTTATAACCTTCAAAAAAAGCTTGTCCGTCGTGGTTTCCTGTTATCATAACCACTGGAATCTTTAAAGCGTTTAACTCCCTTACCATAAAATCAAAGATGATTTTTGTGGCTTCTGCATCCGGGTTGTATTGATCAAAAATATCCCCTGCCATAAGAATAAAATCCACAGGCTCTTTTTTCACAAAATCTATCACCTGAGATATGGCGTATTCTGCATCGTCGTTTCTTGATTTGTTATGAAGCGTTTTTCCAGCGTGTATGTCTCCTATGTGTAAAAACTTAGTCATCGAAGTCCTCTAATCCTTGCCGTGTTTTTGTATCTTTCTACCTTAGAAATGTCTTCTTTTTGTTCTTCCATGAGTTTTATTTTTTCTAAGAGATGCTTATCCACTATAGCTATAGCTTCATCTATATCATCGGTAAGATTTATAAGGGATAAGTCTTCCTCATCGATGGTACCGTGTTTTATTAGGGTATTTTTGTAAAAATCCACAAGACCTTCCCAAAATTCTTTACCGAAGAGAATAAGCGGAAATTTGGGGCTCTTTTTAGTTTGTATTAGGGTAAGGGCTTCGGAGAGCTCGTCCATAGTGCCAAATCCACCAGGAAAAACAAGGTAGGCTATAGAGTATCTTATAAGCATGACTTTTCTTACAAAGAAGTATTCAAAGCTCATAGAGAGCGTCTGATATGGGTTTGGCTTTTGCTCTTTGGGAAGCTTTATATTTAAACCTACCGATATGACTCCGGCGTCTTTAGCGCCTCTGTTGGCCGCCTCCATAATACCTGGTCCACCGCCTGTTATGACGTTGTAACCACCTTTCCCAAACTCGTAGCTAAGTTGATAAGCCTTTTTATAGTAAAAGTTGTTCTCATCAAACCTGGCACTTCCGAAAAATGTTACCGCTGGGCTTACGTGGGATAGCGTATCAAATCCACTCACAAATTCGCTGAGTATTTTAAAGATACGCCATGTGTCTCCTTCTTTTAACCTTAGCTCTTCCAATATCTGGTTGTTGTCAAGCATAACTTAAGTTTTAAGCTTTTAAAATCATCCAAAAGGCATTATTAAAGAAGCGTAATAAAAACCTTCTTCTTCAAGGTTTCCGCAAGAAACCAATATGCCGTTCATAGGGTCATCGGTAGATATGTTTATGTAGTCACAGGGAGCGTAGTCTACCGATTCTTTTAGATATCTCGCGTTTAGGTCTACGTTAAAAGCTTCTCCTACATAGTCTATATCTATCTCATCCCTTCCTTCTGTTAATTCTCTGTCTGAAGTTTCTCCTATCAAAATGTTGTCGGCAAAGGTGAGCTTTATAGGTATAACGGTACCATCTGCACTAAAAGAAAGTCTTCTTATCAAATCTCTCAAATCTTTACGCTGTATTTTGGCATTCAACGGTCTTTCTATGCTTTCTATGTATATCTTGTAATCTGGAAACTCTCCTTCTAAAAGCCTGCTAAACAACGTCCAACCTGTTGCTTTATCTTCAAAAATCAAAAACGAGCCACCGCTTTTGTAGTAAATGTTTACAAAAGATGCTTTGTTTACTATGGATTTTAGTATTTTTACCGTTTTCCTTGGTATTGTAAAAGACACGTTGTTTAAAGTTATATTTTCGTTGGATTCCTCTTTGGGGTAGTATTTTTTGAAAACTGTAAGTCTATTGCCGTCTGTGGCAGCAAATTCTACAAAAGGCTTTCCATCGTTGTTATCAAACAGCATATTTACGCCTGTAAGTGTGGGGTTCATGGCATCTTCTTTCGCTACAGCGTAGTCTGTCCTCTCTAAACCTTCTAAAAGCATAGAGCCAAGTATACTGTTTGATATCATATCGTCTTCTATTTCTGGAAAAGCTGGAAACTCGGAAGCTTCTGCCAGCGTTAGTTTAAATTTACTCCTACCGCTCTGTATTTGGACATAAGAGCTTTGTGCTGAAGTGTCGTTTACAAGCGTTAGCGTGAATGTAGCAGAAGAAAGACTTTTTACTATATCGCTTAGTTTCTTAGAATTTATACACAAGGTGCAGCTAACTTCCGATTGTTCTGGTCTACCTTCTATCTTTATATAGTTTTCTAAGTCTGTGGCTTTTACGAAATACTTAGAATGTTCTATCTCTATAAGGAAATTTGACAATATTGGAAGTATAGATTTCGTTTCTGTGGTATTTTTGGCTTTGGATACGATATCTTCAAATTCTTTTTTATCAAAGACTACGCTACATTGGTTTTTCTCTAAATCCATAACATAATTATAGCATATTTAATTTTTTTACAAAAAATATTCTGGTATAATATTATCTTATGATATGGAGGCGTTATGTTAAAAGTTGACATAGTTACACCAAAGGGCGTTGTATACACCGAAGAAGTGGAGTCTGTAAATATACCAGCCTACGATGGTGAAATGGGTATATTGGAAAACCATATGTTGCTTTTAACTCAAATAAAACCTGGTTTGGTTTACTTCAACAAAGACGACAAAAATGGTATAGCTGTAGGATATGGGTTTGCCGATATAACACCGGACAAAGTTATAATACTAACAGAAGAGGCTATTCCAGTAGGAAATATAGACCTTGAAGAATACAACAAAGTTTTTGAAGAAGCCACGAGAAAGTTATCTGATGCAAAAACCGCGGAAGAAATATCAGAATGGCAGAAAAAAAGAGAGATGGCAGAAGCGTTTATAAACATAGCAAAGCATTTTAGTCCTAAAATAAAAGTTTAAGGAGCTAAAGGTGAGATTACCAGAAAGGTTGGTGGAAAGAATAATAAATAAGTTAGTATCCGAGCTTTTAACAAAAAAATATATAGAAGTAGAGGATGTAGATTATTTTAAAAAACAGTTGCTAGCAATATTTAAAGAAGCCGATGAAGAAGAAAAAAACTTAGATGAAAGAGCAAAAGAAATATTAAAAGACCAACTATCTTATATAGAAAAAGAAAACATAGACTATAGAACAGCCTATAGAACTATAAGAATAAAACTGGCTGAAGAAATGAAAATAGAAACAAAACCTAGAGAGCGCATGAACCAAATAACCAATAGAATAAGAGATCTTATTAAAAACGACCCAAATATAGAAATTTATGAAGATATACCAATGATAAGAAAAGTTATATCCTCTATCCTTATAGAAGCCGCCAAAGAGGAAGAAGAAATAGAGAAAGAAGTGCGTACGCGTATAAAAAACTACTCAAAGAAGATTGTAGAAGGCACGTCGGAGTGGAATATTCTATACAAAAGGATATATCAAGACACTCTAAAGCAAAGAGGCCTTGCTTAACAGCAATTATAAAAAAAATTAATTTTTTTTTAATAAAATCTTAATACATAAAATATAAAATAAAGTAAAATAAAATATAACTTTGTTTAGGAGGTATTCTACATGGCTGTAAAAGCAGACAGAACTTTAGATGCATCTGGTCTCAATTGTCCTTTACCGGTACTTAAAACCAAAAAAGAAATGGCAGAAATGTCATCTGGTCAAATTTTGGAACTCATCACCACAGATCCTGGAGCAAAAGCAGATATACCAGCTTACTGTAAAAGAACTGGCGATGAGTTACTAGAAACTGTGGAAGAAGGTGGAAAAATTATATTCTATCTAAAGAAAAAGTAAGGAGTTTGTTATGGAAAGACTGGCTATAATAGCCACAAAAGGTACGTTAGATATGGCGTATCCGCCGCTGATACTAGCATCGGTAGCTGCTTCAATGGGTTTAGAAACAGCCATATTCTTTACGTTTTACGGCTTGAATATAATACATAAGGAAAAAGTAAACCAGCTGAAGTTGGCTCCCGTTGGAAATCCGGCTATGCCTATGGCTTTCCCACCGTCTATGGAAGAAAAGTTTCCTTTCCTTAAAAGCGTGTCGAACTTTATACCAGGCCCGCCTCAGCTAATGGGTGTAATACCAGGAATGACAGATTTAATGACTGAAATGATGAAAAAATCTATAAAAGAACATGGTGTTGCCTCTATACCAGAACTTCTTGAGCTATGCAAAGAAGCCGATGTAAAAATGATACCTTGTCAAATGACTATGGACCTTTTTGGATACAAATATGAAGATTTAATAGATGGTTTAGAGCCTCCAGGCGGTGCTATGACGCTTTTTGACTTCATATTGGAAGCTGATAAGCCTATAACAATTTTTGTGTAGGATGGAGTATGGTATTGGCTAGATTGTGTAGTTGTAGTGAAAGGCTTATAAGATTTTTATTATATTCTTATAAGCAAATCTTAATTGATTTTTTAAATTTTAGGATTAAACTTATTAAAGGAGAGATTTATGGCGGTACCTAACGGATTTGATAAGATTATTTTCTATATTTTAACTGTCCCATTTTTTGAAAGAGCTGATGCGGTGACCGGTGAGCTTATAAACCCTCAAGCGGGCGCACCTTTTTTCTTGGCTACTGCAGCTACTACGATGGACTTTGAAGTAGAGATGGTTATTACCTCAGAGGCTGGATTTTTATTGATGAAAGACAATGCAAAAAAGGTTAAAGTAAGACCTGGTGTAGAGCAAACTGTATATGATTTCATAAAAATGGCAAAAGAAGCAGGAGTAAAGGTATATCTTTGCGTACCATCTTTAGATTTGACGGAAGAATACAAGAGAGAGGATGTAAATACTGAACTTTGTGATGGTATAATAGGTGGTGCTGCATTCTTGGACAAAGTAATGAGTGGCGAGTACGCCGTTATAACTCTTTAAGGAGGTAATTGTTATGGATGGACACGCTTATGGATACAATCTTCCCATATCACAGAAGACTAAAGATGTGCCATGGGAAGAGAAGGTTAGAATTGTAGAGGAAGTCAAATCTGACTTTCGCTATCACGAATACATATTTGGGTGTTTAAACTGCGGTGTGTGTACTGCATCATGCCCATCAAATAGATTCTTTGATTATTCGCCCAGAGAGATAGTCCAAAGATTTTTGGAAGATGATGTGGAAGTGCTTTACGACATGATGCACGAATATATATGGGCTTGCTCTCAGTGTTTCACATGCTGGATAAGATGCCCATTTGTAAACAACCCAGGCGGTTTAGTGGCTATAATGAGAGAAGTAGCTGTTAGAAACGCTTTTGATGCAACCAAAGATCTTCTCAAACCGTACGGTCGCGTGCTCTTGAAGGTTATGACCACTGGTAACCAGCTCTCAGCGGATATGCTTCAGCCGGACTTCTTCCCAGACTGGGGTCCAAAGATGGCTGACAATATGGAAAACCTGAGAGCAAAGCGTATGGCTATCCCGTTTGACGTAGGTAAAGCCGTAAAAACAGCTTGGGAAGTATCTCTTCAAACTGCCATAGAACTTTACAGTATTTGGAGAGAAACAGGTATATTTGACATGCTTGAGAAGATAGACCCCAACCTCTACAATGTTATTATGGATATGGTAGAAGAAAACGAAGAGCGTTGGGAAGATATGCAAGAAGAGTGATTTATGCAATTTTTGGCGTAGTGCCAAAAAAATTTTTTAGGAGGTTAGTTTTATGAGTTTACTTAGATATGACAAGACCAAATTTCCAATTCAAAACAACCACGCTCATTACGATGAAATATTTGAGCGTATGGAAGAATTGGAAGCAAAGGGTGAGATCCTTATACATAGAATCACTGAGGAGCATAAACCCGTAGAGGTTTATACAAGAACTGGCCGTATAAAGACTGTGCCTACCAACAAGTTGTGGCATCATAAATCTTGCGGACAATGTGGTAACATACCAGGATATCCGGCTTCTATATTCTGGTTTATGAACAAGTTTGGATATGATTATCTTAACGAGCCACACCAAACTTCTTGTACCGCATGGAACTACCACGGTTCTGGCACATCAAACCCAGTAGCATTGGCCGCCGTATGGCTAAGAAACATGCACCAAGCTTGGAAAACCGGTTATTATCCTTTAATTCACTGCGGTACATCTTTTGGGTCTTATAAAGAAACCAGGGAACAGCTTATAATGAATAAAGAGTTGAGAGATGCTGTAAGACCTATACTTAAAAAGCTTGGTAGATTAGGACCAAATGGTGAATTGATAATACCTCAAGAAGTAGTACATTATTCAGAATGGACACATGCAAATAGATACAAAATAAAAGAGTTATATGAGAAAGAAGGTAAACCAAAGGGTATAGATGTATCTAATGTAAGAGTTGCTATACACAACGCTTGCCACGTTTGGAAAATGATAGCTGACGATTACGTATATGATCCAGAAATATATGGTGGCCAAAGACCAGCAGCATCTGCGGCTGTTATAAAAGAGCTGGGAGCTACAATTGCTGACTATTACACATGGTATGATTGCTGTGGTTTTGGATTTAGACATATCTTGACAGAAAGAGAGTTTACTAGGTCTTTTGCTATAAACAGAAAATTGAAGGTAATATACGAGGATGCTAAAGCAGATCTTATAGTTACTCACGATACTGGTTGCACTACAACTTTTGAAAAGAATCAATGGATAGGTAAGGCTCACGACATGTACTATCCAGTGGCTGTAATGTCAGATATTATGTTCTCAGCTTTAGCTTGTGGTGCACATCCATACAAGATAGTCCAGCTATACTGGAACTGCTCAAGCTATGAACCTCTCTTGGAAAAGATGGGTATAACCAACTGGAAAGAGCTAAGGAAAGAATGGGAAGACACCGTAAAATATATAAACGAGCTAGATAAAGCAGGTAAACACGATGAGCTTCAAGAATTCTTCAAAACCTATGACTTATATGAACCATACAGCAGAACATCAGATGGTAAACCAAGAGCAAGTGCAACGGCTGATAAGGTATTGTTTAGATCTTAATAAACCTTAGGAGGTTATATATGTCTAAGAACGTGTTAGTAATAGGTGGCGGGCCTGCTGGTGTATCCGCAGCTAAAACTCTTGGTAAATTAGGGATATCTACCATCTTAGTGGAAAAGGAACAAAAACTAGGTGGTAGACCAGTATTGGAAGATTACCATACCCTTATCCCAAGAAAGTTAAAACCATCACAAGTTTTAGGCCCAGTTATCGATGAAGTAACTAAGAACCCAAACGTTAAAGTCAAGTTAGGCACAGAAGTAGAAGCTTGCGAAGGTACGCCTGGTAATTACAAAGTAAAGCTATCAAACGGTGAAACTGTAGAGGTTGGAGCTATAGTAGTAGCTACTGGCTTCCAACACTTTAATCCAAGAAGAAAAGGTGAGCTAGGTTATGGGCTTTTCCCAGACGTAATAACAAACCTCGAGTTAGAGCAAATGTTTTCTCGTCAAGGCAAGCTCTATAGACCATCCAACGGCCAACTTCCAAAGCGTGTAGCGTTTGTATTCTGTGTTGGTTCAAGAGATAGACAATTAGGCGTATCAAATGTACACTGCTGTAGATATGGATGTGCTCTTTCTGGTTTACAAGGCACGGAGATAAGAGAGCATTATCCAGATGTAGATGTATTTTGCTATTATATGGACGTTAGAACATACGGTACTTGGGAATACCCATTCTATTGGGCTCCTCAAGAAAAAGCCGGTGTTAGATACGTAAGAGGAAGAATTGCTGAAATAACCTTCAGACCATCAGATGGTAGACTTGTGATAAAGCACGAAGATACCATAGTACAAAGACCATCAGAAGTACCAATGGACTTAGTGGTTTTGGTGCTTGGAATGGAACCATCTGAAGGCACAAAGAAAGTTGCTAAGATGCTAGGTTTGAACCAAGATCAAGATAGTAAATTCCTAATACCTTCTGACAATTCAGGTTCAAATATCATATCCAACAAAGAAGGTATATTCATAGCAGGCGCTTGCAAAGGTCCTATAGATATAGAGTCTTCTATGTCTGAGGGTGAAGCAGCCGCTGCAGAGGCAATAGCTTTTATAGGAGCTAAGGTGAGTGTGTAATGAGCAACATTAAACCAAACGAGGGGTTCAAAGCGGCCCCTCTTGATGACTTTTTAGTAAGAGATTATCTAATAAAAATATTAGGAGATGGAGAAGAGTTAGCGCAAGAGTTCTATTCTAGGGTTCTTGAGAAATCGAATCTTTTTAGAGAGACATTCTCGAAGGAGCGATTAGCATCTATAGACAAGGATAAATTGCTTGATGTATTTTACAGAATGTACCCAGCTAGAAGGTTCAGAAACAAGATAGTTGAAGAAACTGGTGTTAACAACCTCAAAAAAGCTATAAGCGATCTTTTATATTCTAAAGCGGATACCTGGGAGCAAAGGGTTAACGCTTTTACGGATGTAATAAGAGGTGTAAGTAAGAAAAACGCTAGGGATATCGCGGCAGAGATATTGCATTTTACATTTCCAGAAGATTATATACTTTTTACCTCTTGGATATGGGACCCAGAATCTGAAAGTGGAGCTATTGTGTTCTTAAAAGAAGAAGCTCCGGTAAATGGACATGGCAGAGAGATGTATGGTTCTACTTACGAAGAATTTTATCAAACCTACGTTCAGGTTTACGAAAAGCTTTTGGAGTTCGGTATAAGAGTTAGGGGATTTTTGTTTGTAGATATCTTCTTAGCTATGATTTACGGTACTTACGTTGATTACATGACCTTGTCTACGATGCATAGTGCTAAAGGTTTTTTCCCACCCGCGGATTTTATTGCTAAACGTCTGTTGGGTGTTTTAAGAGACGATGAAGTAACTTTTACCTATTAATAGGAGGTTGTTATGGCTATTCATGAACGTGGCCTTGTAGAGCAAGAACGTATAATAAAGAAAGATAGGATAGTTATAGACGGTGTTGATGCATCTGGAGATTGGAACCTTATAATACTTCCTCGTGTAATAAATGATTACGATTTAAACTTTGCCAAAGATATCATCAACCACCCCCAAGGGAAAACTATAAATCAGTGCTATCAATGTGCATACTGTACGGCTAGCTGTCCTGTTCATAACTATTGGGATGAAAAATACAACCCAAGACATTTCATATATCTAGCTAGATTAGGTATGCTAGATGAGTTGCAGAAAAGAGCAGATGTCATATGGAGATGTGTGTCTTGCCACAAATGTACTCACAGATGTCCAAAAGGTGTTTTGGTAGAGGAAGTATTAAAGGTAATAGTAAATCAAATGTCAAAAAGAGGTCTTATAGAAGAGTACCCATCTAAGAAATTTGATAAATTCTTCACAGAAAGCGTTATAGAGTATGGACGCATAGAAGATGGAGAATTGCTATTCGGTTGGATGGAAAAGCAAGGGTATTCTGTAATGAAAGATCCAATCCTCAAGAAACCAATACCTTTTGCAGGTGGTTTACCAGATTGGTTAAAGAGTTTAGCTATTAAACCGTTAAAGGGCATGAACATAGACTTCTTGATATTAAATGCTAAACATATGTTGATACATCCAAGAACTCAAAACTGGAATAGATTCAAACAAGTTCTTGAAAGAGTTATAAGAGAAGAAGGCATAATGACTCATTAAAGGAGGTTTTACATGGGTGTTATAGGTAAAAATGTAGCTTACTACCCAGGTTGCTCATTAGAAGGTGCGGCTAGAGCTTACGACGTATCTTTGAGACTAGTAGCTAAAGATTTGGGCTTAGAGCTTGATTATTTAAAAGATTACAACTGTTGTGGAGCAATGGAATCAAAGAATGTAACGTTCTGGGGTACTATTTTAATGAATGCTAGAAACATGTCTTTGGCTAGAAAACAAGGGTATGAAGTAATAGTGGCTCCTTGCAACGGTTGTTCTTTTTCACTACAAAGGGCATGGTACTTTCTAACTACCGATAATTCTGTGCTTACTAAAACAAATGCCCTTTTAAGAGAAGGTGGTGTGGATCCTTTGGATGTAATACCTGAGACCTACCATGCTTTGGAATGGCTTTATGAAGAAGCTGGTCCAGAAAAAATAAAAGAGAAAACCAAGAAACCTTTAAAAGGTTTAAAGGTGGCAAACTATTACGGCTGTCTATACACAAGACCGCACTTTTATGCTAGGACATACTCGCATGCTGGCGGTCAGGACTTAGATAAAGATAGACCAATGAGAAGGGCTACAGCTGATGATGATGAACATCCATTTTTCCAAAACAAGCTTTTAGAAGCAGCAGGGGCTACTAGCGTAGATTTTGAACCTATGCATACTCAATGTTGCGGCGGCCCTCACTCATTGTCGGATGAATCAGTGTCAGAAAAATTTGTGATGATGATATTGCAAAACGCTAAAAGAAATGGTGCAGATGTTATAGCTACCGAATGCCCACTTTGTCATGCTTCTTTGGAAATGTATAGACATAGATTAATGTTAAAAGGTGTTCCAGATGTTGATGTGCCAGCTGTCTATTTTACTCAGCTGTTAGGTCTTGCATTGGGAAGAAGCGCCTCTGAAGTAAAGCTAAAAGACAACCTATCTGATCCATTACCGGTGTTGAAAAGATACGGTTTGGCATGATATACTAAGTTGCCCCCATATTTCCTGGGGGCAATTTTAAGCTCTAGAGGTGTATAGGTATGGATTTACATGGCAATGTAGACGAAAATATAGTTGATCATAACGGGTGTTTAATACCAAAAGATTTGTATTACGATATAGAAAATCAAGTTTGGATTAGGTTAGAACCAGATGGCAATGTAACATACGGTCTTACAGATGTTGGACAAACTAGGTCTGGTAAGCTTTTACATATACGCATAAAAGATGTTGGTAAAAAAATACCCAAAGGCAAACCAGTGGCATCGTTGGAGAGCGGTAAATGGGCAGGTCCAATACCTTGTATCGTAGAGGGTGAAGTAGTAAGAAGAAACGAAGAGTTGTTAGAGCAAGCGGATATAATAAATTATGATCCGTACGGTAGAGGTTGGATAGTAACTTTAAAGCCTGTAAATTTAGAAAGAGATTTAAAAGATTTGGTAACTGGTGAAGAAGCTATTAGAAAAATGAAAGAGTATATAGATAGAGAGGATATCATTTGTATGAGGTGTACATAGTATGGCGGCTTCTGATAAACATGTTATACTTTTAGTGTCTCAGTGGTGTGCTACATGTCCAGATGCAGATGCTCTTTATCAAAAGTTACAAGCTGAGCTTGGTTTCAAGTACGAAGTGCTTGACGTGGCTCAACCAGAAGGTAGGGCTTGGGCTAAAAAGTTAATCGTTAGAAGTGTCCCATCTACCATAATAAACGGCAAGCTAACGTTTGTAGGAGTACCCTCGGAAGAAGAGGTAAGGAAGGTGCTTAACTCATGATGGAAGCAGAAGGTCAGAAAGTGTTAATACTTATGACAAGCGGTCCAAAAACACCTCATAGATGTGCTACGCCGTTTTTTATAGGAGCCTTAATGGCTTCAAACGATGCAATAGTAGAGATATTTTTTAATATGGATGGCACAAATTTAATACGAAAGGGTGTTCCAGAGTCTATATACCCCGGAGGAGATTCCTGCGTAGCAGGTCAAAAACCAAAATCGGTGTATGAATTTATGAAAGATGCCAAAGCTGCTGGTGTTAAACTTTATTCTTGTAAGCAGGCTATAGACTCGTCTGGTTTAAAAGAAGAGGAGTTAATACCACTGTTAGATGGTGTAGTACCAGCAGGTGAATTTGCTCAAAAATCCTTAGAAGCTGATAAGGTAATAATTTTTTAGGCTTTTAAAAGTTAAAAATTAATTTAGAAAATAATTTATTAAGGAGGTATATATGGCAGTAGTAAACGGGTGCAACATCCCAGAGGATTTACTTTACGACGTTGACGCAGAGGCTAATGCCTTCACATGGGCAAAAGACAACGGTGATGGCACTTTCACGGTGGGCCTCACTTCCGTAGCTGCAGCGATGGCTGGTAGATTGGTGGCCTATACGCCTAAAAAACCAGGTAAAGCTGTGGAAAGAAGAAAGTCTGTAGCTACTATAGAAAGTGGAAAATGGGTTGGTCCAGTGCCATCTCCATTGAGCGGCGAAGTGGTAGAGATAAACGACGCAGTAAAAGCAAACCCTGCCTTAGCTAACGACGATCCATACGGTGCAGGTTGGATAGCAAAAATAAAACCTACCAATCCATCAGAAGTGTCAATGCTTCTTAAAGGCCCAGAAGCTGTAGAAAAGTTAGGTGCTATAGCAAAAGAAAAAGGTATCTCCTGCGGTTAATATAATCTATGCCCTACTCTTTTGGAGTAGGGCTACTAAATTTAAAAATCAATTGTATTTGGTGTTTTAAATGAAGAAACTAGCTATTGTATTGATGTCTGATGTAAATATTAGTGAATTGAAAGTAGAGATGAGTATGAGGTTTGCTTTAAGGGCTTCCGAAGACCCAAGGTTTGATGTTAGATTTTTCTTTTGGGCAGATGGAGTTAAAGTGCCAAGGCAAATAGAGGATATACCTCATTTAAAAGATTTGTTTTATAAGCTTTTAGAAAAAGGTATTACTACAATGGCTTGTATAAACAACTCTACGAAGCTAGGAGAAAAAGAGTACAACGAAGAAAAAGGTATAAATGTTTTGGCTATTGGTCCAGAGCTTTTAGAACTTATAGATCAAGGTGCTGAAGTGATAACATTTTGAGGTAAACATTATGATAGATATAGAAATAAATGAAGCTTTTTTAGAAAAGCTGAAAACAGGTCTTAGAACAAAAGAAGAACATTTTGGAAGCAATATATATTTTTATGGACCTGGTTTTAAGTACTATGAAGTAGAAGATTTTAAAACTGTTTCAAAGCCAAGGTTTGTGGATATATCTATAACTGGTAAAAAGTGCGAGTTAATGTGTGATCACTGCGCTTCTAAGATATTACATCATATGATACCTGCCACTTCTCCTGAAGAACTTGTAAGGGTTTGTGAAGATCTAAAAGAAGCGGGCGTTGGAGGTATACTGATATCTGGAGGCTCAAACAAAGATAACGTAGTAGAGCTTTACGACTATAAAGATGCAATGATATATGCCAAAAAGGAGCTAGGACTTATAGTAACCTGTCATGTGGGCCTTGTGGATGAAAGACTAGCTAAGACGTTAAAAGAAGCGGAAGTGGATGCTGTTCTTTTAGATATTATAGGCGAAGATGAAACAATACATAAAGTTTATAAACTTCCTCATAAAAGCACTAAAGATTATGACGAATCTTTGAGGCTATTGAAAGAGCACGGTCTTAAAATAGTACCTCACATTATCATAGGTTTACATTATGGAAAAATTATAGGCGAGTTTAACGCGGTAGATATGATATCAAAATACGATCCAGATGCTTTAGTGCTTGTAGTGGTTATGCCTTACTACGGAAACGCAAGATATCAACTTATAAAACCTCCAAGCGCTGAAGAAGCTGCAGAGGTGATACTTTACGCTAGGCAAAAAATGCCAAAAAACCCTATAATAATAGGATGCGCAAGACCAGCAGGAGAGTATCGCTTGGCTTTTGATACATACGCTATGTTGGCAGGAGCAAACGGTATAGCTTTTCCCGCAGAGGGTATAGTGTCTCAAAGTATAGAATTTGGTATGAAACCGCACATATCCCCAAACTGCTGCTCTACTGTGATATTTGATATTAGGGATTTTGTGAATGGCTGAAGTACTAGAGGTTATAGATATTTCTAAAAGCCTGAAACTAATAACACTAAAGAGTTTGTATCTTTCAAAAGCAAAACCAGGTCAATTTTTTATTATGCAATATCAAGAAAAGCCAGAAAGAATACCCGTTTTTATCATGGATGCAGATATAGAACGTAATGCGGTTTCTTTTTTGTTGCAAAAGTCTGATGACATGGTGGTAACTGAGGCTTTTGAAAATATAAAACCAGGGCAAAAGTTGCATTACGTTGAAGGTCCAGCCGGAAAACCTTTTCCCCAGTTAGAATATAAAAATATACTCTTTGTAAGTATAAATTGGGGTTTTGCTGGCATATACAACGTCGCAAAACATCTAAAACCAAAAAACAAAATAGATCTTGCTTTCATAAATTCTGATGCTGTGCATTTAGAGGATTTAAGAAGCTATACAGGTATATTTGATAGTGTTTATGAGTTTGATAGTGTAGAAGCTTTTAGCAAGATTGATAAGCCATACGATGTTGTTGTAAGTGCTGGTTCTAATGAGTTAGCTAAAGAGTTAGTTAGTGTTTATGAAGATAAAAATGTTTTATGCGCAGTTATAACCAGGATGCTTTGTACTGTAGGGCTTTGCTTGGCTTGCAGGATTCAGTACGATGGCAAGCTTAAACTGCCTTGCGTGGAAGGACCTTGGCTTGAAGCCAACAAGATAGATTTTGATGATTTAAACAGAAGGCACCTCATCTTAAAAGAAGTGTTGGTGCGTTCTAGGAAGAGCTAAGCCATGAAGAAAATTAGGTATTACGATAGAAATCAAGAAGTTTTAATGCCAGTGGAAAAGCGTACAAAAACTTTTGAAGAGTACTCCCTTGGCTATACGATAAATTTAGCCATAGATGAGGCAAAGCGTTGTATACTTTGCAAAGATGCAGATAAAAGATGTATGAAAGGTTGTCCTATAAATGTAGACATACCAGGCTTTATATCAAAGATAGCAGAGGGTAACATATTGGAAGCTTACAAGATAATCACCCAAACAGATATATTCCCCTCAATATGCGGAAGGGTATGTCCTCAAGAAAGGCAATGCGAAGGCGCTTGTATATTGTACTTTGATACGGTAAGAAACAAGAGGAACAAAGGTTTGCCTGTTAATATAGGGGCTTTAGAAAAGTTTGTAGGGGATTTTGTAAGGATATCTGGCATAGAACCTTCAGTAGAGGTAGAAGATAAGAAAGGATACAAAGTTGCAATTGTGGGTTCAGGACCGGCATCACTAGGATGTGCTTATGAACTTGCTAGAAGAGGTATAGATGTTGAGGTTTACGAGGCGCTTCCTAAGCTTGGCGGTGTTATGTTTTACGGTATTCCAAACGCAAGACTTGATAAATCTATATTAGAATATGAAATAAACAAGCTTAAAAAAATGGGCGTAAAGTTTCACACTGGCATAGTAATAGGAAGAAGTGTATCGCTTAAAGAACTAAAAGAAAGCTTCGATGCAGTGTTTATAGGCGTAGGTGCTGGTAGAGGAAATCTAGGTATAAAAGGAGACAACCTTATAAATGTGTATTCTGCGATAGAGTTTCTCATGAATATAGCCTTAGGTTGTCCAATGGCCGATATAAAAAAAGTAGCCATAATAGGTGGTGGATTTACAGCTGTAGATTGTGCTATAAGCGCCATAAGGTTTGGCATGGAAACCCATGTAGTTTATAGAAGAACCAGAGAGACTTCTTCGGCTAGAGACGAAGAATGGGACCATATTCAAGAAGAAGGTGCTATAATACATTGGCTTACACAGCCAAAAGAAATAATAGGAGATGAAAACGGCTATGCAAAAGGCCTACTTTGTGTAAAAATGGAACTTGGTGAACCAGACGAATCAGGAAGACCTAGACCAGTTGAGGTGCCAAACTCAGAGTTTGTTATAGACTGCGATGCGGTGGTTTTAGCCATAGGTCAAAAACCAAACCCTATAGCCTTTGAAGAACTAAACCTAAAAACTACAAAATGGGGTACTCTTGAAGTAGACCAACATTATATGTGTTCTGTGGATGGTATATTTGCTTCTGGGGATGTGGTAAACGGCGGTGATACTGTAGTAAGAGCTTTAAAAGAGGGAAAAGAAGCGGCCAAGCATATTTACGATTATCTTATTAATAAATTTAGGAGGTCATAGCATGTCAAAAAAGAAAATTGTTATAGGAATAGTAGCCTTAGGGGCTGTGTTTCTGCTTTTTAGAGCTTGCGGGTCTTCACCTCAAGGGATATCTAGAGATTTAGTGTCAGATTTTGTGGCGAATCTAAAAGACCATCATCCTATGAAAGCCATAAGAAAGCTTGACCCAAGCTTAAGGGAAAGTTTAGAAAACCAATTAAAATTACCGCTTGCTTTGGTAGAGATGAAACCGTACGAAGCTCTAGGAGCTTCTTTGGAGGGTCAGATGTCTTTCGTAAAATCTTGGAAAATTAAAAATGTGTCAAAAATCTCAGATTCTGAGGTAAAGGTTGTATTGGAAACCAAAGACAACGAGCATATGGAACGTGATATAACCTTTACTGTATCAAAAGAGGATGACTCTTGGAAGATAACCAGCATAAGTTTTTAACGTTTATTTATTGAAAGTACTTGTCTGGCAAACAGCTTACTTAGGGGATGTGGTGTTGGCTACATCCCTTTTGCAAAATGCCGTTGATATTTTTGGCGAGTACAACGTAGGTTTTGTAGGAAGACCTTTTATAAAGGATGTTTTATATGGGTATCCTATAGAGCTTCACCCTTACAACAGGTCGTTAAAAGATTCTTTTAATATACTAAAAGCCATAAAGGGTTACGATGCTGTTTTGTCTTTGCACGTATCTTTTAGAAGCGCCTTAATGCTGTATTTATCTGGCATTAAAAAGCGAATAGGTTTTGATAGGTCAGAGGGAAAATTTTTATATACAGACCTTATACCTTACAAAGAAAAGGGTATTCACGAGATAGAAAGAAATATAAAACTTTTGGAGCTTTTAACGTCAAAAAAACTAAACCCAAAACCCCCAAAGCTGTATTTAGAAGAAGGAATAAAAGATGTTGTTAAAAAAAAGTTCCGCTTACCCCATTCTTTTATAGCAATATCTCCTATATCAAATTTTTTCTTAAAAACTTGGAAACTAGAGCACTTCATAGCACTTTCAAAATCTCTTGACAAACCTGTAATTATACTATCTGACAGGCGTTTAGAGGCTTTTGACAATATTAAAAATGTTTTAAACTTATCTGGACTAACATCTTTAAAGGAGTTTTTGGCCGTTGTGAGCCTTTCTTCTCTTGTGATAGCAAACGATTCTTCTGCTATTCATATAGCAAACGCCTTTGGTGTGAAAGCTATTTCAATATATTGTGCTACTTCAGCCTCTTATGGGTTTTATCCTACAGACGGGTTTTATTTAGAGCCTAAACTTTATTGTCATCCTTGTTCTATAAATCCTAAAAGCTGTAAAACAAATACCTACCAATGCCTTGATTTTGTGAAACCAGAGGATGTGCTGGAGAAGGTGAAGACTATTCATGATTTATTCATTTAGCTGTGGTATAATGGCATTTAATATTTAGGAGGTTTTTTATGTATAAAAAGTTGTTGCTGTCTATAGGTGCTTTTGGTATGATGATAAGTGGTGCTTACGCAAAGGACTCTTGTCCATCGAAAACGGAGGTTAAAAGCATATTGAAAAATTTTAACCTACCGCCTACTATAAAAATAGAAGATGTATATCCATCCAAAAGGCTTAACGGTTTTTGCGAAGTGGTGTTTAAAGTATCTCCGTTAAACGCTCAATACTTTTTTATAAGCAAAAACGGAAACTATATAATACAAGGTCAGGTTATAGACATAAAGCGTAAGTCTTTGGTAGCCCCAGATTTATCTAAGTATGAAAAGTTATCACAACATCAACTAAAAGAGTTAGAAAATCATGTTGATTTTGTATACAACGGTAAAAACGCTAAAAACTTTGTCTATTTTATAACAGACCCACAATGTCCATTCTGTCATGAAGCGGAAAACCCTCTTAAAGAATGGGCAAAGAAAAACCATATAGCGATAAAGGTAATTTTATATCCTGTGCAAACACCAACAGGTTCTTTGCATCCTGGTTCTGTTAAGAAATCTGCCGAGCTTTTATGCGATAACAACGCTAGCTACAGTATGTTGGAATTTATGTACAGTGCTCCGGTACCAAAAAACCCTTGTAAAAAAGGCCTAGAAAAAGTGAGAAAAAACATATCATATCTACAAGGTTTAGGAGTAGACGGAACACCTACGTTCGTTGGCCCTACCGGCAAAGTAGAAACTGGTATTGCAAACTCAAAAGAAACAATGTACAAAGAGTTTGACAATCTGATAAAATAATTGTTATGATAGCTTACTTTGTAATGGAGTGTGGCATAGAGCCATATATAACCACTTATAGCGGTGGGCTTGGAGTGTTGGCTGGTGATACGCTTCAAAGCCTTGCGGATTTAAAAGTGCCCTCTGTGGGCGTTACTATACTTTGGAGAAAAGGTTATACATCTCAGCATCTTACGGCTCATGGAGCTCAAACAGATTTTCCGCAAACTTGGGACCCATCAAAATATTTGAAGCCCTTAGATGTTAAAATCAAAATACCTGTTAACGGTCAAGATATATATGTGACGGCTTGGAAATACGATATGATGGGTATAAATGGTCATATAGTGCCTGTGCTATTCTTAGATACAAACTTAAAAGAAAACCAGCCAGAGATAAGGCAAATATTTGACAGGCTTTATCTTGCCCAAGGGAAAGACAGAATGCTTCAAGAGATTATATTTGGTATAGGTGGTTATGAGCTTTTAAAAGCTTTAGGTTATAAGATAATGGTATATCATATAAATGAAAGCCATTCAGCGTTTCTCACGGTAGGTCTTTTGAAAGATCTACAAGATATAGAAAAGGTGAGGGATAGGGTAGTTTTTGTAACTCATACCCCTGTGGCAGCCGCTTTTGACAAGTTTCCAATAGAAGATGTAAAAACGTATTTAAAAGATTATATCAAAGATGCTAACATGGAAGATCTTTTTGATCACGATCAAGAGTTTAACCTATCTTGGGTATCTTTAAAAGCAGCTAGAACCGTAGCTGCCGTATCAAAAAAACACAAATACGTATCCGAAAGCATCTTTGAAGGGCATAAGTTAGAGTATGTAACAAACGGTGTGCATCATATGAGGTGGGTATCACCTCACCATAAAAAGCTTTACACAGAATTTATAAGGGGTTGGGAAGAAGACCCTTCATTGCTAAGACAGATAGTAAATGTGCCAGACCAGATATTTGTACAAGTCCATCAAAGGGCAAAAGACGACCTTATAGATTTGGTAAACTCTCAAACGGATGCTTCCTTTTCTAGAGATTGGTTTACTATAGGGGTAGCAAGGCGTATAACAGCCTACAAAAGAAATCACATGATATTGAAAGATATTGATTGGCTCATAGATATAGCCAACGATTTTAACGGTATTCAAATATTATTTTCTGGTAAGGCTCATCCGCTTGATGGGGAAGGTAAAGCCATCATAAAAGAGATATTTGATGCAAAAGATTATGCAAAATCCAAAACCAACAAGCTAAAAATAGCTTTTATAGAAAATTACGACATGTATAAGGCTAAAATTATTGTATCTGGTGTAGACATATGGTTAAACACTCCGCAAAGACCTTTGGAGGCTTCTGGTACAAGCGGAATGAAAGCAGCCTTAAACGGCGTTCCCCATTTCTCTGTGTTGGATGGATGGTGGATAGAGGGTTGCATGGAAAATGTAAACGGCTGGTCTATAGGCAAAAGGACATCTTGGGAAGATATAGCCTTAGAACCAGAGTGGGATAAGGACGAGATACACGACCTTTACAACAAGCTTAGATATGTAATATTGCCTACTTACTACAACAGCTTTGGAAAATATGTAAACGTCATGAAAATGGCTGTAGCTACAAGCGGGACGTATTTTAATACAAATAGGATGGTGATGGAATATATAACAAAGCTTTATCTAAAGAACACGTTGGCGGTGTGAAGAACTACAAATTTACAATATCCTTTTTGGGTACAAATTATAGCGGATGGCAATATCAACCAAACGTGCCCACTATACAAAACGAAGTAGAAGAAAAGCTATATTACATAGTAAACAAGAAAAAACCTATAAAACAAAAAATAAGGGCTATAGGTTGTTCTAGAACAGATAAAGGTGTTCATGCTATTGAGTTTGTATTCAACGTCAAGATGGAATACGATAAAGACTTAAACTTTTTAAGAAAAGCCCTAAACAGTGCTCTACCAAAGGATATAAAAGTCCACAGCATAGAAGAAGTACCTTTGGAGTTTAACTCACGTTTTGACGCTTTTAAAAAAACATATATATATAAATTATTTTTTGGTGAAAAAAACTCACCGTTTTTCCAAGATAGGGCTATGCTGGTATATAAACCTACAGATTTAGGCAAGATGATGGAGATATCTTACTTGTTTTTAGGTTATAAGGATTTTAGAGGGTTTACTAAAGAGCTTGAAGATGAAAACAGCTATTGCTTCGTAGAAAATATAACTTTTAATATAGATTATCCCTTGGTAGAAATATCGATCACTGCCAATAGATTTTTGAGGTATATGGTAAGACGCATAATAGGTACGATGCTATCTTACGCTCAAGGGCTTATATCCATAGACGATGTAAACGATTTTTTAAAAGCCAAAAAAGTTTCAAATCACACGGCAAAAGCGCATGGGTTATACTTAAAAAAGGTGTATTACTGATGGAGATAGGCGATATAGTTTTAGATATGTATAGGATAGTAGGTATTCTTGGGGAAGGTGAGTTTGGTAAGGTATACAAAGTTGAGGGTTTAAAAGGTAAATACAAGTGGAAGGAGTTTGCATTAAAAATAGCAAAAGATGAATATGCTATAGAATACCTTTGGAAAGAAGTTCAGTCTTTGATACTTTTAAGACACCCAAACATCATATCTTTGATAAGCTATTTGTATAAAAAAGATGAAAAGAGATTGTATGTTATATACGAGCTTATGGATACTGGAAATTTAAAAGAATATATATCTCACCAAAGTCTCAGCAAAGAGCTTGTGTTGAAGATTTTTGCGGATATAACCAACGGCCTTGCTTTTTTACATCAAATGGGCTATATACACAGCGATATAAAACCAGATAACGTGTTTGGCAAAAAGATACTAAAAGGGCTCGTGTGGAAGTTGGGAGATTTTGGGCTTTTAAAAACAAAAAAAGGCCAATCTCTTATATCTGTAAAAGGTACTGTAGGCTATATAGCGCCTGAGATATTTAGAAACGAGATATACCCAGCAAGCGATATATTCTCAATGGGAGCGTTGCTTCACTATATTCTTACAAAAAAAGACCCTTTTGATGTAGAAAGCGACATCCCAAAGCTAAAAAGAAACAAAAACTGCGATTACAAGATATCAGAAGACATACCTCAAAAAACAAGAGAGTTTATAAAAATGCTTTTAGAATGCGATTACAACAAAAGATTTCAAAACGCTATAGAACTAAGAGAATATCTAAAAACTCACGAGATTTTATGAATATAGTCTACGAGTGCGGACAGATAATTGGGGATAAGAATTATCAAAGCGATGAAATATTTGTGCAAGATAGCGTATTTGCAGTGGCAGATGGTATGGGAGATAAAAACTCCGGAAAGCTTGCTTCAAAAATAGCTATACAGGTGTTAGAGCGATATCTTTATGATATAGAAAAGGCTTTTGATAAAATAAACAAGGAGATTATAAACAGGTTGAGTAAATATGCAGATGGGCTTATATGTGGTACCACGCTTAGCGTATTAAAATGTGATTTAAACACTATGATGTATCATATTTATCATGTAGGAGATTCAAAAATATTTCTTATTCGTAATAAAAGCTTAATACAGCTTACTAAAGACCAAAGCAAACTAGAAAACCATAAAAAATATGTAAAAGCTCTCGGCACAAATTGGAGTATAGAGTTATACAAAGAGCAAGGAAACATTGAGAAAAACGACATTTTTTTAATATCCACAGATGGTATATGCGATATAAAAGATATATTGGAAGATATAGTAGAAAAAGACCCTAAAGCTATAAAAGAACATATATTATCAAAAGAGCGTCTCATAAAAGACAACCTGTCGTTTATAGTGTTAAAAGTTTTTTAGCTTTTCAGAGGAAAATATGTGCTCTAATACGAACTTCTTAATACCGTCTTTTGTAAGGTTGAACATCTCTCTCAACTCTTTTTGAGAAGCATGCTCTACAAATTTATCTGGAATACCTATTCTATAAAGTTGTACATCTAACATGTTGTCGTTAAAAAACTCTAAAATAGAAGCCCCAAAACCACCTTTTAAAACTCCGTCTTCAACGCTTAAAACAACGTTAAACCTTTTTGCTATATCAAAAAGCATATCTTTGTCTAAAGGCTTTATAAACCTTGCGTTTATCACCTCTGCATTTATGCCATGGTCTAAAAGTTCATAAGATGCCTCTAAAGCTTCTTTTAAGAGATAGCTATTTGTAAGTATAGCTATATCTGTACCAGGTTTTAATACTTCCCATTTGCCAATTTTTATGAGCTTTGGTGCTCTTTCTTCTTTGGATAAAACCGCTTCTCCTCTTGGATATCTTATTGCAAAAGGTTTGTTGGAATTTATGGCTGTGTAAAGAAGGTCTAGAAGCTCTAGGTTGTCTTTAGGAGATGAGATAACAACATTTGGTATACAATTTAAAAACGATATGTCAAAAACCCCGTGGTGTGTAGGCCCATCTTCTCCTACCAAACCAGCTCTATCCACTGCGAAAACAACGTTTAGGTTTTGAAGGGCTATATCGTGTATGATTTGGTCGTAGGCTCTTTGCATAAAAGTAGAGTAATAGGCCAAAACTGGCTTTAGGCCACCTGCAGCAAGTCCAGCGGAAAACGTGGCGGCGTGTTGCTCTGCTATACCAACGTCAAAAAACCTGTCTGGATATTTTTTAGCAAAATCAATAAGACCAGAACCCTCTTTCATGGCAGGGGTTATGGCTACTACTCTTTCATCAAGCTCTGCTATTTTAAGAAGCGCTTCTGAAAAGCATTGGGTCCAAGATTTACCACCAGACATTTTTGAAGCTTCACCGGATTCCTTCTTGTAAGGGGCCACTCCATGCCATTTTACAGGGTTTTCTTCCGCTGGTTCGTAGCCTTTGCCTTTTTTTGTGACTATGTGCATTAATACAGGTCCATCTATAGATTTTGCGTTTTTTAACGTTGTTTCAAGGGCATCTTCATTGTGACCATCTATTATACCTATGTAATTTAGGCCAAGCTCTTCGAACAAAATACCAGGTGTGGCGAAACCCTTCACAAATTCTTCCGTGAGTTTTGCAAATCTTCTGGGTACAAACCCTGCTTTATCTAAAATATTTTTTATTTTGTTTCTTGTATCTTGTATGTGTTTGCCGGTGATTAGTTTGTTTAGATATGTGGATATTGCACCTATATTTTTTGATATGGACATTTCGTTGTCGTTTAAGATTATTATGAGTCTGTTGTGGTGAAGATGACCTATGTTGTTTAAAGCTTCGTAAACCATGCCAGCAGTCATAGCGCCGTCTCCTATGACAGCTACTACGTAGGAGTCATCTTTTAATAGGTCTTTTGCCACCCTAAAACCTTCTGCCGCTGATATAGAAGTAGAGCTATGCCCGGCTCCAAAGGCATCGTATATACTTTCTTCTCTTCTTAAAAATCCAGATATTCCATCTTTTTTTCTAAGCGTATGGAATACATTCTTTCTATCTGTTAGTATCTTCCAAGGGTAAGCTTGATGCCCTATATCCCAAACTACAATATCCTTTGGTACATCAAAAACCCTTAAAAGTGCTATGGTGAGCTCCACAGTACCAAGACCGGGAGCCACGTGGCCACCGTTTTTAGATGTTACATCTATGATAAGGTCTCTGACCTCTTTAGCTAAGACTTCCAATTCTTCTTTTGATAACTCTTTCAAATCCAATAAGCTGTTTACGCGCTCTAATACACTCATTTAAATTAATATATTATCTTGCTACAAAATCAAATATGATATCAAGACCTAAAAACACCGTTAGAAGGCAAAATAGTATTCCACTTACCGCAATAGCTATGCCTTTTATTCTGCCGGCATCTTCTTGTTTTACCCAAAGATACATGAAAGTACCTACTATGTAAAGGGCTGAAAATATGGCAATCCATTTGTGCAAAAATACAAAAAGCCATGGGGCTTTCACCATAACGTAAGATATCCTCTGAGCACCAAAGCCTGCGAGTACCGCTAAAATCCCAAATATCACAGACAATCCATGATTTGTAAGACCAAATAGCATTATGGACTTCTTTTTATAAAGCGTAAATACTAGAAGATAGGCAACGAAAGCCGTTAGAGCGTAAACACCTGTAAACATCGCAAAAAAAGCGTGCAGCATAACTTATACCTCCGTAAGTATTAGAATATAATTATAAACCATAAACTAAAGCACAATATAAAAAATATTCTTATAAGAAGCTCAAAAACGCTTATACTATAAAAAGACATATTGACACGCTAAACAAATGTTATAATATATACTTATCCCATTCTTAAAGGAGGCGTCGGTTATGTATTATGTAGCTAAAGTTATAAATGACGAATGCAGTAAATACAACTGCAAACAATGCACACTTTTTTGTCCAGAGCCAAATACCCTCATGTACGATGACAACGAACATCACGCTTATGTAGTTACAAATAGATGTAAAGGTTGTGCTCTTTGTGTATACGTATGCTCTGATATGTTAAAAAGAAACGCTATAAAGATGGTTATGGCAGAAGCCCACGAAGAAGTGGCATAAGTGGAATATATCTATGGAATTTTCAAAAGAACAGCTGGAGTTTTTGTCAAATATATTTGAGCAAGACATTACCAACGATAATTTTGATGAGATACTAACATCTAAAAACTACAAACTATACGAATGTAAGGGTTGCGGGAAACTTATACTCCATGATAATTACGAATTTTGGAACATAACCGAATGCTGTGATGACAACTCTAAGATAATGGACGATGGTACTTTGATGTGTGAGGTTTGTTATTCAAGGTCTTTGGAAAATATGATGAGTTGGTTAAACAGAAGACCGGAGTGGGCAAAGGAAGTAAAGTTTGATATAAAAAGGAGGGAATGATGGCGAAAGTAGCGGTTTTACTAGCTCCTGGTTTTGAAGAAATAGAAGCGATAGCTCCTATAGACATCCTAAGAAGAGGCGGAGTAGAGGTATTAATAGTAGGCGTGAAAGATAAAGTCATACCAAGCGCTAGAAACGTCAAGATTGAAACAGATATTACGATAGATGAGCTAAAAGATGTAGATAGCTTAGATATGATTGTGATACCCGGTGGTATGACGGGCGTTGAAAACCTTAAAAAAAGCCAAGAGGTAAAAAATCTTATAGAACAGATGAACAACAAGAAAAAGTATGTAAGCGCTATATGTGCAGGCCCTCTTGTATTAAAAGAAGCTGGTGTTGTCTCAAATAGACAAATAACCTCTCACCCTTCTGTAAAGCTTGAGTTTAGTGAATCTTTATACAAAGAAGAACCAGTGGTAGAGGATGAAAATATAACAAGCAGCAGAGGACCAGCTACAGCTATGCTATTTGGTTTTAGGCTTTTAGAAAAATTAACTTCAAAAGAAAAGGCAAAAGAAGTGGCCAAGGCGATGCTTTTTGAATATTGATAGATATGGATTTTAAAAGCATAGAAAAAAAGTGGCAAGAGCGCTGGGAAAAAGAATCTAAAACCCAAGAGCCCATAAACAAATTTTACGTGCTTGAAATGTTTCCGTATCCTTCTGGCAAGATACACATGGGGCATGTTAGAAACTATACCATAGGAGATGCTATAGCCCGTCTTAAGAGAATGGAAGGCTACAGCGTGCTTCATCCGATGGGGTGGGATGCTTTTGGGCTTCCAGCAGAGAATGCCGCCATCAAAAATAACTTAAGACCAGACATTTGGACTTATTCAAATATAGATTACATGAGAGCTCAATTAAAATCTCTTGGGTTTTCTTACGACTGGGATAGGGAGATAGCTACCTGTGATCCTAGCTATTACAAGTGGAACCAGTGGATTTTTTTGAAAATGTATGAGAAAGGCGTTGTTTATAGAAAAACTGCCACCGTAAACTGGTGCCCGGTGGATGAGACTGTCCTTGCCAACGAACAAGTAATAGATGGTAAATGTTGGAGGTGTGGGACTCTTATAGTCCAAAAAGAAATTCCCTCTTGGTATATAAAAGTTACAGACTACGCAGAAAGGCTTTTGGAAGATTTGAAGCTTTTAGAAGGAAAGTGGCCTCAAAAGGTTTTAACCCAGCAGAAAAACTGGATAGGAAAAAGCGAAGGAGCGTTGGTAAAGTTTCCCCTTGAAAGAAAAGTAAAAGATTTTGAGTACTTAGAAATCTTTACCACCAGAATAGACACTATATACGGGGTAAGCTTTATGGCGATAGCCCCAGAGCATCCTCTGGCAAAAGAACTATCTCATGAAAACCAAGCATTAAGAGATTTCTTAGAAAAAATGTCTCACATATCCACCAAAGAAAGAGGCACCACCTCAGCAAAAGAAGGTGTTTTTACAGGTTTATATGCAATAAATCCGGTCAACGGTAAAAAGATACCTATTTATGTGGCAAACTATATATTGATGGAATATGGAACAGGTGCTATAATGGCGGTGCCTGCTCACGATCAAAGGGATTTTGATTTTGCAAAAGCCTACAACTTGGATATTATACCTGTTGTAAAACCTCAAAATGATCATGATTTTAATGAAAAAGCCTACGAAGAAAAGGGAATACTTATAAACTCTGATATCTTCGACGGACTTACCTCTGACGATGCCAAGGAAAAGATTTTAGAGTTTTTAAAAGCCAAAAACTTAGCCGAGAAAAAAATTTCTTACAAGATAAAGGATTGGAACGTTTCAAGACAGCGCTATTGGGGCACTCCTATACCCATGATACACTGTGAAAACTGCGGTATTGTCCCGGTGCCTTACGAAGACTTACCAGTGCTTCTTCCAAAAGATGTAACCTTTACAGGCCACGGAAACCCTTTAGAACATTCAGAAAGCTTTGTAAATACCACATGCCCAAAATGCGGTGGCAAGGCAAGAAGAGAAACGGATACGATGGATACGTTTTTTGATTCCTCTTGGTATTTTATAAGGTTTACAGACCCCAAAAACGATAAGCTACCCTTTGATAAAGATATAGCCAACAAATGGATGAACGTTGATATATATATAGGCGGTATAGAACACGCCGTGCTTCACCTTCTTTATTCTAGATTTTTTGAAAAGTTTTTATACGATATAGGTCTTATAGACCATATAGAACCCTTTGACAAGCTCATTACCCAAGGCATGGTCTTAAAAAAATGGGTAAGCGTAGGAAAGCTCTTGGA
>PNJC01000097.1 GCA_002878215.1 Hydrogenobaculum sp. | reverse complement strand
TCTTGCTGTCAAAACCTTTACCAGAAGAGGATATAGATAAGCTTTTAAAAATCAACGATTGACAAAACCTTTAACTTGTATTATCATTATACCCATTATGCAACAAGAGAAAAAGTACGGTGAAATTGAGATAGAGAAAGCAGCTTTAGAACCATGGGAAAACCCATCAAAAGAAAACGATTACATCGTTGAAATGTCTTTTCCAGAGTTTAGTTGTCTTTGCCCTAGGTCTGGATACCCTGATTATGCCACTATTAAAATTAGATATATACCAAACGAATATATTGTGGAGTTAAAATCTTTAAAACTATGGTTAAATTCTTTTAGAAATCAGTATATATCTCATGAAGCAGCTACAAACACCATATACAACAAACTTTTTGAGCTTTTAAAACCAAAATTTTTAGAGGTAATAGGAGATTTTCATCCAAGAGGGAATCTTCACACCGTAATAAGAGTAAGGTCTGATAAAAAATATGATTAAATGCTCATAAAGGGTATATATTTAGACAGTTCAGTAATTCTAAGAAAAACAAAAAATTCTTTTGAAATATTAGAGAGTCAAGACAAAGAAGATGTAACGGTTAGGGTGCTATCGGTCAAAGATGCTATTTTAATAAAGGATACTTCAAACATCGATTCTAACTTAAACATAATTGATATATCCGGATATAGGTTTTTAACCAAAAAGCCTGTAGATTTTGATGTAGAAGATATATGGGCATTGGCTCTTTTGAGGGCTCTTGATGTTATGCAGTATGACAACCTTTATGTGGTGTTTAAAGATGTTTACGCTTATTTGCTATGTAGAGTAGAGAACAAAGATATTGTCTATTATGAGGTAATATTTGACAAGGATGAACTTGCCGATAGGTTAAACACGATAGAAGGAGATATACTTTACGATATAGAGGATATCAAAGTCCCAAATTTAAGAGCGTTGCCCATGCTATACGTTAAAAAGGGCGAGCTTATAGCTTTTGGCGGTGCTTTAAAAAAGGTAAAGGATAGGTTTAATCGGATTCAAACGATATCTTTCCAAAAGCTAAAAAAAGAGCTTGTAAGCATGGGGATTTTTGTTGTGGGGATTTTAATAAGCTACGCAATATTTCTTTTGTCGGTAAATTATCAAATAAAGATGGTAGGGAACAAAGAGAAATACGTTTTTGAAAAAGCTTTTCCAAACACACCGATAGTGGATATAAAAGAGCAAACAGAAGCTTCTATAATACCAAAAGATAGCTTTAGACTTTCTAAGCTTCTTCTAAAAGCCTATAAAAACTTACCACCGGATGCAAAGGTATACGAGCTTTTTTACAAAGATAACGCCCTAAGTGTAAAATCAGAGATTAGCTCGTATGAATTGAGCTCGTTGGAGAATGTTATTTCTTCAAGAAATCTAAGTCAGGAAAACAAACAAGAGGTGATTCAAAGATGGAGCTTAGGAAGATAGATAAAATATCACCAAGGTATGTTTATTTTATATATAAGATAAGGTATATTTTATATTCGGTAATTTTTATAACTATTTTTCTTGTAGCTTTTAATAGTGTAAAAAAAGAAAAAGAAAAACTGTACAACGAGATAGCCCAGTATGAACGCATAAGTTTTCTCATCAAAAACGGCAAACCAAAAACAAAGACTTTAAATGAAAATTATATTAGAGCCCTGTTTTCAAATACAAAAGTCGATTATATAAAATATGAAAACGGTTTTTACAACATAAAAGCATCAAACGTCGACGTTAAAACACTTGCCAACATAGTTTATCAGATAGAAAACGATGGTTTTAAGATAGCTTTTTTAAAAGCTAAAGACTATACGGGAGAACAAAACTTTGATGTTCTTATGGAGATAAGCCCTTGAAAAAGCTTTACGCAACCTATAGCCTAACAGTAGGTATCTTGCTTATACTTACAAGCATTTTATCTTCTTATTACAACATTAAAAGCCTAAAAGTTGTGTTAAATCAAGAAATACCAACAATACCAGCTTCTTTTAACGAAAATGATTTAATGGAAGCTGTAGGTAAGTTTGTTCATCAAGAGAAAACCATTAAAACCACTAAGCCAAATTCGAGCATGGAGGTGCTTGCTATAGCTTATAGTAAAAACCCTGCTTATTCTATGGTGCTTGTAAACTCTAGCTGTGGTAAAAAGGTGCTTATGGTGGGGGACAACTTTTGTGGTTTTACAATAGAAGAGATAAAACCTTTTTATATAATAGCAAGCAGCAACGGTAAATCGCTCACTCTCAAACTTTCAAAAGGCGCCGAAGGGACTATTACCACCAACAATCCAAGCGGGCTTCCATCTTTAAAAGAGCTTTTGTCTAATAACTCACATCAAAATACCACAAATATGACCATAGATAGAAACGAGTTGCTTGAAATCACATCAAATCCATACAAAATGTTTAGCGATATAGACCTTGTACCTACTTCAAAAGGTTTTATGTTTAAAAGCGTAAAACCAGGATCACTGTTTGCGCAAATGGGCATAAGACCAGGTGATGTACTCTTATCTATAAACAACGAAAGTCTAAACTCTCCAGAAGATGCCTTCAGAATACTAGGTACCCTAAGAAACAGCAGCAGCTTCAGCGTTAAAATCTTAAGAAACAACCAACCTCTAACGATTAATTACAGAGCGGAATAGAGTCGAAAAGCGCTTTTTAGACTACTCTTATAGGAAAAACCTTGTAAAATACTACTTGACAAAATAAGTAAAATGTGATATGATGGTAGAGTGATGGTAAAAAATAAAGTAATAGGAGAGACAGATGAGAATTAAAGTTTTTTT
>PNJC01000075.1 GCA_002878215.1 Hydrogenobaculum sp. | reverse complement strand
TTGAAGATTTTGAGCGTTTAAAACCAAAAGACAGTTTTTGGGTAAAGTATGTAAATTTAAGAGGAAAGCTAATCACAAATTACAACACGTTTTTAGATACTTTTATAAAACCAGAAGAAGAGTTAGAAGATATAGTAAGCGCTAGGATAAATATAGGTATACTTGAGTTAAAAGCCCAAAGACTTTCAAAAGTAAAAAACAAATCCTTAGACCTTTTTGACGCAATGCTAGAGCAAATAAACGATATTGCCAAAACTAAAAAACCCATCATCATAATAGACGAGATTCAAACCCTGCAAGATATATACATAAACGGTGAAAAAGAGCTTATAAAAGAGTTTTTAAACTTTTGCGTAAGGCTCACAAAAGAACTTCACTTAGCCCATGTCCTCATTTTAAGCTCCAATACGATATTTATAGACCAAATATACAACGATGCCAAGTTAAAAGTCACCAGCGATTTTTACAAAATAGACCATCTATCCTATGAAGATACCCATGAGTGGTTAAAAGAAGAAGGGTTTAAAGATGATGAAATAGCTCTTATCTGGGATTATCTTGGAGGATGCATACCTTACCTATATGAAGTTATAACCAAAAAAGATAAAATAGAAAATTTAAAAGCTTATCTTGATGAAAAGGCGTTTTTGGCTTATACGGAGATAGCGGATTTTATAATAAGAAAAAATACAAAAGAAGAAGATGAGATATTTAGAATGATAGCAAAAGAAATATTAAAAAATGGATATTTTATATTAGACCCAAATATGGAAAAAAGAAAAGAGATTATGGATGTGATAGACAAATGGGCTCAAAAAGAAATACTTTTTTACGACCCCAAATCTTTAAAAGTAAACGGCAACAACAGAACCTACGAAAAGGGTATGGAAATACTGCTGTCAAAGTAAACCGCAATTTACAAGTTCACAAAAGCTATGAAAAGTGATATAATTATATAAATTAGGGTTGCTAGCTCAGTTGGTAGAGCAACGGACTCTTAATCCGTAGGTCGGGGGTTCGATCCCCCCGCAACCCATATATATGATAATATTTATATTAAAAGCTCGGGGAGAAATATTCATTTTAAGAAACCTTTTCATAACAAAAGCTAACTATATTCTTATCTTCTTTTGAAAACTCTATACCTACTATATAAATTTCTTTGCCTTCTGATAGGTATTTCTCATAATACTTTTTCTCTTTTATTTGTTTTAACGGATTATCTGATGGTTTATCTACTACTTTAAACTCTAGTATGTAGATTTTGTCCTCAACAAAAGCGCTTAGGTCTATACGACCTTTGTTTGTGGTATCTTCTGCGATGGTTTTTATACCTGCTCCGTTGAAAAGCGCATAAACAACAGATGCATAAAACCCTTCGTATGAGTCTATATCGTTTTTCCTGTACCAATCATAGGGTATGCTTGCAAATAGGCTTTTAAGAGAATCTCTTAGCGCTTCCAAATTTCCCTCTTGAAGGTAAGCATAGAGGTTTAGCTCGGTGCTTTGGGCTTCTACTGCAATTTCATCTGGTAGTACGTAGGTTAAAAATGAATCGTTAAAAGACATTCTTACTTCAAGGTTTGGATATGTGAGAGCAAATACTGTCCTTGCTCCTCTTTTTTGAGAGCCTTTTATAGTAAGATAGCCCGTTTGAAAAAGAAGATTCTCTGGGAATATCTTTTCTAAATCTATGCTTGATAGCATCTCTTCTCCTACTTCTAAGTTTTCTAAATTTGGTATGTAGAATTTTCTATTTTTTAAAAGCCTCATCAAAAAGCTAGGAGTTCCAGTTTCAAACCAATAAGGTTTAAAGCTTTTCTCAGCAAAAAGCAGCAATATATCAAAAGGGTTGTATACAGGCTCCCCCAACCAATTGTAACCGTTGTACCAATTTTTTACTTCATCTTTGTCAAATTCTACAAGTTGGTCCTCAAACACGGTCTCAAGCTCTTTTTGAGTGTATCCACATATTGTAGAAAATTCTTTACTAAGCGTAATATCTCTTAACTGGTTAAGTCCGCTAAATATAGATACCTTTGAAAACCTCGATACACCAGTTAAGAATACAAGTTTAAGATATGGGTCTAAATCTTTTAACGGAGAGTAAAAATCTTTTAGTATCTCTCTATTTTCATAAGCGTTGTCTAAGTTGTCTATAGCATCTAATATGGGTTTGTCGTATTCATCTACTAATACTACCACTGGAGAGTTGTATTTGTCCGCTAAAACTCTAATGGCTTCTTCAAGTTTGCCTTTGCGAGTAGGATATGATAAGCTTATACTGTAATCTTTTTGAAGAGAAAGAAACATCTCTTCAATACTTAGCTTTAAATCTTCTTGGGTTTTGTAGTTGCCTTTTCCAAAGCTTATATGTATTACAGGATGCTTTTTATCCCAATCCCAGTTATCGTATAGATAAAGTCCTTTAAACAATTCCCTTTTTCCAAGAAAAGCTTGGCGGAGTGTATCTAAAAATAGAGATTTACCAAAACGCCTTGGCCTAGATAGAAAATAGTATTTGCCGTAATCGGATAGTATTTTTACAAACTTTGTCTTGTCTACGTAATAATAATTTTTTTCTGTCCTAATAGAAAGAAAGCTCTGCACACCTATAGGTAGTATTTTTTTCATATAAATATTATACAATTGCGCAAGTTGTGCCTCTGTTAAAATTTTGTTTATGTAAATCTTATAAAGGAGGTGATAATATACGGTGAGAAGAGAAGGTTTAGAATCGCAACCCATATATAAAATACAAACATATGCTATAATAAACCTATGAGCATAAAAAGGATAGTATCTTTGTTTTTTGGTGTTGGGACATTGATGAGCGTTTATGGTGCAGTGATAC
>PNJC01000106.1 GCA_002878215.1 Hydrogenobaculum sp. | reverse complement strand
TTAGCTCGTGCGCTAAAGTAACACAAAAAGAAAGGGAGCAAAGGGCTATAAAAGGATATACTAAAGGCTCCGAAGCTTTTACAAACGGAGATTACTCTTCTGCTGAACAAAATCTCTCCAGAGCTTTAAAATACTTAGAAAACCTTACGCCAGAGCAAATAGAAAGGGCTAGGTTTATGCTGGCTAAAAGCTATTATCTTGACCATGATTATACAAATGCCATCATATATTTAGAGAGCTTTTTGTATTATTATCCAAATTCTCCAGAGGCCCCTCAAGCTACTTACATGCTTATAAAAAGCTATTATAAAATAGCTCCAGATGCTTACAGAGACCAAAGCTATACCTACAAAGCTATAGATCTGGCAAAGGAATTCTTGAGCAAATATCCAAATAACCCATATGATTCAGATGTAAGAGAGCTTATAGATAAGGCAAGACAAAAAATAGCAAAACACGATGAGCTTATAGCAAAATTTTACGAAGATTACGGTTTTTACTATCCGGCTGCCGAACGCTATAAAGACATGCTAATAAACGATACACAGTATATATCCAAAACAAAAACCTACTATAGACTAATAAAAAATCTTTTACTGGTTCCAAAACAGGCTAAAAGGTATGAAGATAAGTATAAGGATATGCTAAAAAAAGATGAAGACAAGCTTCGTCACGCAAAAGCCCAAGACAAACCATTTATAGAAAAACGCATAAAATTCTGGAAACTTCAGATAAAAAGATGGGAAGATTTGGCGAAAAAATCAAGAAAAGAAGGCTTAGAGTATTTTGAAAAATACAAAGAGATGTTTGGGCAAACCCCTTATGTGGTAAAATTGGAGAGACTTGTTAAAGAATCTAATGGATAAGCTAAAGCTCATTAAAACTCTTTTGGAAGATAAAAAAGCAGAAGATATATCTATTTTAGATGTGAGAAAGCATACCAATATAGCCGACTATTTTATAATAGCTACCGCCAATTCGAGCGTTCACGCAAAAGCTTTAGCAGAGCATTTGGAAAAAGAGCTAAAAAGTAGAGGCATCACCATAGACCACATAGAAGGCTTAAACGAGCACGCCCAATGGATATTGATAGATTTGCTAGATGTCATAGTGCATATACAGACCAAAGAGGCTAGAGAGTATTACAACCTTGATTGGCTTTGGTCAAACGCAGAGAAGGTGAATTTATGAGGTTTGTAAATATTCTAAAAATTTTATTTTTGGGGCTTTTGATAATATTCATTGTAGTGTTTATAGCTCAACACATGTACGATGTAAACGTGTACTTCCTAACATATACTTTTAAAGTACCTTTGTTTGTGCTAGTACTTAGCTTTGGTTTTATAGGTTTTATAATACCCACTTTGATATTTTCTTTTAGGGAGAGAAGCCTAAGCTCAAAGCTATCAAATGTTTTTAACGCATCAAAAGCCGCATTTTTTTCAAAATACCAAAAGCCAAAAACAAACTTAGATACTATCAAAGACATAAAACCTCTTTACTTTATACTATCAAATGTATTAAAACAGACACCAGATTACGACACAGATATGTATAGCGAATTTGAAAAGGCAAAATCTCTAAGAAGTGAAAACCCTCAAGAAGCTATAAGAAACCTAGACAACCTAGAAGAAAAGTATCCGGCTTTTCAGCTAAAAAGAGATATACTCTTTGATATAAAAGATTACCAAGGAGCATTTGATACTCAAAATCAAGTTATAAAACTAACGCCTAGGTCTGAAAAGCCCTATCAAAAAGATATACTAAACACTATAAAGAGTTTAAACGCCTTAAATACAGAAGATAAAACAAAACGCTTAAACGAGCTAGAAGATGCCTTTGATGATACAAAAAATGAGATTACCGCGTTTTTATACTTATCTGAGCTTTTAGCTCAAGAAAAGACAAAAGATGCTTCTAAGGTAGTAGACAACATTGTGCAGGCAAATTTACAAGATAAGCTTATACTGGTGGGGTGCTCAAATCCGGAAAAAGCTGTGTATCTTATGAGCACAAGCATAGAAAAAAGCGTATCAAAAGATGTGCTTGGAGTATTTTATATACATATAGGAGCCCCACAAAAGATTAAGATGCTTTCAGAAGCCTTCACTGGTAGCGAGATAGTGGATTTTCTTTTAAAAGCTTACCAAGACCAATCTCAAAAAGATGGATTTAACATCGTTTTTAAAAGCTTAAAACTTTGGAAATGTAAAGAATGCGGTGAAACTTTTAAAGATTATTCTCCAAAGTGCTCTTGTGATAGTTGGTTTAGTTTTGAGCCATATATAGGTTTATGAGCCTTAAAGCTCTTATAGTAGAAGACGATGAGCTTTTGCTAGAAACTTTAGAAAAGGGATTTAGACATGAAGGCTTTGAAGTAGACATAGCAAAAGACGGTTTCCAAGCCCTTCAAAAAGCAAAAACAAACAGCTACGATATTATAATCCTTGATGTGGTGATTCCAAAGATAGACGGCGTGAAAGTATGTCGTCAGCTAAGGCTTCAAAGTGAAATCCCAATAATCATGCTAACGGCAAAATCTCAGCTAGAAGATAAGCTAGAAGGCCTTGAAGCAGGAGCCGATGATTATATCACAAAACCCTTTTCCTTTAAAGAACTGATAATGAGGGTAAAAACAGTTTTAAGGCGTTACAACAAAGCTGAAGAAGAAAAGATAGTGTTGCAAGATCTTACAATGGATTTGAAAGATTTTAAGGTATTTTACAAAGGGAAAGCCGTAAACCTTACGCCAAAAGAGTTTGAGCTTTTAAAAGTGTTGGCTCAAAATCCAAACAAAACCATAAGAAGAGAAGTGTTGCTAAACAAAGTATGGGGCATAGCCTCCGATTACGATTCAAACATCGTAGATGTTTATATAAAAAATATTCGCAACAAATTAGAAGACAAACCGCCAAAGCTTATCCTCACGGTAAGAGGAAGGGGCTATATGCTTAG
>PNJC01000100.1 GCA_002878215.1 Hydrogenobaculum sp. | reverse complement strand
CTCAACCAGTGCTTGTATCTGGTTCTAATACGGTAAATTACTTCTAATAAAAAATATTGCCGGGATTTTTCCCGGCGATTATATTGTAAACCTATGAAAGGCTTTTCAATTATAGAGTTTTTACTTGTTTTGACAGCTTTTGTCATTTTCTTGGGAGCAGCTTTTATAGGTTATAGGACGCTCAAAGCAAATGCTGACCAAGAGCATATATCCCAAAGGGTAAACCTTTTTATAAAGGGTATAACTCAATATGCACAGGATTTTGGCGCATATCCATATATTACATGTGCAAACGCAAACGATTGGAACACCGCTGCTTCTTCAAATAGAGTAGCTTCTTGCTCGGCTTTGATGTCTTATATAGGCCATTGGTTGGCAAGTGCAGACAGCGGTCAAACATGGCAATACTACGGGTGGAATGATAACTATCAACCCGGATGTGAAGGTACTGGTACAAGCTGCAACGAATCTGCTACTCAAGGCTTTTACGCTATAGCTACTCCTTACATACCAACAGAGTATGCACAAGGTATTGCAAATAGATTAAACGAACTTGGCATGCTATCTTGTAATGTATACACTGGATCAGGTAGCTGGTATAATACACCGTCTGGCTATTCCTTTATAGAATGTACTTCTTACTATTCTAAAAGGGTATTTTTATCTCCTACAAGCCCAAGTTTTTAGAGTATAAGCATGCCATCTCCATAGGAGTAAAATCTGTATTCGTTTTTTATAGCCTCTTTGTAGGCTTTTAGTATAAACTCTCTACCGTTGGGATTTTTCATTTCGCAAAAAGCACTAACAAGAATAAGAAGGGAAGATTTTGGAAGGTGAAAATTTGTAATGAGCCCATCTAAAACTTTGAACTTAAATCCTGGTTTTATGTAAAGATCTGTAAAACCAAAATATGGTCTATCTACGGCGGTTTCTAAGGCTCTTGTGACGGTGGTGCCCACTGCTATTACCTTTTTACCCATCTCTTTTGTTTTTTGAATATTTTTTATAAGAGCTTCTCTTACTTCTATATACTCTTCATCTACTTTATGCTCTTCTATATTCTTTACTGTAACTGGCTTGAAAGTTCCGTAGGATACATGAAGGGTTATAAAATCTATGTTTACTTTTTTCTTTAATTTTTCTAAAAGTTCTTCGGAAAAGTGTAAAGAAGCTGTGGGGGCTGCCACTGAAAACTCTTTTTTAGCAAAAACCGTTTGGTAAAATTCTCTGTCTATAGGCTCTTCGTCTCTTTCTAAGTAGGGTGGAATTGGTATTTTACCGTATTTGTTTATAGCATCTATCTGAGTTTGATTTTTAGCTTTTAAAAGCACCAAAAACTTTGATTTTTCTATCTGGGACTCTATCGTTACCTCAAAATCATCGGAGATAGATATTGTAAGTCCTGGTTTGATGTTTTTGCCACCTACAAGGGCTTCCCATTTTTCGTTTTCCAAATGCCTTAAAAGAAGTATTTCTACGCTTGAATGCTCAATTCCTTTTTTCTTTCCCAAAAGTCTTGCTGGTAGTACTTTTGTATCGTTGAAAACAAGCAAATCTCCCTCTTCTAAAAATTCGTCTATATGCCAAAATGTCGAGTGAGTTATAGTGTTATTTTTTCTATCCAAAACCATGAGCTTAGCGCTGTGTCTTGGGTTTACCGGGTATTTGGCGATTAGTCTTTCAGGAAGCTCGTAGTCAAAAAGCGATATATCCATTGTAAATCTCTAACAAATCTGTGGTATCGTCTATGGCTTGAAGATGTCCCTTGTAAGTCTTTGAAAAATCCCCATCAAACTCAAGGCTAATACCTTTTCCTATAAACTTGTAGCCTCTAAATATAAGCATTTTATCCCACATATTTTCTTCTAAAAACCTTGATATCGTGTAAGCCCCGCCTTCTACAAATATATGCATTATATCTATCTCGTATAGAGCTTTTAAAATGGATTTTATATCAAAACTTTCTAATTCTAAAAGCCTAACACCAAGAGATTTAAAATAATTTTTCTTTTCGTTGCTGGTATTTGCGGAGGTTATCAATATAATTTTTTCGTATCCTTTTTTAAATATGTTTGCATTGTAGGGAGTATCCAAATTTGGGTCTATTACGATGGTGTAAGGTTGATATTCATTCCCCTCAAGTCTTACGGTAAGTTCTGGATTGTCTTTTAAAATGGTGTTTATACCTACTAATATTGCGCTGGAGTGTTTTCTATATATATGTGCTATTTCTCTTGCTTTTTGAGAGCTAATCCATTTGCTTTCTCCGTTTTCTTTAGCAAGCTTTCCATCCAAAGACATAGCGCATTTTAGCGTTATAAAAGGTCTTTTTTTGGTTATATAGATAAAAAAATCTTCGTTTAACTTATCGCATTCTTCTTTTAATACGCCAACTTCTACTTCTATACCGGAGGATTTTAGCCATTCTATGCCTTTTCCAGATACTTTTGGGTTTGGATCTACCGAACCTACCACAACTCTTTTTATACCGCTTGATATTATAGCAGGACAGCAAGGCGGGGTTTTACCGTGAAATGAGCAAGGTTCTAAAGTCACATACATCGTAGCACCTTTTATATCCTCTTTAGCATTTTTTAATGCTACGATCTCAGCGTGATCAGTGCCTGCTTTCTTATGAGCCCCTATTGATAAAATCTTATCATCCTTTACTATAACAGCTCCTACTGCTGGATTTGGATGCGTTTGACCCTTATATTTGTAAGCCTCTTCCAAAGCAAGCTTCATATAATATTGGTCTTTATCTATCATTTCAATAAGTCTTCAACTATCATGTCTTTTATTCTATCCATAGCATCTTCAAAAGCTTGTCTTTTTGGTAAGTCTCCTTCGCCACCAGTAGGCAATGTGTAATATGAACTTTGAGAGTAAGTGTATTTTTGTTTTCCTATGTCAAGTTCTATGCTCAAATTTAATATATAGTTGTTAGCTCTTTGATAAATTGAGTATCCTATGGGCATATTGGATATGTTTGTAATTTTTAAATTTACAGTTTTATAGTTTTTAGAATTACAGTCCAATGGTTTTTTCGCTTCTAAGAAAGCCTCTTCAACAGACTTTATTGTATACTCTTTTATATACGGGTCTTCTATAAAAGCTCCTTCTTTTTCCTTTATACAAAAACTTTGAGCGTAGGATATGGCTATAAAACAAAGATATAAAGGAATTATAAGTTTCTTCATACAACATAATATAATATCACAAACAATATTTTATGCTATAATATTAACAACCTTGCAACGGGACAGGGTGAACCCCGCCAGGTCCGGAAGGAAGCAACGGTAAGCCTGCCGTCTCGGGTGCAAGGTTTTTTATGAAAGTAGTTTGCTTAGTTAGTTCAGGTTTTGACAGTATATCGCTTTTAAACTATTACATAAATAAAAACTACGAAATATATCCTATATATGTAAAAAGCGGATTTAAATGGGAAAACGATGAAATACAACATCTACAAGATATAATAAATCATATAAACAAACGATACGAGCTCATAAAATCTTTAAAAATAAGCCATGCTCCTAACGATTTTTTTGAGGAATTCAACAAAAGAGAGTTCATAAACGATGAAGACGTGGAGATTCCTTTTAGAAACTTGGACCTTTTGATAAACGCTTTAAAATATGCCTATTCTGTGGATGCAAAGCTTATAGCCATAGGCATAATGGGGCTTGTGGCTTTTAAAGATAATTCTTACAATTTTATAAAAACCATAAACGATTTATTTTCTATGTATGGTGATTACAAAGTAGAAACACCGTTTCTTGGCATGTCTAAAAAAGACGTATTTGATAAATACTTTATAAAGGAGCTTTTTGATAAAGCTTTTTGCTGTATGAATCCTATAAATGGTGAAGAATGCGGTGTTTGTTCTAAATGTAAGGAAAAACAAGTATTAACAACATGACAAAGAATGCCAATATATATTGAAAAGCAAATTGATTTTGTATAATATCTTGCTTTTAAGACAAAATCAAATTATAATAATATAGGTGGATAGAAAGAGAGAGATTTTAAAGCTAATAAAAGAAGGTGAGCAAAATACTAAAAAGCTTGCAGAGAGGTTTGGCGTATCTCTGATGAGTATATATAGAGATTTAAAGGAGCTTGAGAAAGAAGGCCTTATCGTAAGAAAGTATGGAAAGTTAGAAGTAGCTAGTAGAAGTGTAAAAGAATCTCAAGAAAAACAAAAAGATATATGTGCGTTTTGTCATAAAGAAAATGACGATAGGCTGAGATTTACATTCTATTTGGAAACTGGCAAACAAATACACACCTGCTGTCCTCACTGCGGGCTTCTTTTGTACAAAAGCATATTGGATCCTATAGAAGCCATAACTACAAAAGACTTTATAACCTGCAACCTTTTGAGCGGTACTTCTGCTTACTATGTACTTGGTTCTTTGGCAGCACCTTGCTGTTCTCCTTCTGCACTGGCTTTTGCTAGAAAAGAAGATGCTGTTATGTTTAAGACAGGGTTTGGAGGAGAAATATTTGAGTTTGAAGAAGCTACAAAGGTAATATGGGATCTTATGAAATATGGAAGTATTCTTAAAATCGGAAAACTTAACAAATAGGAGTTTATAATATGGCAGGACACAGTCATTGGGCACAAATTAAACATAAAAAAGCTAAAGTTGATGCACAGAAAGGAAAACTTTTTGGTAAGCTTATAAGGGAAATAACGGTAGCTACAAAGTTAGGCGGACCAGACCCAAACGCAAATCCAAGGCTTAGAATGGCTATAGAGGCAGCTAGAAAAGTAAGTATGCCTATGGATACCATAGAAAAAGCCATTAAAAGGGGTTCTGGCAACGATAAAGAAGGGTCTTTAGAAGAAATAGTCTACGAAGGATATGGTCCTGGTGGAACTGCCATTATGGTGGTGGTAGCTACTGACAATAGGAACAAATCTACATCAGAGGTAAGACATGCATTTTCAAAACATGGTGGCAACTTAGGATCTTCTGGCTGCGTTTCTTACTTGTTTGAACAAAAAGGTGTAATAGAGATTCCAAAAGAAGCTGTGGACGAAGAAAAACTTATAGAGGCTGCTTTAGAAGCTGGTGCAGATGACGTAGAAACTACCGAAGATATGTTTTTAGTATATACAAATCCAAAAGATGTATACACTATAAAAGATATTTTGGCCAGCAAGGGTTTTACTATAGAAAGCGCCAAGACAAGCCTTATCCCCACAACAACTGTAGAGATAAAAGACATAGATACCGCTAAAAAGCTTTTAAACTTGCTAGAGCATCTTGATGAGCTTGATGAAGTGCAAGAAGTCATATCAAATTTTGAAATAGACAAAGATGTATTGGCATCTTTGGGTTGATGATATAATAAAAGCATGAAACTATCGATAGTAGGGACTGGATACGTAGGGTTGGTCACGGGTACTTGTTTTGCAGAGATGGGCAATGAGGTTTATTGTGTAGATATAGATAAAGATAAGATAGAGAAGTTGAAACAAGGTGTAATACCCATATACGAACCAGGCTTAGAGGAGCTTGTAAAGAGAAACACATCCCAAGGGAGACTATTTTTTACCACAGACATAAAGTATGCGGTAGAAAACACAGATATTATCTTTATAGCAGTTGGCACACCGATGGGAGAAGACGGTAGCGCAGACTTAAAACATGTGTTAAGCGTAGCAAGAGACATAGGTAAATACATGAATAGGCATAAGTATGTTATAAACAAGTCTACGGTACCTGTAGGCACAGCTATTAAAGTCAGAGAAGTTATTCAAGAAGAGTTAGACAAGCGTGGTGTAAATATAAGCTTTGATGTTATATCAAACCCAGAGTTTTTAAAAGAAGGTGCAGCAATAGAAGATTTTATGAAACCAGATAGGGTAGTGGTGGGGGCGGATTCAAAAGAGGCGATGGAGCTAATGAAAGAGCTTTACGCTCCTTTTACTAGAAATCACGAAAGATTTATAGCTATGGACGTAAAATCTGCAGAAATGACAAAATACGCTGCAAACGCAATGCTTGCTACGAAAATAAGCTTTATGAACGAAATAGCAAACATATGCGAAAGGGTAGGAGCAGATGTAAACAAGGTAAGAATAGGCATAGGCTCAGACCCCAGAATAGGATACCATTTTATATATCCTGGCTGTGGATACGGAGGTAGCTGTTTTCCTAAGGATGTAAACGCTCTCATAAAAATAGCTGAAGACGTTGGCTATGAACCAAAGATACTAAAGGCTGTAGAAGATGTAAACGCAAGGCAGAAGAAAGTGTTGGTAGAAAAAGCGGTAAAACGCTTTGGAGAAGATTTGAGCGGTAAAACCTTTGCGGTGTGGGGTCTTAGTTTCAAGCCAGAAACAGATGATATGAGAGAGGCAAGCTCAATAGTAATAATAAACGAACTAACCAAAAGAGGAGCAAAAATACAAGCTTATGACCCAGTAGCCATAGAGCAAGCAAAAAACTTTTATTTGAAAGACAATCCAAACGTATCTTACTTTAAGAGTAAGTACGACGCTCTCAACAACGCCGACGCCTTGTTTCTTATAACAGAATGGAAGGAGTTTAGAAGCCCAGATTTTGAAGAGATGAAAAAAAGGCTTAAGAATCCAATAATATTTGATGGTAGAAATCAATACAACAAAGAAAAGATGCAAAGTTTAGGTTTTGAGTATTATCAAATAGGTGCTTAAGGAGGTTTTTATGCTTTTAAAAGCCAAAGACAAAGAAGTATACGATGCTATAGTATCAGAGTTAAACAGGCAGAATTCTTACCTTGAGATGATAGCATCTGAAAACTTTACATCCCTTGAAATTATGGAAGCTCAAGGTTCGGTGCTTACAAACAAATATGCGGAAGGCTTACCTCACAAACGTTACTATGGTGGCTGTGAGTATGTAGATATAGTAGAGGATCTTGCAATCCAAAGGGCTAAAGAGTTGTTTAAAGCAGAGCACGCAAACGTTCAACCTCATTCTGGTTCTCAGGCAAATATGGCAGTTTATATGGCAGTGTTAAAACCAGGAGACACGATACTTGGCATGAGCTTAGCTCATGGAGGACATTTGACCCACGGTGCTACGGTAAACTTCTCTGGCAAAATATACAACGCAGTTTATTACGGTGTTAGAGAAAGCGATTACCTTATAGATTACGATCAAATGTATAAGCTCGCCAAAGAGCATAAACCAAAAATGATAATAGGAGGAGCCTCCGCTTATCCGCGGGTGATAGATTGGGCTAAAATGAGAGAGATAGCTGATTCTGTAGGGGCCTATTTGATGGTAGATATGGCTCATTACTCTGGTTTGATAGCTGGTGGCGTATATCCTAGCCCAGTTGAAGTGGCTCATTTTGTGACATCTACCACTCATAAGACTTTAAGAGGACCAAGAAGCGGTTTTATACTATCAAAACAAGAATTCGCAAAAGATATAGACAAAAGCGTATTCCCAGGTATTCAAGGTGGTCCATTGATGCATGTTATAGCGGCAAAAGCTGTTTGTTTTAAAGAAGCTATGAGTGATGAATTTAAAGAATACGCTGCCCAAGTGGTGAAAAATGCAAAAGTGTTAGCAGAGGAGCTATTAAAAGAAGGAATAAATGTATTAACAGGCGGCACTGATTCTCATATGGTGTTGGTAGATCTTAGAAATTTAAACCTAACTGGAAAAGAAGCAGAAAATAGACTTGGAGAAGCTGGTATCACGGTAAACAAGAATGCGGTACCTTTTGATCCATTACCACCCACAAAAACAAGCGGTATAAGAATAGGAACACCTGCTCTTACCACTAGAGGAATGAAGGAAGATCAAATGAAAACGATAGCAAAGATAATAGCTAAAGTTCTAAAAGATTACTCCGAAGAAACGCTAAAAAAAGCAAGAGAAGAGGTAAAGAATCTTTGTGAAGCGTTTCCTCTTTACAAAGAATTAAAAGATGAAATTTGTGTTTGAAGGTAAAGAATACGAACTATCAGATTTGGAGCTAAAAATTTTAAAATACCACAAAGTAATGGGACCGGACTACTCAAAACTTATATCATATAGATTTCATATAAGTTTACAAGAGGCTTTTGATATACATAAAAAGCTTTTAAACATGGGGCTGTTAGAAAAAGTGACAGCCCCTATAATAAACTATCATTCTAAGGATAAGAGGTTAAAATCCGTAAAACATAGAAACCATACATATTACGACCTTTCTAGGGTTGGAAAGCTTTTGTTAAGAGAATATGAAAGACAAGTAAAAGAGATAAATCTAAATTTAGAGTTTCCCTATAAAAGATAGTTTATAGCTTTTGATGTTTTATATTTTTTCAGGTAAATTTATAAAAGCTTTTAAAATAAAAATATAAGACACGTATATCAATATTATTCCTATTCCTACTATCACAAGCAACGAGCCAAAAAACATGACTTCACCTGCTTTTTTGAAATAAACTTCCTTTGTGGCATCGTATATTTTATCAAACGCTAGTTTGTAATGGTAAGCTATAATGATACCGAGGATATATCCTAGGATAAATACCATAATTGATATAAGGTAAAAAAACACCGCAGGATTTCCTTGAGCCCTCAAGCTTTTAGCTATTAGATATCCAACACCAAAAAATATCTCAAATATGAGAAGTCCAACGGTAAGGATTATGTTTGGCATAAAACCTGCCATAAACTTTTTATAGATTAATTGATCTTTAATGGCGTTGCTTAGTTCCACAATCGCTTTTGCTATAAATAAAAGTCCAGCAAAAAAACCAATTATGCCAATAAAGGGTATGATGGAAGTTGTCAGAAGTATTCCGCCTATGGTTCCATTTTTTTTGACATTAGACAAATCAATATTATCCATTTTCTAGCTTTTCAATCACTTTTACAAGATGCTCTGGTACTTCCATTACAGATAGCCTTGGCATCTTGACCAAATAAAAATCCTTAAAAGCTTCATTAGACTTAATCTCAGCTAAGGTTATCTTTCTTTTTAATCTTCTTATTGGCACTACATCAAAGACAAACAACCCAGAAGAATCTTGGTATGGCGAAGACACTATCTTTGCTAAACCTACAATAGCTTTTTCATCACCAGTATGATATATATAAGCCATGTCTTCTGGTTCTGCGTTTTTAATAAACTTTTGAGCCAATGGATTTTTTACACCATCCCAAACGGTCTTACCTTCTTTTTCAAGCATATCGTAAGAATAAGAACTTGGCTCTGTTTTTAAAAGAAAGTATTTCATAGCTCCTCCGTTACAGCTTTTATAGATTCATACAAAACATCTAACACTTTATCCATCTCCTCAAAGCCTATAGAAAGTGGCATTACAAGTGTCATATTGTTCCCAAGAGGTCTTAAAAATACGCCTTTCTTTTTAGCGTAGTTGGCCACTTTAAAACCTATCCTTTGTTTTATTTCATAGGGTTCTTTTTTATCTTTGGCAAGCTCAACTGCAGCCATAAATCCAAGTTGCCTCGTTTCTTTCACATGTTTTAAAGATTCAAACTCTTTTAAACGCTTTTCAAGATAATTTATTTTTTCTTTTAAAAGCCCCAACACGTTTTCCTCTTCAAAGATTTCTATGTTTTTAAGAGCAACTGCGCAGGCTAAATTGTTACCGGTGTACGTATGACCGTGGAAAAAGTGCTTTAGTTCTTCATATTCACCTAAGAAAGCATCGTATATAGCTTTTGTGGTAAGAGTAGCTGCCAAAGGCATGTAGCCACCTGTTATACCCTTGCCAAGTGCCATAAAATCAGGACATATGCCTTCTTGCTCTACATAGAACATACTACCTGTCCTACCAAAACCAGTGGCTACTTCATCTGCTATAAAAAGTACTCCATAATGCTTAGCCATTTCGTAAACGCTTTTCATAAAACCCTTAGGATATACCAAAAATCCAGATGCCGCTTGCATACCAGATTCCATAACTATGGCTGAGGTTTTATCGTGTATGTCCTTTAAAAGTTTTTCAAGCATGTCTAATAGATCTTGAACATGATGGGATTTTGAAAATATATAAGGAGATGGAAGTTTGTAAGTTTTAAAAAGTAAAGGTTTGTAAGTATCGTGAAACAAAGAAACGCTACCAACGCTAACGCTTCCTATGGTATCACCGTGATAAGCCCCTTCAAAACTAATAAAATAAGGTCTCTCCTGTCCTAAATTTTTGAAGTAATGATAGCTAAGTTTTATAGCTATCTCCATGGCCTCAGCCCCATCTTCAGAGTAAAAAACTCTCTGAAGACAAGAAGGCGTTATATCTACAAGCTTTTTAGATAGCATAATAGCTGGTACATTTGAGTTTCCAAGGGTAGTAGTATGTGCTACTTTGTTAAGTTGATTTATCAAAGCCTCGTTTAGTTTTGGGTGATTGTGCCCATGGATATTGCACCACAAAGATGATATAGCGTCAATATATTTGTTTCCATAAATATCGTACAAATAAACTCCTTCCCCTCTTTCAAATATAATACCTCCTTCTTCTTCATAAACCTTCATCTGGGTAAATGGATGCCAAAAATACGTTCTATCTGTTGATTCTAAAAACATCAAAGATTCAATCTTCATGGGGCTTTGCCATCTTCTCCGGTCTAACGTACTTATCAAACTCTTCTTCTGTAAGTATACCAAGCTCTATGGCCGCTTGTTTTAAAGATATATCTTTTTCGTAAGCAGTTTTTGCTATTTTTGCAGCGTTATCATAGCCAATGTAAGGGTTTAGCGCTGTTACGAGCATAAGGGATTCTTGAACGTAAGAATTTATCTTTTTCATGTTGGGCTTTATACCCTTTACCATATGATCAGCAAAAGATCTCATAGCATCTGAAAGAAGTTTTGCGGAGTTTAAAAAATTAAATATAATAACTGGATTAAATACGTTTAATTCAAAATTACCTTGAGAATCGGCAAACCCTATAGCTGTATCGTTACCCATTACCTGCACGCAAACCATCGTCATAGCCTCTGATTGGGTGGGATTTACTTTGCCTGGCATTATCGAAGAACCAGGCTCGTTGGCTGGTAGTATAAGCTCCCCTATTCCAGCCCTTGGTCCAGAGCCCAACCACCTTATATCGTTTGCTATTTTCATCAAAGCGGCAGCTAAAGACTTCATAGCACCGCTAGCCATTACAAAAGGATCGTGAGAGCTTAAAAATGCAAATTTGTTTCTAGACACTTTAAAATCTATACCTGTTAGATCAGAAAGCACTTCTACCATTCTTTTATCAAAACCTTTTGGAGCGTTTAAACCAGTACCTACTGCTGTGGCGCCTATGCCTATTTCTTTTAGCTCTGGCAACACTGCCTTTATACGCTCAATAGCTGTGTCCAACTGATGAACATATCCACCAAATTCTTGTCCCAGCGTCATAGGTACAGCATCTTGAAGATGAGTCCTACCTATTTTTACGATATCCTTAAATTCTTCGGCTTTTTCCTTTAATGCATCTCTTAGATATTCTATAGACGGCAAAAGTTTATCTTGAAGAATTTGTACAGCTGATATATGCATAGCGGTTGGAAATGTGTCGTTAGAAGACTGAGACATGTTAACGTGGTCGTTAGGGTGTATTGGATCTTTAGAGCCCAACGGTTTACCAGCCAACTCCGCCGCTCTATTTGCTATAACTTCGTTAACGTTCATGTTGCTTTGTGTTCCAGAACCAGTTTGCCAAACCTTCAACGGAAAATGTTCGTCCAGCTTACCTTCCAATATTTCGTCTGCTACTCTTACAATCAATTCTTTTCTATAATCATCCAACTTGCCAAGTTCATTGTTTACTATTGCTGCTGCTTTTTTTATAAGTGCCAGAGCCCTGATTACCTCTATAGGCATTTTATCGTCTGATATGTTGAAATACATTAAAGATCTCTGGGTTTGAGCTCCCCAATACTTATCGGCTGGGACTTTTACTTCACCCATGGTATCTCTTTCAATCCTATATTCCATATCACACTCCTATAAAGTTTTTTAATATTATATATCAAAAGCTAGATACAGAAGTATTATTCATGTAAATTGATATATATCATGTTGCATAAAAGATACATATATGCTATAATAAAAATCCTAAGCGAGTGTAGCTCAATGGTAGAGCACCACGTTGCCAACGTGGTTGTTGCGGGTTCGAGTCCCGTCACTCGCTCCATTTAATATGAAAAAGTATATATTAACAGCTTTTGGAAAAGATAAACCCGGTATTGTGGCTTCTATTACAGAGATTTTGTATAAGATGGGTGCCAACATAGAAGACTCGTCTATGAGTAGATTATCTCAGCAGTTTGTAATTATGCTACTTTTTACTTCTAAAAATCCTATAAAAAAAGAAGATTTTCATCTAGAAGACATAGAAGTAGACATAAAACCAGTAGAAGACAAAGAACCTAAAGATCAATCAAACTGCAACGCTATCATATCTATATACGGAGCGGATAAAGCCGGTATAGTCTATAGTGTTTCAAAGCTTTTAGCATCAAAAAATATAAACATAACTGACCTTAGGACCCACAAGTTAAAAGATATATACATAATGCTTATGGAAGCAGAGCTTAAAGATGTAAGCTTATCGTCTTTAGAAAAAGCTTTAAAAGAATTGTCAAAAGAGCTAAATGTAGATATCTCTTTGCAGGAGGTTTGTAAAGAAGTCCTTTGATATACGAAATCCTTGTTTATCCAAACCCTTTACTCAAAGAAAAGTCAAAAGATGTTGATAAAATAGATGACAATATTATTAAACATATAGAAAACCTTAAAGAAACTATGTATTCAAAAGATTTTTGCACTGGCATAGCTTCTTCTCAAGTAGGTGTGTTGCAAAATATAATAGTAATGGATGCTTCTCGCTTTAGAAAACCACCTAAAAACCACCATGGCCTTATAACGCTTATCAACCCTGTCATAATCAAAGCGGAAGACAGTATAATTTTTAGAGAAGGGTGTCTTAGCATACCAGAATACACTGCCAACATTCAAAGGTATAAGTATGTATCAATAAAAGCTTTAGACGAAAAAGAAAACGAAATAATATTGGATTTAGAGGGCCCAGAAGCGGTACTCTTTCAACATGAGCTAGATCATTTAAACGGCATACTATTTCTCGATAGACTTACATCTCTTGATAATTTGTTTAAAAGAAAAACCTAAGTAGTATATTCGGCGTTTATTCTTATATACTCATATCCAAGATCAGAAAATCTATAGCTAAAACTCTCTTTACCTTCCTTCAAATCTAAAACAATCTCTATCTCCTTAGATTCTCTCATCTTTTGGCTTAGCTTTTCTTTATTAAAGTGAAGAGGCTCTTTATCGTATACTTTTACACCCATTATGTGTAAACTAACTTTTAACGGGTCTATAGGAAAGATGGTAGAACCAGCGGCAGCCAATATGCGACCCCAATTGGGATCGGCTCCAAACATTGCAGTTTTTACAAGGTTAGAAGTGGCTACAGCGTTTGCTATAACTTTTGCTTTTGTCTTAATGCTAGCGTGTTTAACTTCTATAGTTATTATCTTGGTGGCTCCTTCTCCATCTTTTACTATCATATCAGAGACTTCTTTGCAAACTTTATACACACAGTTGTATGCATCACCAGAATAATCTAAATCTCCGTAAGATATAACGCCAAAAGAATCGTTGGTGCTTTGGCATCCGTCTACGTCTATAGAGTTAAAAGTTTTCTCTAAGATGGTATCAAAATGTTTTCTTGGCATAAGTTTTGAGTTTGTAAAACAAAAAGCAAGCATAGTAGCCATATCAGGATGAATCATACCTGCTCCCTTACCAAAGCAAAAAGCTTCATAGTTATCTTTTTTGCAAAAAGCATACTTTGGAAATCTGTCGGTGGTGGATATTGTCTTGGCAGCCATTTCAAGGTCTAGCACCTCTAAGTGATTTACAGCGTATTCTATACCTTCTAATACATTTATTATGGGAAGTGGTTTTCCTATAATGCCAGTTGAAAATACAAGCACTTCTTCTTTTGGTATATCAAAAAGCTCTGCCACTTTTTCTCCCATCATCTTTGCGTGTTCATAGCCCTCTATGCCAGTACCACAATTGGCATTTCCACTGTTTATAACAAGAGCGCTTACCCTGTTGCCAGAAGCCTCTAGCATGTTCTTAGAGTATAGCACCGGTGCCGCAGCAAAGTGATTTGTAGTAAATACAAAATGAGCTTCACAAGCAAATGGAAGCTTTATGACAAGCAAATCTTCTTTACCAGATTCTTTTATACCAGCTTTTGCAATACCCATTAAAACGTTGTTCATAATCTATACCTCTTTCTTTTGATGCTCTTTTAATATTATATTTAAAGGTGCATAGTTTATATTTAGCTTTTCTCTTAACTTCTTCTCAAAAAACCTAAGGTAATCCTCTCTCCAAAAATCTCTGTTGTTGGTATGAAGCACAATGGTTGGAGGCTTCGGGGAGAATACTGTATAATAAACTTTTACAGGTTTTGTAGAGTTTTGCGGATACTCTTCTAAAATTTTTTCTACAACTCTATTCACATAGGAAGTTTTGATAGGTCTTGAATATTCTTCGTAAATATCTACGGCTTTTTGCAATATAGAAAAAATATTGATGTTTTCTTTTGCAGATACATAGACTCTTGGGGCAAAATAAACAAACTCTAGCTTTTTATCTACGTGTTTTTTAAGAGCATCAAGGTCTTTTACCAAATCTATTTTGTTTAATACCACTATAAGCCCTTTAGCTTTTCTATTTATAAGGCTTGCCAATCTCATGTCTTGCCTTGAAACTCCTTCTGTAGCATCTATCACAAGAGCGCAGACATCTGATTTTTCTATAGCTTCTAAACTTCTATTTACAGCAAAAAACTCTACCCCATAATTTATGTTTGAAGGTCTTCTTATGCCGGCGGTATCCACTAAAACAAAATCTTTACCTTCATAGCTAAACTCTACGTCTACGGCATCCCTTGTAGTTCCTGCTATGTTTGAAACTATTACCCTATCTTGCTTTAAAATAGAATTTAGCAAAGAAGATTTCCCGCTGTTTGGCTTTCCAACAAAGCTAAGCTTTATAAAATCAGCCTTTTCTTCTATCTCTTCAGTGGATGGTAAATCTTTTGTTATTTCTTCTAAAAGCTCAAAAACCCCAGTGCCGTGAGTAGCTGAAATCTCAAATACGTTGTCAAAACCAAGCTCGTAAAACTCTGAAGCGCTGGCTTTTTTGCTATCTGTTTTGTTTACTGCCACGTAAACTTTTTCTTTGTAAGGGTAAAGGAGCTTAGCTATATCTTTATCTTCTGGCATAAGTCCAGCTTTGCCGTCCACCACAAATATTATCTTATGAGCTTCTTTGTAAAGTTTAAGCACTTTATCCCTTATGGCTTGAGATATCTCTTCTTTAGAATCTGTCAAACCACCAGTATCCACTACCTTAAATAGTTTATCTTGAAAAACAGCTTTAGACTCTATCACGTCTCTGGTAATCCCTGGTATATTTTCTACTATTGATATCCTTCTTTTGGAAATCTTATTAAATAGCGTAGATTTACCAACGTTTGCTCTTCCGGTTATGACGATTTTTTCCATTTATTAATTATCTCACAAAAGCCGTTCGAACATCAAAGACTTTAGTATAAAATTCTCATCGTATTTGGCTTTTAAAGATAATAAAGCTTTTATTTGATCTTTGTATACATATTGAAAAACCTCTTTGGGAACCCTTGAATCCTTCGCCATGTATATGAGACCGTTATAACGCACAACGATATCGTCAAATTTATAGAGCATATTAAGAACATCTTCTCTCACTGGAAAATCTAAAGCCAACGTAAATCCCTCTTTTACAAAAGAAAACACTCTATTTGAAGTATTTTTCAACCTTTTTAACACTACTAAATATGGGTATATCTTGTAAGATTTTATAATATCAAAAACTTCAATGCAGGCTTCTTTTGGCCCTACAAACTGATATTGTAAAAACCCTCTTTTACCGTAAAGTCTGTTCCAATTTTTTATATTGTCTAAAGGAAAGAAAAAGTCAAAATAATGCACCAAAGATTCACCTTTTGGCATCTTGTTAAAATAATAAATGTTGTAAGCTCTCATATCTAAATCGTTTACGATAAAGTTTGGCATTACAAAAGGTATCTCTATCGTTTTTTTGCTTTTAAAAGCCTTAAAATGAAATTTTAAATCAAGAGGAAGATGCTCGTAATACTCATAATCACCAAACATTACCAAAGCATTTTCGGTAAAAGCATCTAACCAACATACTGAAAATTCGTAATCTTTGTCAAATGTTTCCAATAGCTCTATAGCCTTGCCTATACCTTTAGTAGGTATTATATTTTGCCTTATGTATTGACTTCCTTTTGATATTTTTAGCTTAGCTTTGCTAACAATTCCTATAAGTCCCATTGAACCCATAGTACCCCAAAAAAGCTCACCGTTTTCTTCTTTAGAACACCGATAAACATCCTTTGGTGTTATTATTTCAAAACCTTCCACAAAATCTCCGAAAACCCCTTTTGAGCTTTTGCCGTGTATATCGTTTGCTATAGCACCACCTACGCTTATAAGAGAAGTACCAGGAACTACCGGCAACACATATCCTCTTGGTAGTAAAAACTCCAATATTTTCTTAAGCTGTGTGCCAGCTTGGACTTCTATGTATTCTTTTTCAAAATCTACATCCAAAAATAGATTTAAGCCCGTTGTATCGTATACATTTCTATACAAAGCCTCATCGCCGTAGCTTCTACCGTAGGCTCTTGGTATGAAACTTTTAGAAAAATCTATTTTATCTAGAACGTTTGCTTCTATACAAGGAAATCTACCCCACCCACAGATAAAACTAAGGTTTTTTGATGTATTCATCAAGAGGTTTTGCTTGTTCTACAAGTAAAATAGGTATGTCTTCTTCAATTTCATAAACAAGCTTACAATTGCCACAAATTAATATATCCTTCTTTTCATTGTAAAGAAGCTCGCCCTTACATTTAGGGCAAGCTATGATATCTAATAGCTCTTTGTTTATCATAGAGAAAGAGTTTTTATTCTATCGGCAGCTTCTTTTAGTCTATTTGTATCTACGGTAAGAGATATCCTAAAATAACCTTCTCCAGCCTCACCAAAACCACTACCCGGTGTTACCACTATAGCCAATTTATCAAGCAACAACTCTGCAAAGCTAGCAGAGGTAAAACCTTTTGGCACCTTTATCCAAAGGTAAAATGTAGCATCTGATTCAAACACATCAAGGTTTATGGCTTTTAAAGCTTCGGTCATAACTGTTCTTCTTTCTTTGTATATATCTCTAAGGTTTTGAACTATGCTATCATCTAGGCTAAGCGCCTTTATACCTGCTTCCTGTATAGCTTGAAATTGTCCTGAGTCCACGTTTGTTTTAATCTTGCCAAGGCCAGCTATAAGGCTTGGATTACCAACAGCCATACCAATACGCCAACCAGTCATATTGTAAGTTTTGGATAAAGAGTGAAACTCTATAGCCACATCTTTAGCGCCTTCAAATTCAAGAATAGAGCGAGGGGGTTCTGATATGTATATTTCAGAATAAGCCAAATCAGAAGCTATTATAATGCCGTATTTATGAGCAAACTCTATAAGCTTTTTATAAAAAGAATCCGGAGCTTTTGCAGAAGTAGGATTGTTTGGGTAATTGACCCATATTATCTTGGCTTTTTGTAAAACATTCTGAGGTATAGAATCTATATCTGGCAAGAAGCCATTTTCTTCTCTTAGTGGCAACATATAAGGAATACCGCCGGCAAAAATAGTAGATATCTTGTAAACAGGATAACCAGGATCTGGACAAAGCACGTAATCTCCGGGATTTACAAAAGCAAGAGGGAAATGAGCTATACCTTCTTTTGAGCCTATAAGCGTTACAACTTCTTTATCTGGATCTAGCAACACACCAAAGCGTTTTTTATACCAGTCTGCTACAGCTTTTCTAAAAGCATACATACCCTCGTAAGATGGATACCTATGATGCTCCGGTTTCTCCAAAGCCATCTTACCAGCCTCGACTATAGGCTTTGGTGTTGGAAGGTCAGGATCACCTATGCCCAAATCTATTATGTCTGCTCCTTGAGCAGCCTTTTCCCTTTTCTTCTTATCAATAGCCGCAAACAAATACGGTGGTAAAACCTTTAGCCTTTCAGAAAACTCAAATTCCATAAGAATATTATAAAATATTTTAAAAAATTTTTACCTACAAACGTAATATAATATTTTCATGAAAGCTATAAAACTAAATACAAGCGAGATAGAATATAAAGAAGAGACGATAAAAATACCAAACAAGCCATTTTTGGTGCCAGACACTTTGGCAAAAGTTATATTTGAAGCCTACGATACAAAACTTTATTCCATCAGAAAACATCATCTTAGAAATTTAAACATCTCTTTTTCTCTTAAAAAACCAAAAAACGTCCTTGTAATGTTGGATCTTGACGCTTTTAGCAGTTTTTGTATAGTGCCAATATTAAAAACCATAGAGAAAACCTCTTCTTTAAAAGTGTTTGCTTTCTCAAACAAATATATCTTTGAATTTTTTGGTATTGAGCTTTTAAAAGAAGTACCGTCTTTAGAAACTATTGCAGAATACGACGGGTTTTATACGCTTTTTCAAGAAGACCTTTCATCTTTTGACTTTGACACTTCAAATAGAATACATTACTTTGAACATTTTTTTGATATAAAAGCAGAAAACTTAGAACCTTTTATAAGAAACTCTGGGAAAGACGTTACTTTTATAAATTCAGAACATTTTTACAAAGCTAAAATAAACAACACTTCCAACATAGACAACACTATTACAATACCAAAAGATATTTTTAGTAAAAGCACGATAAAAAATATAACAAACGCTCTTAAGAATTCAAAAACCGTCGTTACTACACATCCAGCCGTAGCTTATCTTTGTCATATAAACAAAGTCCCTTGCGTATTTATAGTGGGCGGATTTGACGGAAAGGTTTTTGGTGAGAAATCAAGCGTCAAGCTTTTAAGAATCCCTTACGTGGGTACTTTATGCTCTAGTCCTTGCATGAGGATAACAGACGATGTATGTATAGAAGCTAAGACAAAAGGACTTTCTATAAACCCTTGTCTTCAAATAGAGTATATAAACGATAGCTATATAGAAGACGCCGTAAAAAAAGCAAACACAGAGCCCTACACAGAGGGTATATGTAAATTTTGCAATTCTAAAACTAAGCTTAGTGTTGTGGATATTGAAAAATCTAAAGAGTATAAAGAGTGCAATGTATGTAAAAGTGTGTTTTCTGATAAAGAAGAGTGTTATATAGATAAAGATATTGCAATGTGGGGAATAAAAGGTTTTTTTAGCTTTTATGAAAACCCTTTAGCGATGAGCATACTTGGAAAGCTTCACAATATAGATATAGCTTATCTTTTAAAAGCTTCAAACCTAAAGGGTAAGGTTCTTGTTTATAAAGCTTGCAACGGAGAGGTATCTCATATTCTTAAACATATTGGATACGATGTTGTAAGCGTAGAAGATGATGCAAATTTAAAGCAAATAGGTTTCGTGCTTTTTGGTATAAAATATGACGAAAGGCCTCTAGAAAGCATATTAAAAGAAATAGATATAGTAATAATACCAGACATAACACTTTTAAAAGATTTAAACGTTTTAGAAGCTTTTAAAGAAAAACATATACTAATAGGAGCACCAAACAAAGAAAGCCTTATCAATACGCTTGGCAGATATCAAGAGCCAATTAAATCTTACGTTACATCAAACGCTCTTGTAAAACTCTTAAGCGATGTTGGGAAAAATGCTTTTATATACACCTCAAGAGATCTGTCTTATCCAAAAGAGTATTTTGGTGAATTTCTTTCAAAGGTATTAAACCTTGGCAACAACATATTTATATCGTTGTTTGAACATGAAAACTTTTATAAGTTAAAAGCCCAATACGGCACATACATATATGCAAGTTCTTTTCCCATAGAAAAGGAAATATATAGAGCAATTGATTTTTCCAAATGGAACACCTATGAAAAATCCGTTTTCACATTTCATAAAACCTCTTTATCTACCCACGACGAACCGTATGTTGAAATATACAGCGAGGGGCCAAAAGGAAAGGTCCTTATCACAGACCATTGGGAACTTATATCCAACTATCCAGAACTTTTTGCATCAAAAGGCTATACCGTAGGAATAGTAAGAAAAGATGTGCCGATGAACTTAAGCAAATTAAAGAGTGAGGTAAAAGAGTTTTCACCGGATTTTGCTTTCTTTGGCTTTTACGGTGATTTGCTTTTTATGAGAGATGAAAATGGCTGGGATATGAAACCAAAAGACTTTTGGTTTAGAGAATTTAATTTTCCAATTGTATCTTTAAAAGTTGACTTTCCAAATGTAAATAGATATAGCTTAACAAAAGAAGGTTTAGAAATACTGAAAAAATACAAAGATAAATTTGCTATCATACATCACGATAAGTTTTTAGCAGAGTGTTTTAGGACTTTTGGCATAAAAGCCTACTGGTGGACATCAAACGGTTTTATAATGAGCAATCTAAATCTATCTACAGATGACTTTGACATGCCAGATGAAGAAAAGCTCTTTGATATAGTATTTCCCGGCAACATGCATCAACCAAATGAAGAAACTTATCACAAATACAAAAACTATATAGAATGTTATAAAAACGACGTATCTGATATAAGAAAATGCGTAAATATACCTTGTATAAAAGATGGATTTTTCAACGAGGAATTTTTTAACATATCAAGCTCTGTAATCTCTTACGTAAGGGCATTATATCCAAGAATTTTAAAAGAAAAATACAAAGACAAGATGCTTACAACCGACGTTATAAATATACCTTATTCAAGACTAAAATATGTTTTGAGTGCTTCTAAAATAACGTTTTACATTCATTCTCAGGGTTTTAGCACAATACACGACATGATTTTTGAAGCACCTTTATTTGGCAGTCTTCCCATTGTAGATAAAAAAGAGGAGGCCGAGATACTTTTTCCAAATCACTACAAGGAAATCACATATACCAACATAGAAGATGCCATAAAGAAGATAGATTATTATCTTTCTCACGAAGATGAGCGAGAATTGCTTATAAAAGAGCTAAAAGACATCATTCTCACATACTATAAGCAAGATTTTAGAATAGACATGATAGAGTATGCTTTAAGAGAGTTGAAAA
>PNJC01000027.1 GCA_002878215.1 Hydrogenobaculum sp. | reverse complement strand
GGGTAGCCAGTGGGTATTTTTATGTGAGGTACGCTGTGCTTGTTAGACAATTCTTCTAGTTTTCCACCAGAGCTTATAGATATTATCTTAGTACCTACTTTTATGGCTTGTTCAAATATAGATATTGTTTCTTCTGTATCTCCACTGTAAGATATACATACCACAAGAGCGTTTTTATCTACAAACGGTAGCAGTTCATACCCTTTTATAGAGAATACAGGTTTGTTGAAACCATTTTTTATAAGGTAGGATTTCATTATCTCTCCTACAATACCAGACCCTCCCATGCCGCTAAACACAAGCATGTCGTAGTTAGACGGTACCATAGCACCAACATCAAGTTTTTCGAAGTGGTCTCCAAAACCCCTTAACATTTCTAATGCGCTTTTCATTTGTAAATACCTCCTTAAATAATATTTTACATCAATATACTCATTGATAAAGATAAATTTTGTATGTTATAATGTCTTTTCAATGAAGTATATTCTAAAAGGAAAAGTTTTTGGAAGAGTTCAAAAAGTAGGTTTTAGGGCTTTTACCAAAGATATAGCTGATAGTTTGGGTATACAAGGCTATGTTAGAAACGTTGAGGATGGTTCCGTAGAGTTTGAAGCCATAGGAGAAAAAGAAGTGTTAGAAATGTTTTTAGAAAAGCTAAAAGAAGGCCCAAAACATGCTTTTGTCTCTGATATAAAATATAAAATGGAGGTTTTTGAAGATGAAGATTATCCAAAAAGCTTTGATATTTTGTATTAGTCTGGGGCTTTTAACGTGGCAAGCTAAAGCTTATGAATGCCATTATTATAAAGTTAAGAAGGGCGATACGATAGATGGCATTGCTCTTAAATTTCACGTTTATACGAAATCTATAAAAGAGGCAAACCCATCTCTTAGGAGGCATAAATTTTTGTCTATAGGACAAAAAATCTGTATCCCTTACAAACCCAAAAAACCAAGAATACCTACAATGAGCTATAAAGTGAAAAGCGGTGATACGCTGTCGGTTTTGGCAGAGCGCTTTGGCACATCTGTAAGAGAGTTAAAAGAGTTAAACAACCTTCATAGAAATTTTTTAAGAGTAGGAGAGACTATAAAAGTTCCTTACAATACGAAGTATGTAGAAAGATACGAAGGCAGAAAGTATAAGCTTTATATTATTAAAAACGGTGGTACTCTAAGAGATGTTTCAGATGTTACCGGTGTACCACTTAGAGTGCTTGAAAAATTAAACCCAGAATTAGTAGGCAAATACCTTAACAAAGGGGCTGTGGTAAAGCTTGGTAAAAAGCATATCACCTATAAAAAACTTATAGCAAGAGCCAAAAAGCGTTATAAAGAAAATTACAAAACTAAACCACTACCAAGTCATCCAAACAATCTAAAAGCCCTCACCCAAAAAGAAGCCCATTCTCCTATAGAAAGTCATAATGAAAAGAGCCCATCAACTTTACATAAACATGTAAATATACCACTACCTGTAGAAGGTCAGATACAAAGAGCCCAAAGGGGGATAGATATCGTTACCGCCTGCGGAAAACCGGTAAAAACTATAAACTCAGGCATAGTGGTGTATAGCGGTGATGACTTGGCAGCTTACGGCAATATGGCTATAGTGGATGGTGGAGGTATTATAACGGTTTACGCTTACAACCAAAAGCTTTTTGTAAAGAAAGGTCAGATGGTAAACAAGGGTCAAACCATAGGTTTGGTGGGGACAAAGCCCGGTACTTCTACCTGCGAGCTTCACTTTGAACTAAGGAGTAAAGACGGCACTCCTATAGACCCAATTACTTACTTTGGTAGATAGTTTGTTATAATATATTAAACTTTAAAGGAGGTTTTTTATGGACTTAAGCAAAGTAGTAAGCAAAAATCCACCCGATGATATCTACGCTTTTATAGAGATACCAAAAGACAGCAACATCAAATATGAGCTTGATAAAGAAAGCGGTGTTATATTTGTAGATAGAGTGCTTTTTACAGCAATGTATTATCCTTTTAACTATGGTTTTATACCAAATACCTTGGCTGAAGATGGAGACCCTGCCGATATACTTGTGATATCTGATTTTTCTGCCGTTCCTGGTTCTGTAATAAGATGCTCTTTGGTAGGCATGCTTGAGATGGAGGATGAGGCTGGTATTGATACTAAATTTCTGGCAGTACCTCATAAAAAGGTAGACCCTTCTTTTTCTCATATAAAAGATGTAGATGGTATACCAGAGCACATAAAAGATAAAATAAAACATTTTTTTGAGCACTACAAAGAGTTAGAGCAGGGTAAATGGGTTAAGATAAAAAATTTTATATCCAAAGAAAAAGCTTCTGAGGAGTTGAAGAAGGCGATAGAACGTTTTAACAAATGAGCCTTGTAAAAGAGACAGCTTTAGAGACTATCTCAAAAGAATTGGAGGCTGTTGAAGGTCTAAAGCTTTTAATAAACGAAGATTTTGAAAAAGCCATAGATGTTATATACCGTTCTGAAGGAAAGGTTATACTGACTGGAGTGGGTAAGTCAGGCCATATAGCTAGAAAAATAGCTTCTACCATGGCAAGTGTTGGCACTCCAGCGGTGTTTTTGCATCCAAACGAGGCTTTGCATGGAGACCTTGGTATTATTTCAAAAGAGGATGTTGTTTTAGCCTTGTCAAACAGTGGCGAGTCTGCTGAAATACTCTACATGATTCCTTATATAAAAAGGATTGGATGCTTTTTGATATCTGTTACAAACAAGAAAAACTCTACTTTGGCAAAACAAAGCGATATATCGATAGTGCTTAACGTTGAAAAGGAAGCGTGCCCCTTAAACTTGGCTCCTACTTCTTCCACCACCGCTATGCTTGTCCTTGGCGATGCCATGGCTATGAGTCTTTTGAGGCTTTCCGGTTTTAAAGAAGAAGATTTTGCCCTTTTGCACCCGGCTGGTTTTTTAGGCAAGAAGCTAAAGCAAGTAAAGGATGTAGGACATTTTGGCGATGAGCTTCCTGTTGTAAAAAAAGATGCAAAGATTTACGAGGCCATCATAGAGATAACTCAAAAGGGTTTTGGAGCTACAGCAATAGTAGATGACGCTGGAAAGTTGGTGGGTATACTTACAGACGGGGATATAAGAAGGATTTTGGAAAGTAAAGTAGATATAAATACTACCGGAGTGTATGAAGTTTGCACTAAAAACCCAAAAACTATATCAAAATCTGATATACTTGCAAAAGCTCTATCTTTGATGGAAAATTACAAGATAACTGTTCTCATCATAGAAGAGGACGAAAAACCCATAGGCATAATACACCTTCACGATATATTGAGGTCTGGTATAAATTGAACTCGTCAAATATTTTTACAATACCAAATTTTTTATCATTTTTTAGGCTTTTGGTATCTCCATTTTTTTTATTTTTAGTAAAAGCCGATATAAATCTTGCTTTTTTTCTTTTTATTTTAGTCAGCATAACAGATGCTTTTGACGGGCTTATAGCAAGGCTTACAAACAGCGTGAGTTTTCTGGGCAAACTGCTTGACCCTATAGCCGATAAAGTTTTGATATTGTCTTTGTCTTTTGCTTTCATAAAACTAAAGTACCACATGCCAACCATTCTCTTTAAGCTAATATTGGCTAGAGAGGTGTTTATAATTTTAGGTAGTGTTTTGTTGCTTTATTTTGGTGTGGTGCCAAAGCCATCTTACCTTGGAAAGCTTGCCACGTTTTCTATGATAGTGCTTTTTTTTGGGCTTTTTATAGAGAACATAAAGGGTTACGAAATAAGATTTATAGATTTGCTTTACGATGTGGTTGGTGTTTTTGTGGTGCTTAGTTTCTTGGAATATCTAAACATAGGTGTTAGAAATATGATAAGCGTATTAAACCATAAAGTTTTAAAATAGATTCATGAAGCTTTTTATAAAGAAGCTTTTTATACTTTTTGTATTTATACTTGTTTTGTTGGCGGCTTCTGGTATAAAATCCTTTGGCGTAAGCTCTAGTTTAAACGAATATTTACAAAAAAAGCTAAACCACGCCATAGAGCTCATACACCTAAGAGATTACCAAGATGCTATTTCAGAGCTTATGGACGTGTACTCTATGGCACCAAAAAGTAAATACGGTGAACTTTCTTATCTTTACATAGCAAAAGCTTATGCCTACGAAAACTACTACAGTGGAAATATAAAAGGCGTCCAAAATGCTATAGTTATGCTAAATATGTATCCATTTTATTACAAAGTCCCCTCTTATATAGCTCTACAAAGAGAAATAATAGGCGATATATATCTTCTTTTAGGAGATTTCAACAAAGCTGGCGGTGTTTTTATGGTTTTATCAAGCAAATACCCAAACGTCAACAGGTATAAGATTAAGTTAGCCTACGCAACGCTTAGAAACCACGATAAAAATGGCATAGATTATATAAAAGGCATTCAAAACAAAGATATAAAAACTCCAGAAGATACAGCCCTTTATTATTTTGATTACGGTATATACTATTTTTTGACTGGAGACTATAAAACTACTACCTTCATGCTTCATGAAGCTTCTAACTACGATAGTTTTTTATCTTATCACCCTTATTACGAGTTTCTTTACGGATACGCCTTTTATAAGCTGTCCGATTGGCAGAATGCCATGTTTCACCTTGAACTTTCAAAAAGAAGAGATATATATGGAAGATACAAAAACAAGGTAAATTTTCTATTAATGTCTATATATCTTACAACGAAAGACTATCTTGATGCTCATAAGATTTTAAGGGAGTTTTTAAAACATGATGGAGTTTTTTACAACCCAGTTGCCTATATATCCCTTAGCTCTTTATGGATGCACCCTGATTATTTGGCTACTTACAAAATACCGTTTTATCAAAATACGTTAGATAAGCTTATGTGGCTTCACTTCCCAAGCGTTTTATCTTTATATCCAGATTTCGGCCTTCTCAATTACTACCTTGAAGGTGGGCTTACTCCAGAAGAAATTCAAGATATGTTTATAGGCTTTTTAAATATAAAATTCCCAAATAGACCTATAAATTTTGATGATATCAACGTATCATTTGAAAAGCCTATAAATTATATAACAAACCTTATATCAAGAGAGAACCCTTACAATGAAACCTTTGCCTATAGGCTTTATAGCGTTTATAAAGAAGACCCGTCTTTATTTGCGATGTTTTTACAGCCAAATACTTACGAGAACATATCACGAGTTTTTGTGTATATAGGTGATACCAACGGACTTGGATTTACAAACGGCATCCAAGACCAAAATATAAAGACGTTTCTACAAGGAGAGTTTTACATAGAAAAAGGAAATATAAAAGATGGCGTAGCCGATTTAAATTCTGTTTTAAACAATTTAAAAGGTGATGACAAGGAAGAAGCAGAATTTTTAATAGGCTATTACACCAACGACGATACCATGTTAGATAGATTTTTGTCTCATAAAAATATTTATAACTCCTATAGATTAAGAGATTACGCTAAGCTTGGACTTTTAAAAGACGGCATATTAAAGCTAAACAAGAAAGATTATCAAAACGCTCTAAAATATTTTAAAACTTATATAGAGACCTACAATAAAACGAAAGACGACACATATTGGTGGGCTTTATATAAAGCCGCTTACATTAGCTACTTGCTAAAAGACAAAAATGAGTTAAAATATATATTAAGTTTGGCTAAAAATAGCCAAAACGTTTGGGCTAAGGCAACTATTGTTTTGTGGGGTGAATAGCTATGGGGCTTTTTGGTGGTGTAGATGAAGTAGTTCCTTATTTAGATTATACATGGTTAAAGCATAAGGTTATACTTAGCAATTTAGCCAACGCAGATACGCCTCACTACAAGGAATTAAACGTAAGGTTTGTGCCTTTTGAAAAAGAGCTTGCCCTAAAGATAACAAACCCCAAAAAACAAATTCAACCAGTACAAACAGGACCTCATTTTGATATATTGGAAAAAGAATCTGGGCTTATAGGAAACGATAGAAACAACGTAAGCATAGAAAAGCAAATGGCCGAGGCAAACGCAAATTATATAGCCTACGAGACTTATATGAAAATGATAACAGACAATATAAACGAATTAAACACAGCCATAAAAGGACAATAAAGGAGGTAAATTATGCTTGACATATTTAACGCTTTTGATGTATCTGCTTCTGGCATGTATGCAGAGCGCATCAGAATGAACACTATCGCTTCAAACCTTGCAAACTACGAATCTTACAAAAATGATGGCACCCCTTATCAAAAATTAGAGCCAGTGTTTCAAGCAGTTTACGATAAAAATATGCTTTCAGACGGTTTAGTGCCGGTAAATGTGAGTGAGATTAGACAATCGAATGGTTTTAAGCTCATATACGACCCTTCAAACCCGCATGCAAATGCTCAAGGGTATGTGGAGGAACCAAATATAAACGTTACCACCGAGATGGTGGATATGATTACTGCTACACAGAGCTATCAAGCTAATCTCAGCGCTTTTAACATGACAAAGAATATAGCTCAGTTTACTATTAATAGTTGGACCTGATTATGGAAAATAAGATAACTGGTATACCTGATTTATTTGCAAACAATTCTTTAGAAAAGCCTCAAAAACAAAAAAATTCTCAAGGAGAAACCTTTTTTGATGTATTGTCAAACTTTCTAAACTATACAAACGATGTTCAGCAAACTGCTGAAGCTACCAAAAAAGCTATATTAGAAGGTGCCGATATTCCGCTTCACGACGCCGTAGTCCAATTTGATAAAGCTGGTGTAGTGTTAAACTTGTTGGTGCAGGTGAGAAACAAGCTTTTAGATGCTTATCAGACTCTTATAAATACTCAAGTCTAAATAATTTATGGACTACAAAGAAATATTAAACAATTTAAAAGAGCGTTTCCAAGCTTTAAATAAGACTCAGCAAATTGCGGTTTTGTCTATACCTGTAGTTTTAGCGCTTTTAACTGGGTTAATATTTTTTTTGACCTCAAGAGTACATTATACAGTCTTGTATGGAGATTTAAACAACAGAGACATGGCTGCCATAGTAGAGCAGCTTGAAAAAGACAACGTAAAATATAAAATAACTCAAGATGGTAGAACGATTTTAGTGCCAGAACAAGAGGCTAGACAACTAAGATTAAAACTTGCTGCTATGGGACTTCCAACGAAAGGCTATCCAGGTTTTAAACTTTTAAACAAAATGCCACTTGGAATGACAGATTTCATGCAGCATGTAGAATATCAAAGAGCCTTAGAAGAAGAGCTAGCAAATACCATCTTAGGTTTTAGAAATATAGAGAAAGCAAAGGTAAATTTAGCTATACCAAAACCAAGCATATTTATAACCCAAAGCCAAAAACCCTCGGCTTCAGTATTTATAGAACTAAAACCAGGGGCTTCAATCACAAGACGCCAAGTGATAGCTATAAGGAATTTGGTGGCTGCTAGTGTGCCCGATTTAACTCCCAACAGGGTGACCGTAGTTGACAGCAACGGCGTGGACCTAACGGAAGAACTAAACAACCCCTCTTCCTACCTTACAAACGAACAGTTGAGGGTAAAAACCGATTTAGAAAATTCTATAACAAAGCATCTTGAGCAAGTGTTGGGTCAGGCTCTTGGTTACAACAACGTTAGGGTTGCTGTGGACGTGGAACCAGATTTCTCTCAAGTGGAAACGAAATCAAAAAATTACAATCCCAACACTACGGCAGTAGTTAGTCAACAGAAAAAACAAGAAACTACTACAGGCACAAGCGTATCTGGAGTGCCAGGTACAGCTTCAAATATACCACCAATGAGTGGTCTTAGACCAAACGCCAATTTTCAATCTACGAAAAAGGAGGTTACTACAAACTACGATGTTAGTGTAGAAAAAACTCACGTTGTAGACAAGACCATACGTATAAAGAGAATGAGCGTAGGCGTCATAGTAAATGCCGACCTTAAAAACGTAAATCTAAATAGTATAAGACAATTGGTAATTGCGGCTGCCGGTGTAGATCCAAAAAGAGGTGATACCGTATCTGTTATAGCGGTACCTTTTTATAAACCTGTGGTACCGAAACCTCCTATATATATTGTTTATGCAAAGTATGGTATAGCTGGTATCTTGCTTCTTTTGTTGCTTGGAATACTGCTTTTTGTGTTCTTAAAAACCAGGAAAAAACCGGAAGTTCAAGAATTACCAGCTGTAAGTGCGGCTATGGAAGCTTTAGAATCGCTTGAAACTGAAGAGCTAAGAGAAAAAGCTAAGGAGCTTATTACTGTTGATAAGATGATAAAAGTTACCAAAGAAAATCCAGATAAGGTGGCAAAGATTATTAAGCATTGGCTTAGTGCCAAAAAGACTTAGAGGTGAACAACTATGGCTGAACAGGTTTTAGGTCAGGATGAGGTAGACCTTCTTTTAAAGTCTCTAGGTAAAGAAGAAGAGGTAGAGGAAAAATCTTTAGGGTATGAGAAGTTTGATGTAGACGATTTAGAGCACATCTCTTTAGGTACAATAGCAGGACTTGAGATTATATTAGAAAAGTGGAGCAGACTTTCAAGGGCAAAGTTATCTAGTTTGGTAGTGGCTATTAACAACGTTTACAAAGCGGAAACATCTCTCATAAGATTTGAAGATTTGATAAGCAAATTACCGGTTCCTTCTTGTATAAACATGTTCAATATTACTGGGTTAAAAGGCACGCACTTTTTGATATTAGACCCAAGAATGATTTATAGTATAGTAAGCGTTATATTTGGCGGTTCGGCTAAACCTTACAAGATAGAGGGTAAGGAGTTTACAAAGTTAGAGTTAAAAATTATAAAGAAAGTAGTAGATTTGCTTTTGAGCGCTTTTCAAGAAAGTTGGAATAGCATATTGTCTGGGGAAGTGATGTATTTGGAAACAGAAGTAAATCCAGCTCTTATAGCTCCTATGAATTCTAAAAAGGAAATGTTTATACAAGCTCATATAAATATAGAGATAGATGGCATAGAGTATCCTATTTTTCTTGCTATACAAAACTCTTCTTTAGAGCCTGTTGTAGATAGATTAAGAAACGTATCAGAAGTGTCAGAGTATGTTGATTACGATAGTGTAATTAAAAATTTAATAAAAAATTTAACAGTTAGTTTGTCTGTAACAATAGATGGCGGTAATTTTACGGTAAAAGATATACTAGAATGGGAAGTAGGTGATACTATAACGCTCAAAACTTCTGCCAATAAGCCAGTAAAGGTAAATATAGAAGGGGTACTTAAGATGTATGGTGTGTTGGGGCGCTCCAATTCTAAAAAAGCTGTTAAAATACTAAAATTATTGGATAATAAGGAGAGTTAATAATGGCAGAGGAAGAAAAACAAGATCAGCAACCTGAAGAGATTAAGGAAGAAGAAAATAAGACAGAACCTACACCTCAAAACGATGAAGACTTGATGAAGTTATGGGAAGAGGCTATGCAAGCCCAAGCCCAACCAGAATCCAATGCTGAAAACCAACAAGCCCAAGCCGTTACACAAGAGCAAGATGTATCTAAGGATTTACAGCGCATACTTGATATACCTCTTTCTATTACCGTAGTGATAGGCACGACGGTAATAACTATAAAAGAGTTGCTTAACCTAAGGCCTGGTTCTGTGGTGGCTTTAGACGAGTCTATAAATAGTTTTGTATCAGTTTATGCAAACGGAAAACTCATAGCTAAGGCTGAGCTTGTAGTAGTTGGAGAAAACTTTGGTATAAGGATAGCCGAAATAATAGAGAAAGAAGAGCGCGTGAAATCTTTAGCAAGCCATTAACTACAAGTATCTTAACTTTACTTGTTCTTTTATTACAACAGCATCCTCTAGCGTAGCTAACGCTGTGCCCGGTTTAAGCGTTGTGGCTGTTCCGGTTGCTACCGCATATTTTAGAGCCTCTTCATCCGAAAGCCCCATATGTTTAGCGTATATAAAACCAGCTACGGCAGAATCACCAGCTCCTATGGTATTTACTACCTTCACAGCAGGAGGTGTTGCATGCATTATTGTATTTTGACTTACATAAACTATTCCGTCCTTACCTAAAGATACCAAAACTATTCTTACACCCATTCTATTTATCTCTTTTGCAGCTATTACAGCGTCTTCTATAGTTTTTATATCTCTTCCGACTACCCTAGAAAGTTCGTGTTTATTTGGTTTTATAATGTCTGGTTTGTGGCTTATGTTAAATTTTAAGACATCTCCATCAGTATCAAGGACTACCGTAGCAGATTTTGATTTTGCCATATCTATTATCTTTGCATATACAGCTGGTTTAAGGCCTTCTGGTAGTGAGCCAGATATTACTACATAAGAAGGGTTGTCCAAGTTGTTTAGCTTTTCCATCAATTTTGTAAGTTCAAACGGCGGTATGTTGGGCCCTTTTGCACTTATTATAATTTGATTGTTGTTTGTATTTATAATGATGTTTGTTCTTGTTTCTTCTGATATTCTTATAAAATCAAAATTTACCCCTTCGTTTATTAAAAGCCCTTCGATCTCAAGCCCCGCAAACCCTCCTACAAAACCAAGAGCTACGTTAGGCACGCCGAAATTAAACAACACCCTCGATACATCTATACCTTTACCGCCCGCATATTTTTCTTCTTTTAATATTCTGTTGGTATCGTCTTGCTTTAGTTCATCAAGCCATATAGTCCTATCCAAAGCTGGATTTAAAGTAATTGTATATATCATAGGTTATCCTGAAAAATTTTATATGCTTCTTCTGGTGTTTTATTGTAGATTGTTATAGCGGATATAGCCTTTGTCATAGCTATAGCTTCTTTTAAAGGTCTTTGGTGTATATTTCTACCGGTGCCGTTTCCTCTTACACCGGCTTGCTTGTAAGTATATAACTCTTTTAAAAACTCTAAAACCCCTTCTTTTGAACCTCCTTCGCATATAAGTCCAGTATTACCAGCTGCTTCTACAGCTATTTGAAGAAGCTCTTTTACATCTTTTCCTTCTTGTTTTGGTACTTTTATCTTAGCAAAATCAGCTCCAAGACACGCTGCTACGCCAGCCGCTCCAGCTATAAGCTCTGGGTCGTGCTCATTTTTTATGGCTTTTCCTTTGGGATACATCCATAGTACTGCTATCATGTTGTTTTTGTGCGCTTCATAAATAAGCTCTGAAGCTTCTTTTAGCATCATATGTTCAAACTCACTGCCAAGATACACCGTATATCCTACTCCTAATATTTTTACGCCTTTTTGTTTTGTATCTAAGATTTTATCAAAATCATGAAGACCCAAGCTTATTGGATCTCTTTGCTCAAAAGGTACTAAATTTGTCTTAGAATTTACCTTTACAAGATAAGGTATATTTGGGTATTTTTTGGCGTATCTTGTGATAAGTCCAAGCTGGGTAGCAAAAACGCCTATTTCTCCTTTTGATGCTATCTCAAAAAGATGTTTTGGATTAGCATCGTCTTTTGCTATACCTTCACCGTAAAAATCTTTGTTCAGATGTTCTATCTTTTGATCTCCAGCAAAAAGCATGAGATTTCCTGTGTTTTTTGTGGCTTCGTTGAAGTTCTTCAAAAACTCCTCTTCACTTGATACGTTTGCAGGCACACTTACTTCAAACATTTTTACTCTCCTTAAATATTATTATAGCATATTTTATAAAATTATTTAATTTTTTTGTCATAGCTTGTAAGGCTATGTTTTCTTGATTTATAAGCCCGCTAAAATCTTTGACAGAAAAAGCTTTGTCGTAGTTAAAATCTTCTATTTTGTAGGTGTTTTTATGCTTTAAATAAAACCTTGCTTTTAGTATCATATTCCCGCTGTGAAACGTTTTAAAGCTTGGTTCAAAGTCGTAAATGTATATTGAGAGCTCATAATCTGATATAGGTTTTTCCACTAAGTAAGGTAGCGCTTCTAAAAGATAATTTTTGACGGTGCAGTTTAAACTACAAGGAAAACGATGCTTTGCAAAATACCTTAATTGATGTTTGTAAATATAAGCCATATCATCTGTATCTAAGTATCTTGGAGAGCTTACATTTGATATATAGACTCTTTTAGCGTTTGTATAGTGCTCTTCTGGTTGTATGAATTCTATAGTTTTCTCTTTTTGGACAAAAGCACAAGAAGAAAGCAGTGCCATACTAAAAGCCAAAAGAAGTTTCTTCATTTTGTCTCCTCCAACGGAAAAGGCTTTTGGTGGTTTATGATAAAAAATGAGTTTGGATGATTTTTTATATGTTTTATTAGAACTCTCATCTCTTTAGATGTTTTTTGTATATCTTCTAAGGTTTTGTTTATCTGAGGGTATACGCTGTTTGTCAATGTATCTGAGTTTGTTTTTAGGCTTTTAAGAAGGGTATTTAGCTCTTTTGTTTCTTTGTTTAGCTTATCCGCCAGAAGGTTATATTTTTCTACTGTATCGTTTATATCTTGTACGTTTAGCTCGTTTATCTTATTGTTAAAAGCCGTCAAGACTTTGTTTGTATTGGATAAAGAGCTTTTAGACGCCACTATAAGGCTGTTTAGATTTTTTATGGTATCGTTTATGTTGTTAAACAATGTGTCAAATTTTTTGGTATTTTTAGAAGATATTAGATTGTTTAGATTGTTTATAAGTTTATTTACAGAATCAAGTATTTGAGGGATATAATTTGATATTTGCTGAAGTTCTGATGGTTTCATAGGTATCACGTAGGCTTCTAAATCTTTGTCATAAAAGGCTTTTACTCCTTTTTCACGCTCTAAGTCTATGTAAGATAATCCGGTTATACCAGCTATCCCTAAGCTTGCTATTACATCTTTTTTTAAGTCAAGATTTTTCTCTACGGATATCTTTATCTCAAGGGTTTCTTGGTCTCTTGCTATCTTTATAGCGCTTACTTTTCCAACATCAACACCTTTGTATTTTACCGGTGAGCCTACAGATAAACCAGCTACCGAATATTTTGTAAGAACATAGTAAGTGTTTAAATCCCTGTCTTTAAAAAAACTTGTAGAAAAGTATATGGTGGCTATTAAAACGCCTATTCCAAAAACTATAAAAAATCCTATAAGCGTGTATTTTGGTTTCCCTTCAATCATAACAATGACCTCTTTGACCGTTTATAAAAGATTGTATCCATGGGTGGTTTTGAGCTTTTAACAAAGATGGACTCCCATTAAAAATAAGCTTTTTGTCATAAAGTATCAACACTCTATCAACTATTTTTAAAGAGGCTATGTCGTGAGTAACCATAACAACGGTGGTGCCCAAGCTGTCTCTTATAGATTTTATAAGACTATCAAACTCATCGGCAGATATTGGGTCTAAGCCAGAGGTGGGTTCATCAAGTATGAGTATGTCTGGTTCTAGCGCCAAAGCCCTTGCCAAAGCCACTTTCTTTTTCATACCCCCAGAAAGTTCACCCGGATAAGCCCATATATTTTTAAAACCAACCATGTTTAGCTTTACAACGGCATTTTTAAAAGCGATATCTTTTGATAGCGAAGTCTTTTTTAATACAGGATACATTACGTTCTCTACGCTTGTTATAGAGTTAAAAAGGGCGTTGAATTGAAAGACTACTCCTATTCTATCTCTAATTCTTTGTATCTTTTTTTCGTCGTTGTAATCTATTTTTTGGCTGTCAAAAAATATCTCTCCGGATTTTGGTTTTAGAAGAAATAGCATAAGCTTTACCAGCGTGCTTTTACCAGCCCCGCTTCCACCTACTATAGCCACTATCTCTGATTTTTCTATTTTAAAGCTTATATCCTCGTGCACGATATAATTGCCATAAGAGGAATAGACATTTCTAAACTCTATCATATACCAATCTTTGCAAAGATGATAGAAAATAAAGCATCTATTACAATGATACCAGATATGCTTATCACTACACTTTTCATCACGTTTAACGTAACGTCTTCTGGCTTTTTACCAGAATAAAAACCAAAGTATGTACCCACAAGCCCTATGTATGCTCCAAAAAACGGAGCTTTTATCAAACCCACAAACACTTGGTTAAATCCTACAACTTCTCTTAATCTATCAAAAAACATATTAAAAGGAATATCTAAATACGTTTTCGCTATTATAGCCCCGCCCAATACCATTACGTTGCTAGAAAAAAGTACCAATAAAGGCGTTATAAATGTAAGAGTTATTATTCTTGGCAAGCCAAACACTACGTAAGGAGATATACCCATCACCTCTACGGCGTCAAGCTCCTCGTATACGTTTCTTATGCCTATGTTTGCCGTATATCCACTGCTTACCCTGCCAGCCAATATTATACCGGTGATGAGCGGACCAAGCTCTCTAAAAGCCGATATGCCTATCAAATTTACTATAAATATATTTGCCCCAAAGCTTATGAGCTCTCTGGCGCTTTGATAGGCTATCACTATCCCCACTAAAAACGAAAGCACTGCCAATATGAAAAGAGAGCCAACGCCAGAGTTTTCTATCTCTTTTAGAAAAGATTCAAATTCTATATCTTTTATGTTTTTAAAACCATGATAAACCAATATCCCTATATATTCTAAAAATGTTAAAGATACGCTTAGATTTGTGTCTTTTTTTGTTTTTTCGTCGTTGTATTTTAATAATTCTTTTACTTTTTGTATAAACTCTATATGTTCTTTCTTGCCTACAAGTTTTTTATCTTTGTATTTTTCTAAAAGCTCCAATATAAAAATAGCTCCAAAAGTATCTATTTTATCAACATCTTTTATATCTATTGTGTGTTCTTTTATCAATATAGATATATCAACTTTTCCCCCGATGGTTTCTTTTGTTAAGTCCATAGCCTAATTTTAACAAAATGTCTTTTGCAGTGTTATAATTAAAATTATGAAAAAGTTTTTTTGTGTATCATGTTTACTTAGTTTTTTGGCTTTTGGTGAAAATGTGAAGATTGTCCAACAACCTATATTGCCTTCTCAAAACGTTAATCCTTTGCAAACTCCCACCCCTTCTACAAACTCATCATCTAACTCTCAACCTTCAAGTTCTCAAAATCAATGCCCTACCGAAGATGCTATAAAAGGCTACCTTCTATCCCAAAACTTAGCCACGTATAAAATATTGGCTATCGTTCCCTCTCAATCTGTGCCAGGGTATTGTGATGTTATACTAAAAAGCGTAGACAACAAGACATTTTTTATTAGGATAAGAAACGATATGGCTTATGTGATATCTGGAAGCGTTGTTAATACAGCCACCGGTAAGGTGCAAGTACCAGATATGACAAAATTTAACACCTCAGGCAATCAGCAATGATATCTTCTTTTGTAATAACAGGGTTTTTAGGTTCTGGTAAAACTACTTTTATGCTAAAAGCCGTAAAGGAGCATTTTAAAGATAAAAAAGTAGCTGTAATTGTAAACGAGATAGGTGATATAGGTGTTGATGGCAAAATACTTCAAAACGTTTACTCTAGCGTGCTTGAGCTTTCCGAAGGTTGTATATGCTGTAGCTTGCAGGCGGAGTTTGAAAAAGGCGTTTACGAGATTTTAGAAAAATACAATCCAGATTTTCTTTTTGTAGAAACCTCTGGAGCTTCAAATCCATTTCCCATAATGTTGAGTCTACAAAACATTGGCTCTTTGTTAGAAGGTGTTGTGTGTGTTGTAGATGCCAAAAATTTTCATAACTATAAATCCAACGAAACTTTTAAATATCAAATAGGTAGTTCAAATATAATAGTTGTAAATAAGATAGATTTGATATCTGAAAAAGAATTGGAAAATATAGAAAACGAGATAAAGGCTATAAAGAAAGAGTATAACCTAAGAGATTTTCTAACCTCAGAAGAATTTTTTAAAGATTTTAAAATCTATAAAAGTAAATACGGCCAAGTAGACGAAGATTTGTTTAAACATGTGTATCCTATAAGAGATTTACCAAAGCTGCCAGCCCATTTGTCTTTGATAAATCACCTTGAGGAATCTAACATAGGAGAGTTTGCGGTATTTTTGGAAAAGGAGCTATCTTATGATGAATTAGAGCAAAAGCTAAAGAATATACCTAAAAATATATATAGGATAAAAGGTATCGTGAGGCTTAAGGATTTTCAAACTCCAATGGTTGTTAATTACGTGTTTGGTTATACGGAGTTGAGCCCCATAGAAAAATACGACGGCAAGTCTTTCTTGGTGTTTATCGGTGAAAATATAAAAAAAGAAAGTGTTTTTGTATTATAATTTAAGTTATGGGTATATTGTTTGATAAGAAAGATTTTTTACCGTTGGTGGGTTATTCCTTTTCTTTGCTTGGAAGAATAGGCAAAGAGCTAAGCCTAGCAGAAGATTTAAGCGTACTAAGAAACATAACGCTTCTTGGTATAAGGTTTGATAAAAAAGATGAGAGCATTCTAAAAGCCTTGATAGATTCAACTAGGACATCCGATGCATTTTTTGTGTTTGAAGATTTGCTTGTGCTTTTACTTTTTGGTACCGATAAAGAAGGAGCTATACACATAGTAAACGAACTAAAGGAATTTTTTGGACAAAATATGTTTTATACTATAGCCACATCTCCGGAAGATGGCGACGATGCATCCACTTTGGTAGAAAACTTTAGAGGTATGGTAAAGCTAAAGCTTTCTTTAGATATTTATACTCTGTAATATTTTTTGTATTTTATTGTTTCAATTACCATACTAGACAACCCTATTCCCATAACTGTTGCTATTACTAAGAAAAATCCTATGTCAAGCTCATGAAGATTGTGAATCTTTAACGGCGTTTTTATGCTAAACTCTAACCATTCCGGTTTTAAAAGCCCTATTACTCCAACTATAAAAAACAAGATACCGCCAAAAAATAGCGTTCTTGCAGCGGTGGTTCTTGCTATTTTTCTAGATACTTCGTGTGGTAAATTTAAAGATTTACCGAGGAGTCCAAACAAGGTACCCATAACTACTTGTACCGTTGTAGTACCAAGCCCAAACATAAACCCTGGCAACCAACCGGTGTAGGCGTTTGGCATAGAAGGAGCCAATACGGTATATATAATGATTGCAAAAGCCCCAAAACCCCACCCTGCTATAAATCCATGTAGCATCGCCATCTTTATGGTTATGACTTCGTGGGTATCATCTATGGCGTGTCCAAGAAGTGCCTCTTTGTGATGCGAAGTGTCTATCTTGCCAAAGTGTATATGAAACATGTCTTTATACTTAAATACGTAGAAACCACCAAAAGCCATAGCCAAGCCCACTAATATATATATTATGTATTCTAATACTGGTATTTTTAAAAAATTTACCAAAGAAAAGTAAGCTAGCTCGCTGGCTATAGCCCTTTGTAGCGTAAAAGCTAGTGAAAAAGATAAACCTACTAAAAACCCTTTTTTTGCCGAGTAGCTTCCAACGGAATAGCTGAATGTTATAGGCCAAGTATGTTCATCCGGTGTTATGCCGTGTATTATCCCCAACAAGTAAGCTGTTAGTAGCGTTACCCATATGTTAGAAGATGCTGTTACGTTGTATAAGTCTATCATCTGCAATTGTATATACTCATATAAACTCTCGCTATGGATTCGTAGGAAAAGTATATGAGTATCACACCTATTAATTTATACACAGCTTGATGCTTTAGTTTGATAAGATATTTTGATAAGAATCCAAAACTAAACATCGTAAACATTGTTCCTAATCCAAAACTAAACATTATGAGGATACCTTGTATAGGGCTTTTAGAAAGAGCTGCCAAAAGTAAAAACCCATAAACCATAGGACATGGCAAAAACCCGTTAAAAACCCCTATTAAAAATGGCGAAAAAATACTTTTTGTGCTGGACAAAACGTTTATTATATATATGATACCTTCGTAAAGAGGGTTTAAAAAGCCTATGCTGCCTATAGCTTTCCCAAAAATCAGCTTTAGACCTATAAAGGCCATTAGTATGCCAATAGCTACCGAAAATACTCCAGAAATATACTTTATATTGCTTATAAAAGCTCCAAACTTCATGCTACCAAAGCTTACCAAGAACCCAAGAAATACATAAGATAGCATTCTACCTAAGTTGTAAAGAAAAAGATAAATAATATTTTTTATATTATCTTCTTCACTTAATTTTGATACGCTGGCAGGAAATACTCCGCACATGCCGTAGCAGTGTACAAACGATAAGAGCCCAGATACAAATATAAGCGCATAGTTTGTGGTTAAACCTAATGTGCTTGTTATCATATTTCTTCGGTTTCCAGCCTTTTTATAGCTGAAAGAGGTATTCTATAGGCTCCATTTAACTTCACTATCTTTTCTCCATCTTCTGTCCAAAACCTACCGCATTGTATCATACGGTAGACAGTTTTTGTGCTACAGCCAAGTAGCTCTGCCAATTCTTTAACGCTAAGATACTTCTTTTTAGTATTCACGGCTTTACCTCCTACTAACCATTTAGTATTAGTATAACCAAATATGGTTAGGAAGGCAAGCCTTAAAAATTTAGCTAAATCAACAACTTACTTTTTTGCAGTTTTTGTGCTCTTGGGTTTTCGGCTTTTCTTGGTGTTTGAATCCGCCTTTGAATCTTCTATGTCGGGAATAACTTTTAGGAGCTTCGGTTTCACCTCTTCTATATACTCTCTCATGCTTCTTATGCGGTAGTGGATAGACGAAAAGTCTGGTACCTCTATACCTTTTGGCACGATGTCTTTTGCCTTTTTCTCCAAATCTCTTAAAGACCAACCGTATTTCTCTCTTAGAGCTATCAAAAACAATACCAGCCTATCGTCGTATTTTTTAGGTCTACCCGGTCTTTTACTTTTTTTAGCCGACACCTTCGGCACAAAATCTTCAAGCTTAGCCAAATACTGTTCTAACTCTTTTTTTGTCATCATAGTTATTATTATAACACATTTATTTTTTAAAAGCCAAAAATATGCCTTTTGGTGTAAGAAATTTATCTATGGTAAATATGCCCTCAAAAAAATCTGCATCTCCCCCTGTGATAACAACTTCCACGTTTTCCTCGCTTTTTATTGTGTTTATAGTACTAAGTAATTCTTTTGCTATGCCGTACGCTATAGCCTCTTGTGTATTGGATGGTTTCTTGAAATTTCTTGCTTTCCCTAGTTCGTTTGTTGGCATTTGCAAATGCGGTACGCTTGTGCTTAAAGATTCTTTTCTTTGGGTTAAACCAGGTGTTATATACCCATACTCTACCTTGGAATTTTTCACTATATCGTATGTGATGGCACTTCCCATGCTTACCACCAAAACGTCGCTTGAGTATAGCTTTGAAGCTGCGTAAGAGTTTATGAGTCTATCTATACCGTATCCCTCGTATGGGCTTTTGAAGTTTGTAAGCTTTTCAAATAAAGATGTGTCTATCTTTCTAAGTTTATTTATTATGATAAAATCTTCAAACTCTTTGTTGGTAGAGATGGCGTATATTTCTTCTTTGTGATTTTCAATATAACATTCTAACGTTTGTTTTTTTGCAGATATGTCAAATAAAATACCTATGCTGTCTATAGATTTTACCTCATAGCACTTTATCCTAGTGTTGCCTATGTCTAATATCTTCAAGGTTCTAAAGAGTAGTTTGGAGCTTCTTTTGTTATTACAACATCGTGAACATGAGACTCTCTATATCCTGCGTTAGTTATCTTTATAAATCTTGTATTTTCTTGTAAGGCTTTTATGTTTGGGCATCCTGTATACCCCATGCCAGATTTAAGCCCACCAACGAGTTGATACAAAACGTCTATAACACTGCCCTTGTACGGTACTCTTCCTTCTATGCCCTCTGGTACAAATTTTTCTAGATTTTCTTGAGAGTATCTGTCCGCTGACCTTCTTGACATCATAGCCCCCAAAGAACCCATACCCCTATACACCTTGTAAGCTCTGCCTTGATAAAATATGTGTTCGCCCGGCGCTTCGTCTGTACCAGCCAGCAAGTTTCCAAGCATTACAGAGCTAGCCCCAGCTGCTATAGCTTTTACTATATCGCCAGAATGCCTTATACCCCCATCTGCTATGATTGGTATATCGTATTTTTTGGCTATTTCGTAGCAGTGTGCCACTGCGCTTAACTGCGGTACCCCTACGCCACTTACTATACGGGTAGTGCATATGGAACCTGGGCCTATACCTACTTTTACCGCATCGGCTCCAGCTTTAACGAGGTCTTCTACGGCTTTTGGAGTAGCTATATTGCCACCTATAACCTGCAAATCCGGGTATTTTGATTTTACTTGTTCTATTACTTCCAAAACTCTTTTAGAATGTCCATGGGCTGTATCTACAGCTATTACATCAACCCCCGCATTTACTAAAAGCTCTAAACGATGCATAGTATCAGGGCCAGTTCCTATGGCGGCACCTACCATAAGCCTTCCGTATTTATCCTTTACAGCCTCTGGATATTGAATGCGCTTCATTATATCTTTTATGGTGATAAGACCTTTTACTCTGCCCTCGTCATCTACTATAGGTAGTTTTTCTATCTTGTGCTCTCTTAATATTTCTGTGGCGTCTTCTAAAGATATGCCTTCTTTGGCAGTAATGAGGTTTTTAGAAGTCATAAACATAGAAACTGGTTTTGAAAGATCCTGAGCTTTTATAAATCTTAAATCTCTGTTTGTGAGAATGCCTATTAGTTTTCCGTTGTCATCTACCACTGGAAGGCCAGATATTTTGTATTTATCCATAAGCTTTTTAGCTTCTTGGACAGTATCTGTGCTTTTTATAGTGATTGGTTTTAATATCATGCCGCTCTCTGATTTTTTTACTAGCTCTACTTCTTTAGCTTGCTCTTCTGGGGTCATATTTCTATGTATGATACCTATACCGCCTTTTCTTGCCATCGCTATAGCCATCTTGTATTCTGTTACAGTGTCCATGGCTGCAGATACTATTGGTATGTTTAGCTTTATCTTTTTTGTAAGATAAGTGGACACATCAGCTTCGTAGGGTAAAAAGTCTGCATAAGCAGGCTCTAACAACACGTCATCAAACGAATAATACTCTTTAAGGTTATGTTCTAACATAATTTTATTATATACTAAATAGTTTTTAAGGGTAGGGGTTTTTAAAAGCCAAAAACTAAGAATTATATTATATTAATAATATAGGAGGTTCTTATGTTTGGAGATTTGTTTGACAATCCTTTGAAGCTTGTGCTTATATTTGCAATAGTTTTGGTGCTTTTTGGAGCAAATAGACTTCCAGAAATGGGCAAAGGTTTAGGAGAAGGTATTAGAAACTTTAAAAAAGCTCTTTCTGGAGAAACCGAAGAAAAGAAAGAAGAGGAAAAGCCAAAAGAAGCTAACTGAATTTTGTAAATTTTTATCTTCATAATTATGATATAATT